>NZ_AP017928.1:1597115-1916538 GCF_003584645.1 Methylocaldum marinum
ACGACGTCGGTTATGCCTAAGGGGTTAGCCATGGAACAAACTCCTAAGTTCTTCTCTATGGTTGTGTTATTGATTCTGGTACCGGTGAATTGCCGCCGTGATGACGGCGATGATTTCGGATTGATCCGATTCGACATCCGGAGCCGGGACGGAAGAGCCCGGAGCATGTTCCGGTTCCGGCTCGGGTACGTAGCGATTGATCAGTTTCGATGTGATTCCGATTGTCCAGACCAGCAACACTAAAAAGAGATACACGATCGTCATGCCGATCAGCATCAGCTTAAAACCGGAAAGCAGCAATTCGGCTAATGAATATTCCATGTCTAGAAAAAGCGTTGAGCAAACGGACGAATAATAATGTGCAAACCGGCGAAAGTCGAACTGGATTGTCACGGACCCGTAGCATCGCCTCGAGCCTCGAAGCTGTTGCCGGGACAGGAAATTTCAGTCTTGCGGATAAAATTGAACCGGCTTCGGCGCGCCCGCCATCCGGCTGAGAACGGCCATGGAAACCATGGAGTACGATACAAGAAAAGTCGCTTAGGGCGACGAGCTTTTCGAAGTCACCGCATCGGCCTAAGCGATGTTCGCGATGCTCTTTATCGAAGATTTCCCAAGGAGCTACACTAAAGAGACGGGTGGAAAGCTTTCGCGTGGGCCCAACTGGGCATCACGAAAGCATGCTCCGGGTTCGATGCGCGGGTCCTTACTCTCGGATTGCTCGCCATCCACCAACGCGGGTGTGCGAGAAGCTGCGACTCAGCTGTGTTCGGCAGATGATCGCCGACCAGGCCTCGATCAGCCCCATCGGGAGCCCGGGGATCCTACCCTGACATCTGCGTTTCGCATACCTCTCCGACGCTTCTCACACGTTTTCTAAAAGCTAAAGCCAGCGCTGACTGCCCGTAAATCTCACTCGCCGGATTCGGCGATACGCTTGAGGTTCTGCAAACCGGTGTTGAAGAATGCCTGCATGGCTTGGACGGCCGCTTCGTCGTTCAGTTCGTCGGGCGGAAAATTGCTGGTATCCCCGCGGTACAATCGGCTTTTCCATTCGACCTTGGTGCCCTGTTCCGCCGGCGTCAGCTTCAGCACAGCGGAATAGGAACTCGCCGGCATCGCCTTTACGTTGAAGTCCTTCAGCCGGTAATCGTATTCGTAGGCTCCGGCATCGTAGAAATCGAGTTCCTCAACCAGGCTCTCGCCGTTCGGGAAAGTCAGGGTGCGCTTTTCACCGGGTTTGTTGCCGCCTTCGCTTTCGCTTTTTGCAATCGCCGGATTCCACTGGCCAAGGGCCCCGAAATCCTTGATCCTCTCCCAGACTTTTTCTATAGGCAGATTGATCTCCACGGATTCAACCACCTTCTGTGGGGTCGGGCCGTGGGCGGAAACCCCGGCGGAAAAGGCTAAACCGAGCGTCAACAAGGCAGGAACAATTTGTTTCATGGAATACACAACTCCTCGGGTTGATAACAAAAATCGGAGGCGCGGGCTTCGGCCGGCCGTGCGAATAGTGCCATCCATCACCGCAACCGGAACGGAAGTACACCGTAAAGCACCATCAGCGCCGCCAGAGCGAGGCCCGCGGGTAACCAGCGCATATCGGCCGGAACCGTTTCGAAACGCGCAAATTCCGGCCCTGTAAGGTCCGCGCTCAATTCCTCCGCTGTCTCCAGGCGGCGGTATACGAGTCCGGATTCGTCGGCCAACTGGCGAAGATAGTCTTCCTTCAGTGAAGACAGATGCTCGGTTCCGATCACTTGTTCGCTGCCGAACGGCGCGTTGCGCTCGTGATAGCCCGGAATTTCCGAAGGCGGCTTGGGCGGCAGGCCGAAAGTGGAACGGTGAGGTACGTCATCTTCTGAATAGAAGCCTACGACTTCCCCACGTTCGTTGAATTTCGGAATCGGCGCGAGACTCAGACCGCCGGTGCCGATGAGCAGACCTTTGAGTTTGCCCTTGTTGAGAGCGCTGAAGTCACGCTTGTAGCGGGGATTGAGCGGTGGAGCTTCGTGGCCGTCGGTAATGAAGATCAGGTTCACGCCGTAGCTCTGGAACTGGGTCAGCGCGTCGTACAGTCCTTCGGCAATGCGGCTGTCAGCCCCCCAAGCCATGCGCCAGTCGATTTGTTCGATGGCGGTATCGACGACTTCGAACCCGCTGCAAACTTCGATCGGTTCGAACAAGAGGAAGGATTTCCGCTCGGTAAACAGCCCCAGCCCCAGCCTCGAACCACAAGGCAGATCCCGCAAAGCCGATCGTAAAGCCGACTTGACCGTTTCCAGACGGCTCGTCGGCCGTCCCTTGATTCGGTAATCGGCAACGTTCATGCTACGGGTGATGTCGACGATCACGATGTGGTCGTAGACCGGGCGCGATAGTTCCAGAGTCGGATGAAACAGTGCCGTCGCCACACTCAGCAAGGCCAGCACAAGACAGACGAAGCGCGGGTCGCGCAGGGAGACCGACGGTTTCAAGGCAGGCCCCTCGGAAAGCCGGGCACAGTGGTCCACAAGGCCCCTTCTTCCTCCTCCGCTTCCTCCTCTCCGCCATCGCGGTGAATTCGGTCCATTTCCGGCAAAAGCCGCATCGCAACTTCCAGGTTGTACTTACTGTCCCAATGGTTCGGGTCCAGGCGCAGCGCTTTCTTGTAGGCGTCCTTGGCCAATTCCACCAGCGGCAGCGCACGGTTGATTTCGTTCTTTTCCACATGAGTCAGAGCGCGGCGCAGGTGCAGGTTGCCGAGATCGTACAGCGCCGTTACCCGAAACTGGACGCCGCCCTGTTCGACCAGGTAGCCGTAGGCATCCAAGGCCTCGTCATGACGCTCCCTGGCGGCGAGAAAGACCGCCCGGGCCAGCCTGACTTCCAGCGGCGCTCGCGCCAAAGCCTCAGCTGAAATGTCGGTGCCGCTCAGCAAAGTTCCAACCTGCTCGCCGGCGAGCCCGATTCGCTGGAGTTCCAGCCATTGAATCGTGCCCACAAACAACGATATTACGAGGGCCGACAGCGCGACCTTCAGGTTCAGGCTTGTACTCATGTTTCCGCTTCCGAGAGTTTGACGCCGACCAATAGCAAGAGAGCCAGGCACGCCGCGCCATAACAGAACGGCGCCAAATCCAGGCGGGGGATGCGGGTCTGATAGTGGATCGGCAAGCTTTCGATACGGTCGATATCGGCGATGGCCTCACCCAGGGCAGCCGGATTTTCAGCCTCGTAGGCTTTGTAGGGAATTTCGAGGCTGCTGAAGAACAGATGTAGATAACGTTCCGGTCGCACACTCGCGTTGTCGTCGCGTGGATCTTCCGGTACTTCGAAAATTCCAGGACTGCCGAGGCTGCGCAGAAAAATCCAATACAGACGAATTTGGTGCTCCTTGAACAGCTTGCGGAGCTTCTGCTCGCTGTCAGGATCGACGACAGCCGCACCGTCGGACACCAGAACCACGATGCGCGATCCCGTGAGCGCCTGGTCGGTGAAATAGGACAGCGCCAGCAGCAGGCCCTTGCCGATATGGGTCTGCGCCAGGGCCGGCAGGCGCAGGGCGCGCACCGCGGCGAGCACCGCTTCGCGGTTGTCGGTCAGGGGCAGCACGAACAAGGGACCGGTGCTATACGCCGCCACGCCGGTTCGATCGTTTTTTCGCTCACGAACGAATTGGGCGAGCAAGCGCTCCGCCGCCGCCGACTTGGCTTCTTCGGCGCCGGACGGGGCGCGGCCCGCAAAACTGTGGTCCATGCTTTGGCTGCGATCCAGGAGCAGCACGATGTGGGCGCCCTTTCCGACCCGTTCGACCGTATATTCCTCCCGGTGCAGACCGGCGAGACCCAAAACCAGGCCGGCTATGGCGACAACACCCATCAGCCTGATCAGCCCGGTCCAGATCCGCGACTGCATATCGGCCGGCAACAGGGCGTTCCACGCAGCGTCGAATCCCGTCACCGGCGAACGGACCAGGGGCAGCAACGCTAGGCCGAGAAACGGCAGCATCCAGGCATAATCGAATCCCAGATTCATCGAAGGTTCCGTTCGATGTCGTAACAGTCCCGGCATAGACGGAACAGCCTCGACATCGGAAATCCCGTTTCCTTGGGCTCTTGACCGAAAAAGAATTCATAAGAACTGACGAAGAACGCCTTAATCTCGGCACGCATCGGTTCGTACGCCGGCCGCTCGAGAAAGAACTCGTCGAGCTGTTCCGAAAACAGCGGCTGCCCATATACGCCGTTGAAGGCGTGATGGATCGCGGCATAGGCGGCGGAGTAATCCGCCCCTTCGCCGGCACGGCTCAATGCCCGGACGGTGCGGCAGGCGGCTCCGAAATGCCGGCCTCTCCTGCGCCAAGGAAGATAGCCGTGAAGGTAAGCTAGGTACAATCCGGCGCCGAACCCGACCACCCCGGCCGCTGCCAGGCCCCGGATCGGTCCGCTCCGTCCCGGCAACTGGGGCGGAGCGTCGGGCCGCATCGGTTCGAGTCCCTCCTCTCGAAGCACCGAGAGCTCGCGTATCGGCGCCATCGTGAAACGCCAGGCCGGCACGTCCAGATGAAACGACCCTTCGGCACTTTCACTATCCTTGGGAACTCCGGACTGCCCGACACTGTTGAAAACCAGCTTGAAGGCAGGTATGGCCAGGTTCTTGACCTCCAGGGGCGCATAAAAACTTTGATAGGCCAGTTCGATGCGATAACGGCGCAAACCGTCGCTCTCCGATTCCACGACGTTCGCCTCCCGAAGCTCGAGCCAGCGGTTGATTCGGCTCCGGGGTAAGGAGTTTCGGTCGAGGACCGCCTCCCGATCGACGGAAATGATCAGCGTTTCCCGTATGACGTCGCCAATGGTGTATCCAAAGGGACGCGGAGTTAAAACCTGAAAATCCTTGATCGGGCCGAGCGAATCCGGGACTTCCGCTATCGCAGCCCCGGAAATTGCCAAAAGAAAAGCGAGATGGATCCTTCTCATAAGGCACGCTGGAAATACCGAGTGACATCGTCGGCCCTAAAGCCTTCCTCCAGAAACAAGGGCTCCCGACCATGGCTAAGAAACAGATGTACCAAGCGCTGCCTGCGATCGCGATAGGATTCTTCAAGCCGTTCCCGAAGCTTGGGCCGCAACAGCAGCAAACGTTCCGACCCGTCCTCCAAGTCGCGCATACGGCGAAACCCCAGCGCCGCGCCACCGCTCATTTCCTTCGCGTCCCAAAATACCAGGGGAACCACGTCATGGCGGCCCAATGAAACCAGAGTGCGCTTGATCAGGGTCAAAGGCATGTGGAAGTCCGAGACCAGGAAGACCAGGGCACGCGATGTGGGCAGGAATCTCGCCACCTCCGACAGAGCGCGGGCGTTGGTTCCTCTGGGGCGGAAGCGGCGCAGACGATTCACGAGGTTCAAAGCCATGGCCGGGTGCCGGCATACCGGCAACGAAAATTCGGCATGGATCTTTTCCGAGCAGCCGATAATGCCGAATGCATCGCCGGTGCGATAAGCGGATAACGCCAGGGAACCGAGAAAATCCGCCAGCATAGTCATCTTACTGCTGTCGCCGCGAAATTCCATCGATGCAGACAAGTCCACCGCGGCAAACACCTTGATCGCACTGCGTTGCTCGTAGATCCGCACGGCGTAGCCGCCGAACGGATCAAGCATGCTCGCGCGAAGGTCGATCCGACGCGGATCGGGATGTTGCAGTAACGGCGCGAGCCCGTGGAAACGCTCACCAGCGCCCGAGCGCCGGCTAGGATGAAAGCCGGGGCGGACAGCATCCGAGCGCCACCGCACCCGGTAATGGAATTCCTCCGTATGCTTGGAAATCACGGCGCGGCAATCGAATGGAGAATCTTGTCCACCAGTCCTGGCACCAACTCGTCACGCCGATACTCGTAGGCAGGCTTCAGAAATACCCGATGTGCCATGGCCGGGTAAAATACGCCTTGCACGTCCTCGGGGATCACCCGGTTCCGCCCTTTCAACCAGGCGTGAACGCGGGCGGCGCGAATGAGATAGCTCATGCCGCGGGGGCTGGCGCCGGCCTGGATCAATTCCGACATGTCGGCGTCGGCTACGGAAATACCGAACCGCTCCGGCTCATGGCTGGCCCGCCATAAGTTGCGGGTGTAGGCACGTAGCGTGGGACTCGCCTCGATGCTTGTCTGGATCGCCGCCGCGATGGCGTCGAGCTCGCGAAACGGCAGCACGGCCTCGCCCACCGCACCGAGCAGCGTGTCGACGTCGTGAAAACGCGGGTCGAAGGTCAGCTGATCCAAGATGTCATCATCGCTCGGATAGTCCATCGCGATTTCCAATAGGAACCGGTCGCGAGCGGCGGCGGGAAGCTCGAAAGTTTCTTCCTTTTCCACCCGGTTGCGATCGGCGAACACCTGAAGATAAGGAAAGCGGGACTCGCGATTGAATGCGGTGACGCTACGCTCCGCCATGATGCGCAGCAGAAGTGAGTGAACCTGGGGACGCGCCCGGTTGATCTCGTTGAAGAAAAATGTCGAAAGCCGTTCACCGTGCTTCAGCACGGGCCCGGGGTCCACCCGAGGTCTGCCGTTCTCGTCCAGATACGTGTAATAGATCAAATCGGCCGGCATCAGGTCGATGGTGCCCTCGATCCTTTCATATTCGCCCCCGACAGCTCGCGATACGGCTCTGAGCAGGGTGGTTTTCCCGACGCCGACATTGCCTTCCAACAGCACGTGCCCCCTGGAAAACACGGCGATGGTCATTAACCGGATCGCGCGCGGCTGGCCGACGATGGCTTTTTCGATTTCCGACTCGAAGCGAAAGGCTTTTTCACGCCAATCGGCCAGTTGTTGTTCTGAATGCATAGAATTTGGCTTGAGACCGGAGAATAGAGAAGTATGGGTGGTCGGCAATGGCCGAAGCGAGTTTGACGTTTCTTGAAAGCCGAGACCCGGATGCTGAAGCAAAATCGGAAAGGGATGTTTCCGGCGCTAATCTCCAGCTTCCGGTCTCGAACGAGGTGACGACGTTCAGTCCACCTTGTAGACGAACTTACCGGTCTTGTTCAGTTGTTCCCAGCGCTTCTGGTTACGAGCCTCCATGGCCTTGATCGACTCCTGTTGTTTGTTCAACTCGGCTGGATCATGCTTGGGATCGTACTTGCTGCCGGCGACTTTTTCGGGATAACCGGGCTTCGGTTCCCAGCAATTGCCCGGGGCCTTGCACTTGGTGCCGTCGTAAGCTGAGACGTTGAAAGCGGTCAAGGACAACAGTCCGGCACTCAAAACGAGGGTCTTCAGTTTCATGGGTCGAGTCTCCTGTTCGCTGGTGGAAAAATCATTTCAGCCATTCGGCTTTGGCCGGGTCGCCGTTGTATATGCTGCGAAGCCACGCCATGATGCGGAGCATTTCGTCGGCGTTCAGATTGCCGTTCTGCGGCCCCATCATGCCCTGGGCACCGCCCCAGAGGACTTCGAACAACCCAACGTCGGTCGCGGCTCTCGGGTATGTCCAATAGTCGTCGCCCAAGCCCGGACCCAGCTTGCCTTCGGCTTCATGTCCATGACAGCCTGAGCAGGCGGTGAGATAGAGGCTGTGTCCTTTATCGATAGCATCCTTGTCGCCGTTATAGGGGTTCTTGCCGGATTCCTTGAACTGCTTGAAGGCCTCGGTATCTCCACCCGCCTTGCCGTAGCTGAAATCCAGCGTCTCGCCGGTGACTGCATGACGGAAAGTAATTTCCGCATGGCATTCGGCGGAAACGAAAACCGCACCCATGGCGAGCGCGGCTACACAGGTTCTTAATTTCATGAAGTTTGTATCCTCAAGTTCGTTCTTTTTCGTACGTTCTATTCACTGTTTTCCCGGGTGATCAAAGCACGTCCGGCAACAGCACTCACGGGTTCACGCAGTACATCCGTGTGCGGCATCCAAAGGATGCCGCTTGCGCAAATCAGCCCTCCACGGCCGATCTGCCGGACAGCACTTCCTTTTGCTACATCCGTGGGGGTATCTTGGTTGACGAATCAGCCGTCCTGCCAATAGGTCCGCTGTATCCGGCTAGGTTGATTTCCGCTTCTTGCGTGCTTCCGTGGATGCCGTTCCGGTTTGATCCACGGGCAGCAAGGGAATACCTTCAGCTTTGAGCAGCGACTGAATTTCCTTCTCCCGTTTCTTCAGCACGCGATCGATCTCCGCGAGCAAGGCTTCCTCGCCTTTTCGCACCCCCACCGAAGTGGAATAGTGATGGGGCACTTTCTCACCGTCCGAACGTGTCTGGTGATCCGGGATCACCTGCATTTCCAAAGCTTTGCCGGCGTTCATTACATACCGGCCTGCCTGCGGCCCCCATAACACGGCCAAGTCCGCATTGCCGGACTCGACCTCCCGAACCAGCTTTTCCGGGTCATAGCGGACGTATTGGTTACGGCGGGCCTTGAAGCCGACCAGCGACTGCAGATAGTTGAACTGGTCGTAATACCGTCCAACCTTTTTGAGCATCGTTTCCGCAGGAGTGTCCGGCATGAACGCGATGCGCTCCGCCTTTTTCACAAGCTCGGCGTCCCAGTCGGCCACTTTTGTCCCTTTTTCCTGCCGGTAAACGAATACATAACCGGAGCGGTAATAGGGCTTCGAGGTCAACAGACGCGGGTCATCGGTGTCCACGCCGATCACCACGTCGCACAAACCCCGACTCAACAGGTCACGAATGAAATACCTGGGATCCGTCCACCAGACGTATTCCAGGGGCCTGCCCAATTCCTTGCCGATCAATTCCGCCAGTTTGTTTTCAAAACCCTTGCCGTCCTTGTCCGAGTACGGAAGTTCGTTTTCTGCCGCACAAACTTTGAGCGGCTCGGCGGCTACCGCGTTTCCGCTGCCGAAAACGGCCAGCGATACGGCACAAATGACGATGCGTATCAAACGCATGAAGCGTTTTCCTCCCAACAGAAAAGAGTCGCGTTATATAGGACGGTTTGCACACGGTACGGCTATACCGATTTGCCCTCTAGACAATCCGGGATGTCATTGCACCCCGCTTGCCGACGATGGCGGGTTATGCGCGAGTGCGCCAACCCGCCATGTCTCTACGCGGTAGTTACAGCGAGAACACGAATACCGAACCACCCATCTGCGTGTGATGAGCCAGCTCTTTGAACGCGCCGACCGCACCAAGCCCTGCCGTCGGATCTTTCAGGTCGAACACCAATCCAACGCCCGGCCAGCCGCCAACGCCCGAGTAGATCGCGACATACTGTCTACCGTTGTGGAAATAGGTGATGGGATGCCCAATGACGCCTGAAGGCAGCTTGAACTTCCAGACTTCCCGACCGTTCCGGGAATCCAGCGCCTTGATGTAACCGTCGAGGGTCCCGTAGAACACCAGATTACCCGCGGTGGCCAAGGTGCCGCCCCATACGGCGAACTTCTCCGGAATCTCCCACTCCATCTTGCCGGTGACCGAATTCATGGCCTTGACCTGGCCCAAGGTACCCTTGGGCCCCGGATACATGTTCAGCGTCGCGCCAACGAAGAACTGGCCTGCGCGGTACGGCAGCATGAACGGCTCCCAATCCATGCAGATATGGTTCACGCCCATGAAGAACAGCTTCTTGTCCGGGTCGTAGGATTCGATACCCTGGTTGTGGTAACCCATGGCCGACGGACAAATACCCTTGGCTTCGTGGTCCATGCGGGTGGAGTATTCGGGATCGCGAATCGGCAGACCGGTTTTCAGATCAACCTTCTTCACCCAGTTCACGGTGTCGTCGATCTTGAAAGCATTGACGAGAGCGCCGGTTTCGCGATTGAGGGTATAGACGATGCCGTTGCGGTCAGGATGCGTGAGGAGCGGCTGAATCTTACCGTCCACCTCCTGTTCCGACAGGCCCATGTAGTTCACGCCGGCGTAATCCCACTCGTCGTGAGGCGTTTTCTGATAGCCGAACTTGGCAAGACCGGTATCAGCATCCCGCCCCCAGATCGTCATGGTCCACTTATTGTCGCCGGGCCGCATGGTTTCGTTCCACGGCGCCGGATTGCCGGAACCGTAATAGATCATGTCCAGCTTCGGATCATAGGCATACCAGCCCCAGTTGGTGCCGCCACCGATCTTCCAGGCGTCGCCTTCCCAAGTGGCGAGGCCCAAACCGAACTGTCCGTAGTGGGGGTTGTGCGAGTTGAACGTCTTGTCCAGCAACATGTCTTCGTCCGGGCCGGTCGCGTACGCGCGCCACTCCATCTTACCGTCCTTGATGTTGTAAGCAGTGACATAGCCGCGCACACCCAGCTCGGCACCCGATGTGCCGACCAGAACCTTATCCTTTACCACGAAAGGAGCGATGGTGAGGGTAGAACCCACCGAGATATCGGAGTTCTCCATCTTCCAGATCTCTTCGCCGGTCTTGGCGTTGAGAGCGACGATGTGTCCGTCCAACTGATTCAGGAAAATCTTGGCCGGACCATGATCCCCGGCGGGAACGTAAGCCAACCCGCGGTTCACCACGTCGCAGCAGGCCACGGCGCGCGCTGCCGGGTTCTGCTTGGGCTTGTACTGCCAGATGATCTTGCCGGGATCATTGAGATCGAGAGCGAAAACGTTATTGGGGAACGGCGTATGAACGTACATAATGCCGTCCGCTACCAGGGGAGCGCCCTCGTGCCCGTGCAGAGTTCCGGTGGAAAATGTCCAGGCTACCTTGAGGTGATGGATATTATCCGCATTGATCTGGGTCAATTTGGAAAAGTGAGTAGCGCTATAGTCCTTGGTCTGCATGACCCAGTTCTTGTCGTCCTTCGACATTTCGATGAGAGCGTCGTTTGCGGAGCCGGTGCCGGGAATGGCCAATAGCCCCCCAGCCATCAGAGCACCGCTGATGGCCACCGCCAATTTGCGTTTTTGCATATATTTTCCTCGCTGAATTCTTTTTCGGCCTGCCCGAAGACAGAGCGACCATGGATCAATGATCACGGCGGCGAATTTTGGAAGAATCCATTAGCGGACTGTAGTGGAATAAGCCCGAATCACGACGGGAAAAAATCAGGATAAGGCGCGACAAACCGCCTATCCGGTACAGCCTCCCCAAGTATCGATACACGGCCGCATCGGGAAAATTTCCTTTTTTCGCATGATCAACACCGGATGCTTGACGGAATGAGCGCCCTTCTCTAGCCTCCCTTCGTTTAAGGCATTTGTGATGATAGCTATTCGTATTTACCCACCCTCGAACGGGCTTGGCGGAACCCGTTTTTCGTTCACACGGATGGTCCTAAGTTCACGATCGAACCGCCGAATATGATGCGCGAGAGCCTTAGCTTACGTTTCCGCCTGAATCTGATGATCGCGCTGACCATGTTGGCGATACTGGGCCTGGGCACCCTGTTTGCCATTCACAATGCCCGCCGGTCGGTTGCAGAGGAAATCAACTCCACGGTCAATCTGGCCCTGCAACTGATCGAAGTCAGCCTGGCCGACAGCCCCGCTGCCAGCCCGCCGCTCGGCAGCTGGCTTTCACAGCTGAACCGGCTGGATAAAACCCGGCATCTCCGCATTCAAGTCACGCCTTTCCCGGAATCATTTAGCGCGAACGAACCTCCACAGGCGCATGCAGGCTCGGAGGGGAAGCCTAGGCGATGGAGTGAGCACCCGCCCGCCGGCGTCCGCGAGCAAGCGAAACGGAACACCTCGGAGGTACCCGGCTGGTTCGCCTGGGCCGTCAAGCCCCGTTCCATCGTGGCGGAAAAGAAGGTGAATACCGCCGGCAGCGATGCTACCCGCATTCTCATCGAGGCCAACCCCGAGGATGAAATTGCCGAAGCATGGCATGAAGCCTTGGGCTTTTTCACGCTGATCGCGACTCTGGCGGTGACCATTTATGCTGTGGTCCACATCACGGTAGGCAGGGCATTTCGATGCGTTGGGGTAATTCTCGACGGACTGGAAGATATCGAACGGGGCGATTACGGCAGACGTCTGCCGGGTTTTTCCCTGCCCGAATTCGCGCGAATCTCCCAGGCGTTCAATCATATGGCTTCAGCTCTCGAAAAAGCCCGCAACGATAACCGCGCACTCACCCAACAATCTCTGGCCATACAGGAAGAAGAACGCCGCTATCTGGCTCATGAACTTCACGACGAACTCGGACAATCGCTCAGCGCGATCAAGGTCATGACGGCCTCACTGCGCAAACCCGACAGCCGCCCCCAGGATAACGAGGCGATCGACTGCATCATGGCCATTTGCGACCGCCTCTTCGGCGTAGTGCGGGGCATGATGCGCCGTTTGCGTCCCCTTATGCTGGACGAACTAGGGCTAGTCGTCTCGCTGGAAGATCTGATCGAGAGCTGGCGCAGCCGCAATCCCGGCGTAAACCTGCACTTCGACTGCGAGGACGATATCGAGGAATCCGCCGGCGCAGCGAAAATCCACCTATTCCGCATCGTTCAGGAGTGTCTTACGAATATCGTCAAGCATGCGGAAGCCGATGACGTTCGCATAAAACTCGCATTGAAAGAGATCGCCGAAACGGATGAGCACGACCGAAGCTGGATCCAACTCACAATCAGGGATAATGGACGTGGCTTCGACCCGAACGGGCCTCGTCGCGGGTTCGGATTGCTGGGCATTCGCGAACGCGTCGCCAGCCTGGGCGGGCTGTTCCGCCTGGACACGAGCCCCGGCGACGGCGTAACACTCGAAGTTTGCGTACCTTGCGGAGAAGCCTCCCGATGAACCCGAAAATCACCGTCATGCTGGTCGACGATCACGCCGTGGTCCGCGCAGGCTACCGCCTGTTGCTGTCCCAGAGCGACAATATCGAGGTCGTCTGCGAAGCCGAACGCGGCGAAGAAGCCTGTCAGTATTACTCGGAGTGGCACCCCAATGTGATCGTTATGGATCTGAGTCTTCCGGGAATCGGAGGGCTCGCTTCCATTCGCCGCATTTCGTCGCGCGATCCCGGAGCCAAAATACTGGTATTCAGCATCTACGACGAACTGGTTTACGTGCTTAGAGCTCTCGAGGCCGGAGCCAAGGGTTACATCACTAAAAGCAGCGCTCCGGAAACTTTGGTCGAGGCCGTGAAGAAAGTGGCCGGAGGAGAAACCTATGTGGAACCGGAGATCGCGCAGAGACTTTTAGTGCAAACCATAGCCGGAAAAAAAGACGCATCTATCGATCTGAACGCGCTATCGGCCCGCGAATTCGACGTGTTCTGCCTCTTGGCCAAAGGTTACACGACCCGCGAAGTTGCGGACGAGCTGCGTCTCAGCTATAAGACCGTCGGCAATTACACCACCCTGATCAAGAATAAGCTCAACGTCAGCACTACGGCGGAAATGGCTCGCCTCGCTTATCAATATGGGCTGCTGAAGGCTTGATCATCGGGATTTTTTCCCATATTAAAGCCGGCTAACTTCCCTTACCATTCGCGATTCCGCTGAATTCGTGGGGGTTTTTATGCTTAAAAGAAGAATAGGTCACGCGGGAACGTCACTCTTCGTTCTCGTGCATGCAGGGCTGGCAGCCGCCGCAGAAAACGAGGATGGCAGCGTCGATTTGGGAACGGTCGAGATTGTAGGCGAGACACCGCTGATGGTGTCTGGCGTACCGGCGGCGAAAATTCCCGCGCCCGTACAATCGGCCACGTCCGAGGAACTCGACCAGTATCAGAGCTTTTCGCTAGCGGATTACATGCGCTGGAATTTCGGCAGCGTCAACGTCAACGATGCTCAGAACAACCCCTTTCAGCCCGACGTTCAATTTAGAGGATTTACCGCATCGCCGCTGCTGGGGCTGCCGCAAGGTTTGTCCGTCTATGTCAACGGCATTCGCTTCAACGAACCGTTCGGCGACACCGTCAACTGGGACTTGATCCCCGAAGGCGCCATCGACCGGATGACCCTGCACTCAGGTTCGAATCCGATTTACGGCCTGAACAGCCTGGGCGGTGCCATTTCGATGCGCACCAAGACCGGCTTCACCGCACCCGGCCACACGATCGAAGTCGCCGGCGGCTCCTGGGGACGGCACTGGCAGGAAGTCACCAGCGGCTGGAACAATGGAACGGTCGGTTATTTCATCGATCTCAAGAGCTTCTATGAAGACGGTTGGCGCGATTTATCGCCCACTGACGTCAAGCAAGGATTCGGCACGTTCAGTTGGCAAGACGAGCGTTCGAAATTGAACCTCACCCTCGCCTCCAACAACAACCGGATGATCGGTAACGGCGCCTTGCCGCTTCAACTCGCCAAGCAAGATCCGGAGGCAATTTTCACCCATCCGGACCGCACCATCACGCGACTGTTCCTGGCGTCTCTTGACGGCAGCACCTGGCTCACCGATCACTTCGAGCTGTCGGGTAACGCTTATTTCCGGCAAAACCGTATCAAAACCTTCAATGGCGATGATTCCGACTTCGAGGAATGCGAGGATCCGGCCAATGAAGGTTTCCTTTGCGAGGAAGAGGGCGACGAGGAGGAAATCGTCGAGGACATCAATGGCAATAACATCGTGGCCAGCGATGCCCTCGAAGGCGCTACCAACAATACCAGCCAAACCAACCAGCGCAGTTACGGCGGCAGCCTGCAGGGCGCTTTCGAACACGATATGTTCGGCATGCACAACCGCATCGTCGCCGGCGGCAGCTACGACGAGGGCCGCATTCACTTCCGATCCGATACGGAACTTGCTTCACTCACCGACGACCGCGGCACCATAGGAAGCGGAGTCCTGGTGGGCGAATCGCGGGTGAGGGTCCATGCCCATGTTCGCCACCATGGGATCTATATCAGCGATACCTTGTCGGTGACCGACAAGCTGACACTGACGGCGGCGGGTCGCTACAACTTGTCATTCATCCGGCTCGACGATAAATACGGCGAGGATTTAAACGGCTTTCACAAATTCGAACGGTTCAATCCTTCGGCCGGTTTGACCTACGCCTTCATGCCGGAATTCACCGCGTACGGCAGCTATAGCGAATCGAACCGGGCTCCCACGCCGGTGGAGCTGACCTGCGCCAACCCCGAAGCTCCGTGCAAGCTCCCGAATGCGTTTCTTGCCGACCCACCGCTGGACCAGGTGGTGGCCAAAACCTGGGAGGCCGGTTTCCGAGGTGAATTCGCTCAGCTGTGGGGAGGTAAAATCAACTGGAATGCCGGGCTATTCCAGACCGAAAACCACGACGACATCATTTTCATCAGCAGCGGCAATCTCACCAATCAAGGGTATTTCGACAACGTCGGAACCACCCGCCGCCGGGGCATCGAACTGGGGCTTTCGGGCGCGTTCGAGCGAGTACGCTTCGGCGTCAACTACACCTTGCTGGACGCTACCTTTCGTACGCCATTTCTCGCCAGCAGCCCGAACAACCCGTCCGCGAACGAGGACGGACAGATCCCGGTGGAAAAAGGCGACCGGGTCCCCGGCCTTCCCAAGCATATGCTGAAGGTCTCGGCGGACGTCGAAGTCATCAAGGGACTGACCGTCGGCGCAAACATGATTTTCAACAGCGGCCAGTATTTCCGCGGCGACGAAGCCAATCTCAACAAGCCGCTCGATGAATACGCGGTATTCAACCTCCATGGAGAATATCGCTTCAACGAGCACGTGGCATTGTTCAGTCGTATCGACAACCTGTTCGACAAGCGGTATCACACGTTCGGGCTGTATGGCGAAGCCGATGAAGTGCTCGGTGACAACTTTACCGATCCCCGCTTCGTTGGCATCGGCGCGCCCAGAGCCGGTTGGGTAGGACTTAAGCTGTCACTTTGAGGAAGAGCGTTCTCCGGACGAGTTGCGACCTAAACAGGGATTGACGCCGGACCGAGCGGTCTGGTTCCCGCGGATACGCCAAGGATGGCTTAGTCCACGGTTAACACGCTTGAGCTGATCGAAACCGCCCCACTTGCCCCTGCCGGCTACCGCGTCCGGCATCGCGATCTCCAAATCTGCATCGTGCAGCTCCGGAGCTATACTTTCAATTGCAAACGGTCATCCGGGGAGCGCCCGAATGCCCCTTCCCTGCAGGAATGACGCTCCGCTGAAGTAAAACCGCGAGTCCGGTACTGGGCGTATGTTATTCGACACATTATTTTCCAGCCGATAATAACCGAGAGCTATTTAGATCATAAGAATTTCTTATACAATGAGCTGTTATAAGTCTGTATACTTTATACCAACCTCAATAGAACTTGGTGTGATTTAGTCCGATCCTCGATTGAGTCCGGCCAAAAGTTCTCCTCCTCTTGGCGACCCTTGTGGTCGCTTTTTTTTTGGCCGCGGCGTAGGCAAAAAAAAAGCCCGCTTGACGCGGGCAATATCATTATTGTTGTTGTTGTTGCGTAATACGTCGGCTAACCAATAGCGACGCAACTTATTTGTGCTTTTATTGTAGTTATATCGACCCTCAAGGGGCCTTTCCTCCTCTTTGACGACTCAATGTTTTCGCGCTTCCTCCGTAAAGCTGGGGCACAGTCTAAAGAAAAAAATTTGTGTGTCCACACTTTTTTGCCGACGCTGCACTTCGGTAACACTCTCTCAATTTTTTCTTTCAAAATCTGCAACATATTTACATTCGAATAGAAGTGATCGCTAATTTCCTACTGCATCACTCAGGAATTAAATGCTCTTACTGTATCCTCAATGTTTCCCAAAATGATCACTTCGATACAGTGTGCTTGTGACCTTGAGAGCCCTTTTTCAGACTTACGAGAAAAATCGCGACAAAAAACACCGCTCAATGACGATTGGTCGAATGCGAACGGAATCTCGAGTGGCGTCGCTCAACGAGGCCTGGCGGAAGGCTCGTTAACCAGATCCGTTCCCTCGATCCAGAGCCTTACCCTCTCTATGGCATCATCGGCCAAGTCTGCCAGAGACACCACGGCACCGGCGGCATCGGGACTCGGCGAAATTGTGCTGAGCTCAAATGTTCGTTCCGCCAAACGGTTTCTACTCCGGAGCTCATGAACGGAAACACGAAAACGCATCACGGCCTTGGCGCTATCGGGTTGCTCGAAAATCTGCTCAAACGCCTGAAGTTCGATCCGAACCCGCAACGGCCCGCCATCTCCGGAAGTGCCAAACCGTAGTGCCAGCAACTCGGACGGCGGCGCAACCCAGCGGTCCAGCGTGTAAACACCCACGCGCGTGGAATCGGAATAAACCAGCCTGTAGTGAATCCGGTCGTTCTTGAGCCACTCCGGCGCGGTCACGTCCACTGCCGACCACGGCATCGGCAAGTATTCCGCGCCGCTCGGCAAAGGTCCCAAATCATGAAGTCTGGGCGTAGGCGATTTTTCAGGCGTGAAGCTACAACCGGAGACGGTCAACAGCAACGCCGACAATCCTGCAACAACAAAACTCTTCATTTCGGCTCCGTGAAGCCCGGCTCCCCCGGTCCCGGCACTTGCTTGGGCGGTCCGAGTAGAAGAATTCGCGGGTCGTCTCTCAGCATGTCGGATAGATTTCTCATGTTGACGGCAATCGAGCGGGTCTCGTCGAGCAAGGCGTTTATCTTCGGCAGGGTCGTTTGCATCACCGTTTCCCCTGCAGAACTGCCAGCGGCGATAACGTCTTCCGTGCTCCTCGTGAGGCCTCGAATCTCTTTGACGGTCGTTTCCAATTCTCCGGTAAGGCGGGTTATCCCCGCCATCATCCGCTGCGCCTCGTTGGTCAGAGCGGGCATTTCAGCCAGCATTTCATCCATGCTTTCCTCCAAAGTAGCCAGTTGTTCGGCAGCACCCGCAACCGACTCCAGGATACGCTGAATCCGCTCACGATTTCCCTCGTTCAGCAGACTGTTCAGCCGATTCGCCAGCATGCCAATCTGCGTAAGAATGTCTTGACCGGACTCGGTAAGCTTATCGAACAGCGAAGGACGCAGCGGAATGCGAGCGGGATCGTCAGGGTCCGTCGGCAAAGGCTCCGGCTGATCACCGTTATCGTACAACTCCACTTGAGCCAAGCCGGTCAACGCCTGTACGCGGAGCATGGCAAACGTACCATGGGTGATCGGAAGATCTCTCATTAGTTCGATCCGAACGAGTATGTTTCGGCGATCTTGCGGATCGAAACCGATAGAAGAAACCTTGCCGGCATTCACGCCGCGAAAAAGAACGGTGGACTCGGGGTTGAGCCCGGATACCGAGCCCTGGGTTACGACGTAATAGCTCTTGTACTCCTCGCCATAATTACCCAACCACAGGGCGGCGATGATCGAGGCCGCACCCAGAATGATGACGAACAACCCGGTCAGAAACGCGTAGGACTCTCTGCCCATATCAATCGGTGCCTTCGAAAACGCGATTGCCGCGCTTCCCGTGAAAATAATGACGGGCAAAAGGATGCTCGGAAGCCAGGGCTTCCCTGACCGAACCGCATACGACCAGGCGCTGCTCGGCCAGCACGCCGACCTTGGTGCACAAATCTTTGATCGTATCCAAGTCGTGAGTCACCATGACGACGGTAAAGCCGAGCTCGGCATGCAGCCCCCCCAGAAGATCGACGAATTCCTCGCTCAACACCGGATCGAGACCTGATGTCGGCTCGTCGAGAAACAGCAATTCCGGCTCCATGACCAGTGCCCGCGCCAAGGCGACGCGTTTGATCATGCCGCCGGACAGTTCGGCCGGCATCAAGGTGGCGGCATGTTCGGTCAATCCCACCATGAGGAGCTTCATGCGCACCAGATGAGCGATGAGTTCTTCGTCGAAACGGCCCACCTCGCGCACCGGGAAAGCGATGTTTTCGAAAACACTCAGAGCGCTGAATAGCGCCCCGCTCTGAAACAGCACGCCGCAACGGTTACGGAGCTGCTGGTGGCGGCCGGCCGCTGCGTCTTGCAGACATTCGCCGAACAAAAAGACTTTGCCGCGAGTCGGCTCCTGTAGACCGATCATTTCTCGCATCAGTACCGTTTTGCCGCTACCCGAGCCGCCGACCAGACCGAAAATTTCCCCTTTCTCCAAGGATAGACTGACATCACGATGCACCACGTTTTTCCCGAAACAGGTCCAAATGTGTTCCATTCGAATAACGGAATCGCCCATCACAGACCTACGTTGCGGAACAGGATCGCGAACACGGCGTCGATCAGGATGACCAGGGTTATGGATGCGACCACCGAGCGCGTGGTTTCGTTTCCCAGGCTTTCGGTGTTCGGTTCTATGCGCATGCCGAAATGGCAGGCCAGGAGTGCGATGAACAGTCCGAACACCGCACCCTTGCCGAAGCCGATGGCGAAATTGGACACGGGCACTGCGTCGGGCAAGTTCATAAAGAATTGATAATACCCGACCCCCAGTTCGAAGTGAGCGGCGATCGCGCCTCCGACCAGGGCGATCGCGTCAGTCCAGACGACCAGTAGCGGCAGAGCTATTGTCAAGGCGAGGACTTTCGGAAAAATCAGACGTAAGGAACGGGAAATGCCCAGTGCTTCAAGCGCATCCAATTCCTGGGTGACCCGCATCACACCGATACGCGCGGTCATGGCCGACCCCGAACGGCCCGCCACGAGAATGGCGGCGAGCAGCGGACCGAGCTCCCGGATAATGCTCAAGCCGAGTATGTTGACGATATAAATTTGTGCGCCGAAAGTTTGCAGTTGCAGCGAAGAGAGATAGCTGACCACGATTCCTATGAGAAAACCGACCAGGGCGGTAATGCCCAAGGCACGACCGCCGGTCTCATGAATGGCCGCTGAAATCTCCCGCAACGGTATGTCCCGGGGATGCCTGAGCACTCGCCCCACATCCAATATCAACTGCCCGAGCATTGACACCAGCGCCTTGAAATGTTCGGCCGTACTGGAAAAAAGTAGACCGATGCGCTCGCCGATGGGTTTTGTTTGCCGATCCATCGGCTCGGAAAATTTTGCGGGCCGATTCTGCAGGCGCGTAAAGGTCGACTCCTGCTCGGGACGCAAGTAAACCTTCCGTGGCAACCGGCCTCCCCAGGCGCGCCAAAGCAAGAAGGCCCCGGCACTATCCAAGGCGGTGACTTCACGAATGTCCCATTCGCTTTCGTCGTCCCCGACAAAACCGTGAATCAATTCAGCGAGCCGCGCTTCCTCCGTGGCCAGACCCCGCACATTCCAGCCGCCCTTTAGCGTGAGAATGTTATGACCGGATACCGTCGCTCTCTCTATAGATGGCGTAAACGGCTTATCGGGCGACTGCTGTGCCATAACCGGTATTCAACCGTCTTTCGCGACTGCCGACAAGGCTGCGGCCGGTTTTTCCAGCCGTTGCGGATTCGGTGGTCTCCGTCAGTGCCCTACGGGACGTGCCGGCTCGTCGCCGAATAAGCGCATCAAGCTGGCGATAATGGCTATCGTTGCAAGATAAAACAGAATTTGTACGCCATCGGGGCGCGATACGTAGCCGACGAGGGTATGCAAAATTTGACCGATCAGACTGTCCTCCGACAGCCAATCGGATGTATTCCACACCTCTCGCCCCAGGGGCGGAAGAAGGTCGGCTTGCACCAGATATGCCGCCCCCTGTGAAGCCAGTCCGGCGGCCAAGAACAGTATAAGCCAGCTGGTGGCCCTGAAAAGATGCCGGGTGGGAATGCGCAGTAAACCGTAATATATCGCCAGGCCCACGGCCGTACCGAATGATATGCCGATGACTCCTCCCGTCAGCATGGACCCCGCACTACTTTCATCCGCCGAAGCAATTCCATACAAGAACAGAACGACTTCCGATCCTTCTCGCAGCACCGCGAGCCCCACGACGATCGCCAGAGCATAGAGCGGCCGCTCGCCCGAAACCACGGCTTTGCCTACCTGATTCATCTCCCGAGCGAGTTCCCGACCGTGGCGCTGCATCCAGATATTGTGCCAGCCCAGCATCGCGACGGCAGTGAACAACACGGCCGCGTTAAAAAGATCCTGTCCCACGCCCGACGCCGCCTCCGCGAGAGTATCGGCAAATACCGCGACGACGCAGGCGGCTATCAATCCACCCCCGACGCCGCCCCATATCCACCAACCGCGAGCGGGAACGCCGCGGCTGGCTGCCATGACGATACTGATCACCAGAGCGGCTTCGATGACTTCTCGGAATACTATGATTGCAGTGGCTAACATGTTCGGAGTGCGACCACGCTATTTTGCCAGGATCCGCCCCTTAGCGGATTCTTCATGAAATTCACCAAAAAAATCATACGTGCCCGGATCGAGCGGACCGACGAAAATGGTTGCCTGACTCTTGCCGGGAATGATCTTTTCCCTTTTCAAAGATCGGCTTTCGAATTCCTCAGGCGTGGAATCTTCATTTTTCACGATGAGCTTGATCTTCCTGCCTGCAGGCACCTCGAGCTCTTCCGGTTCAAAACGATGTTCCTTGATGGTCAGCGTATAGTTCTCGGCCGCGGAAACCGAGCCGCAAACCATTAATAATGCGCTTAATACAATAAACCGGCCCGAGTAAATCCTGTTCTGCATAGTGTTCGGTCCTCTCACGATGTCATGACAAAAAAGGCTAACCGCAAAAATTTTACGGTTTTATGTCGGAAAAGCCAAATGATAATTCTTATCAATTGATTAGGCAAACGGACACGCATTCCTAATCGCTCCGCTTTTAAACATGACTATGGCGGTCCATAAAGCCGGCACAGTTTCACATATCTGGCCTCTCTCGCGTGCGGATTTGCTAGTGGCGGGCTTGCCCGAATTTTGATGACGTGATAGGTAAACCGTGGAGGAGAAGGCGTCATGCCGGACTTCCTGCAATCCCGTAACTTTTGGGAAACACACCATGTCCCGTTACATAGCCGTCATCGATCAAGGCACCACCAGTACACGCTGCATCCTATTTGATCATGCCGGACGGGCCGGAGCCATGACTCAGATGGAGCATCGGCAGTTTTATCCAAGGCCCGGTTGGGTCGAACATGATCCGCTTGAAATTTGGCAGAACGTTCAAACGGTCGTGTCGAAAGCCTTGCAGGAAGCAAAGACAGAAACCGGAGATATTGCCGCTCTCGCAGTAACCAACCAGCGCGAAACACTCGTTGCCTGGGATCAATCCACGGGGAATCCGATATATCCGGCCATCGTTTGGCAGGATACGCGCAGCGTCGAAATCTGCGACCAACTTTCCCTGGAAGGGGGACGGGATAGATTTCGCGTACGAACCGGACTGCCGATCGCCACCTATTTTTCGGGGCCCAAGCTTCAATGGCTGCTGGAAAATATCGAAGGCGCCCGGATAAAGGCAGAGCGTGGCGAATTGCTGTGTGGAACGATCGACAGCTGGCTGGTCTGGAATCTCACCGGTGGCGTCAACGGCGGCGTCCATGTCACCGACGCAACCAATGCCTCGCGGACCTTGTTGATGAATATCGAGACCCTGGCCTGGGACGACGATCTTCTCGCCGCCATGAACGTACCGCCCGCTGCCCTGCCGGCTATCCATTCTTCATCCGAAATCTATGGCCTCGCAACCGGGGTCCTCGCCGGCGTCCCCGTAGCGGGCATTCTGGGCGATCAGCAGGCTGCCTTATTCGGACAAACCGGATTCGACCGAGGGGAGGCAAAAAACACGTACGGAACCGGATGCTTCCTGCTGTTGAATACCGGCTCGAACCCGGTGCACTCCCGCCACGGGCTCATTACCACGGTGGCGTACCAGCTCGGCGACACGCCCCCGGTCTTCGCCCTCGAAGGTTCCATTGCCTACGCCGGAGCCCTCGTCCAGTGGCTCAGGGACAATCTGGGACTCATTAAGACCGCGGCGGAGGTCGAAGATCTCGCCAATAGCGTCGAGGACAACGGTGGCATTTACATCGTTCCGGCCTTCTCCGGCCTGTTCGCGCCCTATTGGCGCAGCGACGCACGGGGCATCATCATCGGGTTGACCCCTTATGCGGATAAAGGCCACTTTGCGCGGGCGGCACTGGAAGCCACCGCCTACCAGACTCGCGACATCGTTGATGCAATGCGGCAGGAAACGGGCATGGATCTGGATCTCCTCAAAGTGGACGGAGGCATGGTCGTCAATGAGACGCTGATGCAGTTCCTATCGGATATCCTCGGCATTCCGATTGCGCGCCCGATCGTAACCGAAACGACCGCACTCGGGGCAGCCTATGCCGCCGGTCTCGCTGTCGGCTTTTGGGCCGATATCGGCGAACTCCGCGGCCTCTGGAGAAAAGACAAGGAATGGCAACCGCGAATGGCACGAGAAACTCGGGATTATCTCTATTCCGGTTGGAACAAGGCCGTCAAGCACACCTTCGGCTGGCTCGATCAAGTTTAAAAGACATTCACGAGACCCCATCCTAGAGTTCCGCGGCCGGCACCTCTACCAACCAACTGATTCAGGCTCCGTTCAGGAAACCCGATCAATACTAAACTCACGTTGTTAGAAAAAGGAGCGAATCCCGTGAACGATCTGAAATTAGGATTGATGGTCCTGAGCCTTACCATCACACTTACCGGCTGCGCATCTACCGGATATCACGGCCATAACGATTATGCTTATCGCAATACGGTCACCGGCGCCGCAATCGGCGCGGCCGGGGGCGCCCTGCTCGGACACGCCGCGGACGACGGCGGACGGGGAGCACTCGTGGGCGGCGCCGTGGGAGCCATGGTCGGAGGTGCGGCCGGCTATTATATGGATCAGAAGAAAAAACGCGATTCCTACTACAATCGCCACCCCAATTACAACAACTACAACGACCCTTACTATCCGTCCCAGTCCGCAACGCAGCAGCCACGGACTTATCCTTACCAGTATTAAGGAAGCCCTGAATAAGCCCATTCCCTCTGGGACAAATCGGCAGGGCAAGGCGCAACGCGGCGAGGCCGATTTGCACGCGTGAGCGCCGCTTGCGGCTCCGCACAGGGAATGTGCGGAGTGATTGGGTTGGGTGATGGCCTGTTAGATCAGTCCGTTGCACAGGTCGCTTCTCCGAATTGGAGATTTAATCGGAGCTTCCTTAAATCGTCCGGATCGCGATTCAAACCCGGCGTGATGGGTACGCCGGCGACCGGCGTACCCGCTTCAGATACATGAAACCGTGATCTCCGCTATGCCAGGCGCCCTAACGGCTGCTTACTTCTCCTGATAAATGACTTTCGGTTCGAAGTGATAGGCCGGATAACGAGGGTCCGGTTGCGGAGCTTCCTCCTTAGTCGCCTCTTCGGACGCCGGTATGATCACTGTCGGCTCGAAATAAGCTGCCGGATACTTCGCATCCCGCTGTGTGCCAACCTCCTTCGACGGAACGCCCCCGCCCTCTTCAGGCGCCGGAACGATCACACTTGGCTGAAAATCATAGGCTGGATACCTATTGTCGTCAGTCGCCAAACCTATCGCTGAAACCGCCATCAAGGTTCCGCCGAAAATAATTGTCTTTCTCACGATGCTCACCCCTTTGTCGTCAAAATCACGCGTTAACACAACAAACTGATCGAGCATAGCCCATCAAAGTTTCCCAAAATAGAACCAGTCAAC
Organism: Methylocaldum marinum; assembly: GCF_003584645.1. Taxonomy (GTDB): domain Bacteria; phylum Pseudomonadota; class Gammaproteobacteria; order Methylococcales; family Methylococcaceae; genus Methylocaldum; species Methylocaldum marinum. The sequence continues at coordinate 1,621,552 of NZ_AP017928.1, forward strand.
GTATTTCCGGCCTTGCCGGAAACGCATGATTAGCTTGAGTCTGAAACGCGGAAAAAGCCATATTTTGGTGCAGTAGCTTCTTGATGCGCACCATTCGCGCAATAAATTGCAAAACTGCCCGGCATTATTAGCCGTTTTCGAGCAAACCGAGGTCTTGAAGTGATGGCATCATTCATGCTTTAGAAAAACCAAGCGTGAATTTTATCGGCGGGATCATCCCTCGCCGGAAATCGGGATGACTGTCAAATGCCGGAAGTCGTCTTCACCATCGTCAATGTGAGGGTACGCTCATGAAAACGTCCGTAAATGCTCGACTGGAACGCTGCTTAACGATCTTCATGCTCTGGGGATGCGGGTGGAAACGGCGGAAACTCTCCAACACCGGCTGCTATCGGATCGAATGGCAAGATCCGATGACGGGGTTATGGTATGGCGAGCACAGTGCGATGAAACTTCTCAAAGCCTACGCGCTGGCGGAATATGGAAAGACGAGCTCCAGAACCGAGCACTACCGAACCTATTTTTGATTTCGAATTTCCTTACCTCCCCCCTCTTCGAGCTGCTTGAAAAAGCAGCTTTATTTTTATTCGAATTTCCGGGCAAGCACGAGGGTTAGAAGCGAATCCCCATCGCTACCGGCACAGTCATCCAATGATCGTCCGGCTTAGACAGCCCTGCAAGAACAATCTCACGGTTTGTTTCGCCCACTTCTCTACCTCCCTATCGGTCGGCGCGCCCTCCAGGCCAAGTTGTTGGCGCTGAAACCGTTCACCGCGCAGCGCGCTTATGAACTGTCCTGCCAAGAAGGTCGGATCCATGGCCACCAATCGCCCCGCCTCTTGGTGCACTGCGAAAAACGCTGCGAGCCGTTCCAAGGTCCGCTGAGGGCCTTGCTCATAAAATTCCGCTGCGAGTTCGGGAAACTGATGGGCCTCGGCAATCAATTGCGCCCGCAAGCGAACGATCTCGGGACGTGAAAAGCAAGAAATAAAATGCGTCCCGAAGGCGACGAGCGTTTCTTCCAAGGGTCTGGCCAGCGCTTGATCCAAAGGCAACGTAGCGGCCAGCAGGTCGCTGTAGTGGCGAATGACCGCTCCGAAGAGATCCGCTTTTCCGCCGAAATGGCGGTAGATCGTACGAAGCGAAACGCGAGCTTCCCGGGCGATCGTTTCCAGACTCACATTGCCGTAGCCCCGTTCCACGAACAATCGAAGCGCATGATCCAAGAGTTGGTCGCGGCGGATGGCAGATTCACCCTTCCGCGGCCGGCCGATACGGTTCATCACGTATTGTTTTTAGTCAATTTAATTGGACACCGCCGTTCAGTTTGGCGAGAATAATGAAAAGATATCTTACCTTTTTCTTTGGTACCGTGTCGCTACTTCTATTTTGTTCCTTCTTGATACGCCACACCTATGCCAGTTTCGTTTGCAGCGGCTAAAGCTTCGCACTTTTCAAATCAACCCCACAATTCTCGATCCCTGACGGCCTCCAACCTTACCCTTCGGCGGACCGCAGCATGGATAAGCCTGTACGCGGTACTGCTCATGCAACTCCTCGGCTGCACCAAGCCTTCTGAGAATCAGGCCGCAGACGAGCAGATGCCGGCGCCGAAAGTGAAAATCGCACAACCGCTGCAAAAGGAAGTGTTGGAATGGGACGAATACACGGGGCGGGGCGTATCGAAGCGATCGAGACCGTGGAGGTCAGAGCAAGAGTAGACGGCTACCTGGATAAGGTAAATTTCAAAGCCGGCGATAAGGTCAAAAAAGGTGACCTGCTGTTTGTCATCGATCCGCGCCCTTACCGGGCTGAACTGAATCGCGCGGTAGGCGAGCTCGAGCGGGCCAAGGCTAGACTCGAACTGGCAAAGAACGACTTGCAGCGTGCCGAGCATCTGAGGCGGGCCAAGGCCATTTCCGAAGAAGAATACGACACTCGCAGCAAGGGCCAGCGCGAGGCCTCGGCGGCCGTTCGTTCGGCCGAAGCGGCCGCCCAAACGGCCCGACTGAACCTTGAATTCACGGAAATTCGAGCCCCGATCAGCGGACGCATCGGACGCGAGCTCGTCACCCCGGGCAATTTGGTGAGCGGCGGCGGGGGCGGTGGAACCTTGCTGACAATTATCGTGTCGGTCGACCCCATTTATGTGTATGTCGACGCTGACGAACGAGCCGTTCTCAAGTACAGACGTCTGGCCGAGGCCGGCAAACGAAGCAACGCCCGCGAAACGCGGATTCCGGCAAAACTGGCGCTTCTCGATGAAGCCGAGTTTGTCCATGTCGGTTATATCGATTACATCGAGCCGCGTATGGATCCCAACACTGGGACTTTGCGCGCCAGAGGCGTTTTCGATAATCCCAACGAACTTCTGAGTCCCGGATTCTTCGCCCGCCTTCGCGTGCCGGGAAGCGCACCTTATCAGGGTCTCCTGATCCCCGAAAGGGCGATCGGCACCGACCAGGGACAGAAATTCGTCTGGATCGCCAAAGACGACGGCTCGGTCGAATACCGCCGGATCGTGCCCGGTGCCGCAACCGGCCGGATGCGAGTAATCTCGGAAGGGCTGCAGCCCGGCGACTGGGTGGTCATCGAAGGCATTCACAAGTTACGTCCCGACACCAGGATTGAAGCGGAGCGAATCCCCCTCGCGGGAACCGACGGCAGTTCATCGTAGACACGTCTCCGAACATGACGAAATTCACTCATTTTTTCATCGACCGTCCTATCTTCGCGTCGGTTCTTTCCATTCTGATCGTTCTGGTTGGCGGACTCGCGGCCTTTTCCCTTTCCATCGCGCAATACCCCGAGATCGCGCCGCCCACCATTCAGGTCAGCGCAACCTATCCGGGCGCGAATGCCCAGGTATTGGCCGAAACGGTGGCGACGCCCATCGAGCAGGAGATCAACGGCGTCGAAGATATGTTGTACATGTCGTCGCAGTCCACCAACGATGGGGTCATGCGCCTGACCATCACGTTCAAGCCGGGAACCGATCTCGATAAGTCGCAAGTGCTGGTACAGAACCGGCTGACTCTGGCCGAACCGAAACTGCCGGAAGAAGTGCGACGACAGGGGATTACCGTGCGCAAGCGCAGCCCCGACTTGAGCCTGGTGGTGAACTTGATTTCGCCCGACGGACGCTACGATTCCGTTTATCTCAGCAATTACGCTCTGCTGCAGATCCGGGATGTGCTCGCCCGGCTGCCGGGCGTCGGCGACATCGTCCTGTTCGGCGAACGGGAATACAGCATGAGGGTTTGGCTGGACCCGGAAAAGGTCGCAGCCCGCAACCTGACAGCCACCGATGTCGTTCAGGCAATCCGCGAACAAAACATCCAGGTCGCCGCCGGCGTGGTCGGGCAGCCGCCCACACCGGGCGGGATCGATTTCCAGCTCACCGTGACCACCATGGGACGCTTGTTGGACGAATCCCAATTCGGCGACATCGTCATCAAAACCGGAAAGGACGGACAGATAACACGACTCAAGGACGTTGCAAGAATCGAACTCGGAGCAAAGGACTACAGCTCGTCGCTCAAGCTCGACGGTACGCCGACGGTCGGCATCGCCATTTTCCAGTTGCCGGGCTCCAACGCGATCGAAACCAAAGAGGCGGTGGTGGAAGCCATGGAAAGACTCAAGCAGCGCTTCCCCGAAGGGCTCGACTACCTCCTCGTTTATGACACCGTGGTGTTCGTGACGCAGTCCATCATCGCGGTCGTTCAGACACTCTTCGAGGCCATCCTGCTGGTCGTGGTCGTGGTGTTGGTGTTCCTCCAGAACTGGCGGGCCACGATCATCCCGTTGCTGGCGGTACCCGTATCCCTCATCGGCACCTTCGCCGTCATGGCCGCCATGGGACTGTCTCTGAACACGCTTTCTCTGTTCGGACTGGTCCTCGCCATCGGCATCGTCGTGGACGACGCCATCGTCGTGGTCGAAAACGTGGAGCGGAACATTGCGCTCGGCCTCAGGGCACGGGAAGCGACCCGTATAGCCATGGAAGAAGTGGTCGGCCCGATTATCGCGACATCCCTGGTATTGGTCGCGGTTTTCGTGCCGACCGCCTTCATCACCGGCGTTTCCGGGGCGTTTTACAAGCAGTTCGCTCTGACTGTATCCGTATCCACGGTCATTTCCACATTCAATTCGCTTACGCTGAGCCCGGCGCTCTGCGCCGTCCTTCTGGACCGCGCGCACGGGGACAAAGATTGGTTCACGCGCTTGACCGATCGCCTCTTCGGATGGTTTTTCCGCGGTTTCAATCGATTCTTCAGCGCCTTCAGCGAGGGCTACTCGCGGCTGGTCGGCCGGCTGATCCGCATCACAGGCATGGTCCTGCTGCTTTACGTGGCGCTCAACGGCTTTAACTTTCTCGCTTTCGCGAAGGTGCCGAGCGGATTCATTCCGCAGCAGGACCAGGGCTATCTCATTCTATACGCGCAGCTCCCGGACGCCGCCTCGCTGGAACGCACCGACGCGGTCATCGAGCGCTCCACCGATATCATCCTCAAGACCGAGGGCGTCGCTCACGTGAACGCATACGCCGGATTCTCGCTGCTCGCCGGAGGCCGCCAGTCGAACGCCGGCACCATGTTCGCCCGTCTCACGCCCTTCGAAGACCGCGCGGGGCATCCGGAACTCTCGGCGGACTCGATCATCGCGAAACTGCGAGAAAATCTCTCCGTGATCGAGGACGCGCAGATTGCCGTGTTCTCACCGCCGCCGGTCCGCGGCCTCAGCTCGGTGGGCGGCTTCAAGCTGCAGATCCAGGACCGCGCCAACGTGGGCCCCGAGGAGCTGCAGCGGGTGGCGAACGAAATCATCGCCAAAGGCAACGAGCAGCCCGGACTGGTTGGCCTGTTCACGACCTTCCGGGCCAATGCGCCACAGATATACGTCGATATAAACCGAACCCAGGCCAAGTCGTACGATGTTCCGCTGAGCAACGTCTTTCAGACGCTTCAGATTTATCTCGGTTCGCTTTATGTCAATGATTTCAATCGCTTCGGCAGAACCTATCAGGTTACGGCACAGGCCGACTCGATGTTTAGACTGAGACCCTCGGATATCGCTAATCTCAAGACTCGGAATCTGAACGGCGACATGGTTCCTCTCGGCACCCTGGTCGACGTTCGCGAGACTGTCGGCCCGGACAAAGTAGCCCATTACAACATGTATCCCTCGGCCGAAATCAACGGCAGCACCCTGGCCGGCGTTAGTTCGGGCCAGGCCATCGCCCTCATGGAACAGGTGGCGAACCGAGAGCTTCCGCTGACGATGGGCTATGAATGGACCGAACTCAGCCTGCAGCAGATCCTGGCCGGCAATACGGCCATGATCATATTTCCCCTGAGCGTGATCTTCGTATTTCTCGCACTGGCCGCGCAATACGAAAGCTGGTCGCTGCCCTTCGCCGTCATTCTCATCGTTCCCACATGTCTCCTGAGCTCGATGGTCGGCATCTGGCTACGCGGCATGGATAACAATATCTTCACCCAGGTCGGATTTATCGTACTGGTCGGACTGGCCAGCAAGAACGCGATTCTGATCGTCGAATTCGCCCGCAATCTTCAGGATGCCGGCAGAGACCGATACCAAGCCGCTATCGAAGCCGCGCGGCTGCGCCTTCGTCCGATCTTGATGACCTCCTTTGCCTTCATTCTCGGCGTGTCTCCGCTAGTGGTGTCCACCGGAGCCGGCGCGGAAAACCGGCGGATACTCGGAACCGCGGTATTCAGCGGGATGCTCGGGGTTACCTTCTTCGGTCTGCTGCTCACGCCGGTGTTCTACGTGGTCATACGCAAGTTCGCCGAACGCCGCCAGCAGCCCCCTGAAGACCCCGGGAAGGCCGGGATTCAAACCACGCCGAACAATCAAACCTAATTTCGCGACGATATGCCTAAACCTCGTGATGCTCTTCGGCTCCAACAATTTGCAATGCGCAGTTGCTCCGCGACTGCGCCCTCCCGCGCACGCCATGCCGTCGCGTTGACACTCCTTGCACTTCTCTCCGCCTGTGCGGTCGGTCCCGATTATTCCAAACCGGAGGTTGCCCCGGGCGCACAATTCGCCCATGCCGTGCTCCCTGAATTCAAGCGTGACGGTATCGAAGTGGCGTGGTGGAAGCAGTTCAATGATCCGTTACTGTCACAGCTGATCGACCGGGCGGTGAACAGTAACCTGGATCTCAAGGCAGCCGAAGCGAATCTTCGAGTCGCCCGCGCGCTATATCTGGAAGCCGGGCTGGACCTTCTTCCGACCATCACCAGCCACGCCAATTACACGACACAGAAGCGAAGTTTCGACGCCATGAACCGTCGGACCTTCGCACCCCGAGAGCTGGAACTCTTCAACGTCGGATTCGATGCCTTTTGGGAAGTGGATTTCTTTGGTCGGATACGGCGCAGTGTCGAAGCGCGCGACGCTGAAGTCGAGGCCGCGGAGGCCGACCTGCGCGACCTCCTGGTCAGCGTCATTTCGGAAGTGGCGCTCAATTATTTCGAACTGCGCGGACTGCAAAACCAATTGGATGTTGCACAGAAAAACGCCGACAACCAGGCGGCGACCCTGGAATTGACGCAAGCCAGACTTGAAGCCGGTCGCGGCACTGAGCTGGATACCTCCCGAGCAAAGGCCCAACTCGATTCGACTCTGGCGACGATTCCGCCGATTCAGAGCCGAATCCGGGAGACCATTCATCGCCTCGGCGTGCTCGTCGGCCAGCTTCCGGACTCGCTCTCGAATAACTTGTCCCCGCCCGCCCCGATGCCGACGATTCCGGAAACGATCCAGATCGGCGCGCCCGCTGATCTCATGCGGCGCCGCCCGGATATCCGCGTTGCCGAGCGTAATCTGGCTGCGGCGACCGCCCGCATCGGCGTCGCCACGGCCGATCTTTTCCCCAGGGTAACCTTCAACGGCACTATCGCCTTGGAGTCCCGCACACTTGCCGGGCTCGGCGCCTCCGGCACCGAGGCTTTCTCGGCGGGACCGCGCATCTCCTGGGCGTTTCTCGATCTCGGACGGGTCCGAGCCCGCATCAGGGCGGCGGACGCCAGCGCGGAAGCCAGGCTCGCGAATTATGAACAAACCGTGCTGAACGCGCTCGAGGAAACCGAAAACGCACTCGTCAATTACAATCGGAACCGTGCCCGCCGAGCCTTGCTCGCTTCCGCGGCGACAGCCAGCGAGCGGGCGCATGAACTCGCGCATTTACGTTTCGAAGACGGCATTTCGGATTTCCTCACCGTGTTGGACGCCGAACGCCGCCTGCTGCTCGACCAGGAACAACTGGCCCAAAGCCAGACGGTCACGGCAACCAGCCTGATAGCGCTCTATAAAGCGCTGGGCGGCGGTTGGGAAGTCTATGAACCCGGCGAAAATTCCGTGGCGACGCTTCCCGCCTCGACGCGCTAGTACATACTTCCGCCTACCGCCAGCCTTTGGAGCAAACCGGCAATGAAAGACGAATTGCTCTGCGAAGTCGACGAGCATGATCGCGTTCTCGGCCCTCGTGCCCGCGGCGAAGTGCATCGCCTGGGTTTACGCCATCGGGCAGTGCATATCCTGGTTTTCAGCGAAGCTGAGGACATACTTCTGCAAAAGCGCTCGAGGACCAAAGACATTAATCCGGGGCTTTGGGATACCTCCGCCGCCGGCCACGTGGACTGGGGCGAAAGCTATGACGACTGCGCAGCCCGGGAACTGAGCGAAGAGCTTGGAATCACGAGCCGTTCGCCTCTGCCATTCTTGTTCAAGCTGCCGGCTTCCGCGCATACCGGATGGGAGTTTGTTCAGGTTTATCGCGTAGTCCACTCCGGCACGCTGCGGCCCGACCCTCGGGAAATCGAGGAGTGCCGATGGTTTGCATGCAAGGATCTGGATGGCTGGGTCAGGGGACCCGGAATCGGACTGACAACGTCGTTTCGCCGGATTTGGCAAACCTATCGCGATATCGAAGCTCTGCGCTAGCCGTCCTCAGGCGCTATCCAGCCACGCCTTGAGCTTTACCAAAGCCAGCCTCGTCGAGTTGAATGCCAGTTCTTCCGGCTCGATGTCGCCGGCAGACACCAGCCGATAATCGGCCACATCATCGGCCGCCTTCAAGGCGTGGATTTCAGGTGCATCACAGACAAAAAATATGTCCGTGACTTTGTAAAGCACGCCACCGTATAGGTAATCGTTCGGCGCGCTGCTCAGGTAGCGATAATTAGTCGTTTCGATGTTCAACTCTTCGGAGATCTCGCGGCGCAACGAGTCTTCCACGGTTTCGTTGAATTCGATGAACCCGCCTGGAAGATCGAGCTTGCCTTTTGCCGGATCCCTCGCCCGCACGCATAGAATCAGCCGATCTTGATGGAAGACGAACGCACCCGCCGCCGCGCTGGTATTGAAGAAGAACTGGAAGCCGCAACGCCCGCATCGAATCGCGCGCTGTTCCCGCACGCTCAAACATTCGCAGCCGCATCGGGGACAAAACCGAAAAGCGTCGTACGGTCCCGGGCCGGGGTCGAGATCACCGAATGACAAACCCTCAGAATTCTGTAGTTTCATGGCTTCTTCGATGTTGAACGATACTCCGTTTGCATCCATCCGCGACAGACGGGGACTTTTCGTTAAAGGTTAGGCACCAGGCGGGCGATTTTGCCGTCGTCGGTGGAAAAATAAAGATAGCCTTCCGGCCCCGGCCTTACATGGCGAAAATGCATTCTCAGGTCATCCAGCAATTCTTCTTCCTTAACGACCTTGCTGTTCTCGTCTATCACCAGGCGCCGCAGGTGCTGTCCGCTCAAATTGGCCACGAACAGACTTCCTCTCCACCTCGGGAAAGCGTCCCCGGAATAAAAAGCGATTCCGGAGGGGGAAATGGACGGCACGTAATACGCGATCGGCTGTTCCATACCGGCTTTTTCGGTACCTTCGCCTATTTTCGGTCCCCAATACTCGCGTCCATAGGTAATCACCGGCCATCCGTAATTCGCCCCCGGACGGATCACATTGATTTCGTCGCCGCCTCGGGGCCCGAACTCGCTCTCCCACAATTCGCCCGTGACCGGGTGCTTCACCAAACCTTGCGGATTGCGATGACCATAGCTCCAAATCTCGGGTCGGGCATCGGGATTCTGCGCAAACGGATTGTCGCCGGGCACGCTACCATCCTCGTTCAGGCGCAAGATCTTGCCATTGTGGTAGCGCAAATCCTGTGCAAAATGCCGCTCGTTCCGGTCGCCTACCGAGATGAACAGCTTGCCGGAGCCATCGAACTCTATGCGCGAGCCGAAATGAATGTTGTTCCGGTTGGGCTGCCATGCACTGAACAGCTTCCGAAAATCCTTCAATTCCGAGCCCTCCAGCCTTCCGCGCCCGAGGGCCGTGGTCATTCCTTGATCCGCCGTTTTCGAATAGGTCAGATAAATCCAGCCGTTTTCATTAAACCCGGGATGGACTCTCACATCCAATAAGCCGCCTTGACCGGCCCGAGCCACCCCTGGCGTACCTTGCACGGTCTGCACCGACCTCGCTCCCGGATCAAGAATTCGCAACTGCCCGTCTCGTTCCGTAAAAACGATTCGACCGTCCGGAAGAAAATCGAAACCCCAGACCACGTCTTCCTGTTCGGCAAGGATTTCCACCGAAAACGGCTGTCCCTCGGATTCGTACGCGCCCTGCAACGAGCGAACCGTACTGAACCCGACGGCAACGATAGCCGCCACGATACCTAAGCGAATTCCGATGTCCTTTATCCTGCTCGCTTCAATTTTCACAGTGCCTCCGTATGGACTCGCGATCCGAAGCGCGTTGCGTCGATTGCTTAAGCCTAAGCTTTCCCACCCCCGGATCCTGAATAACCCAAGTTCCTCTCCCGTTCAAGGAAAAATGCGCTGACCGGCCGGCCCGCAGAATTCACATCCGCCGCCAGGTCGTACCTCCGGAGGAATCTTCCAATACGATACCCTGCTCCTTGAGCTCGCTTCGAATCCGGTCCGCAGTGGCCCAGTCCTTGTTCTTGCGGGCTTCCAGGCGCTCTTGAATTTTCTGTTCGATGAGTTCGTCACCCCACACGAACTCGGCATCGGACTCGACACCTCCCGAGGTTCCACGCGTCGGCGATCCGACTTCGGACTTAAGGAACGCTTCCGGATCCGTCTGCAGCAGTCCGAGGACTCCACCGAGGTGCTTCAGGACCGCCGCCAAGCTCTCCGCTTCATCGACATGCACATTTCGAGCCCGATTGATCTCGCGCGCTAAATCGAATAAAACGGCGATCGCTTCAGGCGTATTGAAATCGTCGTTCATCGATTCTTCGAATCGGGAACGAAACTCCCTGCCCCGGTTTTCCCCGGCGGAAACGGTCGATTCGCAACGCAAGCCGCGCAAGGCCGTGTATAGCCTGGTCAACGCGGCAGTGGCCTCGTCCAGATTTTCGTCCGAGTAGTTGAGCGGACTGCGGTAATGGCTGTTAAGAATGAAAAACCGCACCACTTCCGGGCGATAACGGGCCAGAACCTCGCGGACCGTAAAGAAATTGCCCAGGGATTTGGACATCTTCTCCTCGTTCACCCGCACGAATCCGTTGTGCATCCAAACGTTGACGAACTCTTCGCCGGTCGCCCCTTCCGATTGCGCGATCTCGTTTTCGTGGTGGGGGAACTGCAAATCCATGCCGCCGCCATGAATGTCGAAATGATGCCCCAGACAGCGGGTGGACATCGCGGAGCATTCGATATGCCAGCCCGGACGCCCTTTGCCCCAAGGCGAATCCCAAGCCGGCTCTTCCGGCTTCGCCCGTTTCCAGAGCACGAAATCCAGGGGGTCGCGCTTGGCTTCCTCGACTTCCACCCGTTCGCCCGCCCGGAGGTCTTCGATGTTCTTGCCGGATAAACGGCCGTAACCCTCGAATTTCGATACCGCGTAGAAAACGTCGCCGTTGTCTCCCACGTAGGCGTAGCCGCGATCGACCAAGGACTGAATCATCGCGAGCATATCGTCGATGGATTGCGTCGCGCGCGGCTCGATGTCGGGAGGCAGCACGCCCAAGGCACGCTCGTCTTCGTGCATCGCATCGATGAACCTGGCGGTCAGCGCTGCGATAGGTTCTCGATTCTCGTTGGCGCGCCTGATGATCTTGTCGTCGATGTCGGTGATGTTCCGGACATATGTGACTTGATAGCCGAGGTGCCGCAAATAGCGAACCACCATATCGAATACCACCATGACGCGGGCATGTCCCAAATGGCAGTAGTCGTACACGGTCATCCCGCACACGTAGAGCCGGACCTTGCCCGGTTCGATTGGGGTAAAGACTTCCTTGCGGCCGGTCAGGCTGTTGTAGATCTTCAGCATCATTCGGATTCGTAGGTGAATTCGGCTAATCGGCGATGTAGCCGGTGCGGGTCCAGCAATCGGTAAATCGCTCCGAGTTCCGGTCCGTCCAGACGTCCGGTCAAGCCGGCGCGGAGCGGCATGAACAGCGCCTTGCCCTTCGCGCCCGTCCTAGTCTTCAGCTCGCGCAGAAACATATCGAAATCGGCCTGCGCCGCGTTGGCGGCATCGATAGCGGAAAGAAAATAGGATTCTCCCGCTTGTGCGGCAGCTTCGGCGGCATCCGGATCGAGCTGCAACTCATCCGTGAACAGGATGCGTGCCCAACGGTCCGCCTGGTCCGGGAACACGCAGTTGCTGCGCACGATTTCGATGAACGCCGCAAGATGTTCCTCCGGAACGATGGCGGCGGTCTCCTTGCGCAGCCATCCCCCGAGCGTCTCGTCGTCAGCCGATCGGACCACCAGTTGCTGCCAGTGATCCAGATGGGCGACGTCGAACCGTGCCGGCGATTTTCCCAGGCGGGACAGATCGAAGTTCGCCTTGAGCGTTCGGAAATCCATGAGGTCGTCACAGTCGTAGTGGTGGCCCAGCCGGGCCAGCATGTTCAACAGGGCGCACGGAAAATAGCCTTCCTCGCGCAATTGTTTCAGGCTGCGGCTGCCGTTGCGCTTGGACAGGGGCGCTCCGTCGTCGCCCATAATCAGCGAAATATGGGCATACTGCGGTATCGGCAAGCCGAGCGCCGCAAGCACCAGCATCTGCCGGGGCGTGTTGGCGAGATGGTCTTCGCCCCGCAGCACGTGCGTCACCCCCATCAACGCATCGTCGATGGCGTTGCAGAAGAAAAATGCCGCGCTCCCGTCGGCTCGACGGATGATGAAATCGCCGATGTCGTCGGTAGCGAATTTCTGCGGTCCGCGCACGAGATCCTCGAATTCCACCGTTTCGTTCTTAGGTACTCGAAAGCGCAAGGTGGGCCGAAGTCCTTCGTCAAGCTTGCGGCTCACCTCGTCCGCGGTAAGGTGCGAACACTTGCCCGTGTAACGCGGCGGCTGACCGGAACTCAACTGGATCTTGCGCGAAATCTCCAGTTCCCGCGGCGAACAGAAACAGAAATAGGCGCGACCCTGCTGCTCGAGTTCCTCGTAATAACGCTGATAAATCGCGCCTCGACAAGATTGGAAGTATCGTTCATCCGGCTCGGCATTTTCTGGACCTTCATCCCAATTCAGGCCCATCCAGCGCAAATCGGCGATCAGTTCATCGACGAATTCGCTGCGGCTCCGCTCGCTGTCGGTATCTTCGATACGAAGCAGGAAACGGTCTCCGAATAACGCGCTGAACAAGGCCGTGCGAGCGTTGCCGAGGTGCATGAGACCGGTCGGACTGGGAGCGAAGCGAGACTTGGTCGATTTCATATCTGAGAAAGAATGAGGGATTATATTCGGCAAGCTTCTTGCCAATAGGACAATTTAGAGCAAGGCGTAACCTGCCGCAAGCGTAGAAAAGCTATGCTTCGTAGAGCGTTGCTTTCGGTTGACACAGGTGTTGCTGCTCGTCAACGACCGTTTGCACGAAAATCGCATGGTAAGCTTACCTTCGCTGAAATTTTCATTTATAGTATCGAGCCAATACAATTAGGACATTTCCGGCACCCGGTTAATCGAGCCTCAAGATTCGCGACCGTGCCGGACAATATGAGCATCTGATCATGTATATCCTCAGTCTGATTCTTTGGACACCCATCGTCGGTGCGTTGGTCATTTTGGCTTTACCGTCGCAGCAAATCCGCTCGATTCGGGCGGCCGCCCTGGGCTCATCGGCTGTCGTTCTGATGTTGACCGTTTGGCTTCTGTTTCAGTTCGACACATCCTCCCCGGCGATCCAATACCCCGAGAGCCGTCTCTGGAACGCGGAGCTCGGAAGTTATTACGCCCTCGGCGTCGACGGTTTTTCCCTGCCCATGGTTGTGTTGTCGGCTCTCCTTTGCCTGGTGGCGACGCTGGCGTCGGAAAGCGTGGACACTCGGGTCAAGGGATACCATTTCTGGCTGCTCGCCCTCGAGTTCGGGATGATCGGTGTCTTTCTCGCCCAGGATTGGGCTCTGTTCTACGTGTTTTGGGAGCTGACGCTGATTCCGCTGTTTTTCCTCATCGACCAGTGGGGCGGCAAGCGCAAACATACGGCTAGCCTCAATTTCGTCCTGTACACCATGGGCGGATCGGTGTTCATGCTGGTGAGCCTGTTGATGATTTTCACCGCGTCCTCCGAACACTCCACGACGATGGAGTCTATGCTGGCGGCCGCACGGAGCCTGCCCAGGGAGCAACAAATCTGGATTTTCCTGGGCTTTCTGATCGGGTTCGGCGTAAAAATGCCGGTATTTCCGATCCACGGCTGGTTGCCGCTCGCCCACGTGGAGGCGCCCAGCCCGGTAAGTATTCTGCTGTCAGGCGCACTTCTCAAAATGGGCGCTTATGGCCTACTCAAAGCGACCGGCATGTTGCCCGAGGCGGCTCTGGCGCTTCAGCCCCTGCTTGCAGGCATAGCCCTGGTCAGTCTCGTATACGGCGCACTGCTGGCCTGGCGGCAGACCGATCTCAAGGCCATGATCGCCTATTCCTCGATCAGTCATATGGGCGTCGTGCTGCTCGGCATTGCAGCACTCAACCAAGCCGGACTACTCGGTGCCGTGTTGCAGATGACCGCCCACGGTCTCATTGCCGGCGCGCTGTTCCTATTGATCGGTCTCCTCTACGAGCGCACCCACACGCGAGAAATTTCGGACTACAGTTCTCTGGTGCAAGTGACCCCGCGCTTCGCCTTTTTCACGACCCTGGCATTGCTCGCGTCCATGGGACTGCCGGGCTCCGCGGGTTTCGTGGCGGAACTTCACGCCATCATCGGCGGTTTCCAGCGTTTCGGCTGGATCATGGTCTTTGCGAGTCTCGGCGTGCTCATAGGCGCTTCCTACGCGATCCGGACCGCCGCCCGGCTGTTTACCGGCCCGATGCGGCCCGAAATGCAGAATGTCCGCGATCTGCGCAGCCACGAACTCGTTGCCGCCGGAGTTTTGGCGGCAGGCATCATGGCATTGGGCCTCGTGCCGGGCCCCATGGTGGCGTTGACGGACGCCGCTGTCAACGAACTCAGCATGATTTTCCATCACAAGACTTTCTGAGGAATCTAGCGTGCTATCGCCCAAATCGAAAGCTTCGAAGCTCGACGTCCGCCGGCGGCTGCAGGAGGCGGTCGATCACCTCGATCATGTCTTGCCGGGACAGGCGCCGATCCTGAACTTCGTGCATCACAACACCCTGCACGGATTTCAGCATCTCCCGTTCCGAGATGCCCTGGAATCCGTCGAGCGGCTGACCGGCATCCGAGGCTATCTGCCCGATGATGAATTCAGGAAGTTCTATGCCCAAGACCGCATTCTGGACGAGGATCTCGCCGCCGCCTTCGCCGAAACACCAGAACTCAAAAGCAACGAAATACTGCTTCGGATCGGTGATCGAACGATCCTGCGCCGCGACGTCCATCGCATCGACATGGCTTACGGCGTGGAAACCCTGACGCCGAGCCAATTGAACTGGCAAATCGAGGAAATGGCGGTGCTCGACCGGTTTCAAAGCGACGTCCCGCCCGAGGCGCGCCGCCGCCTCATGGACTCGGTCAAACAGGTGGCGGGAAACGCCGAAGCGTTACAGGAAAGCGCTCTGATCCGCGACTTGTGGAATGCCACATTAAAAGTTCTCGGATTGGACCAGACCTCACCGCACCCCGAAGACCTGACCGACCTCACGGTCCGTCAAGCCGAAAGCTTGTTGAACGAGTCCGGGCGATCATCCGGCGGCGCCAAGGCAAGCACCACCCTCGCGCGACAAAAGATGAAAGCGGAGGCCCGCGCACTCTCGGAGACCGTCTTCGCCAGCGTCGGCCACGGCATTTCGCTGCGCGGCCTGCTCCTTGCGTTGACCGGGCGGGACGTGCTCGACATGGTGCGGCCGATACTGATTCGCTTTTGCGCCTCCCATTTGGACGAGGGGCTGGCGGCCTGGCATGCGACCGACCGGAGGGAAGGACTGTATTCGGCGTGGCGTCGTTCCGCATCCTTCGATTTCTCGCTCGGCCTCAGCGATTTTCCGGATTGGCGGGAAGTCGTGTCGGCTTTGCCGGAACAGGCCGTCGATGCGGTTCATGCGGAACTGGTCCGGATGGGCCTTCCGGAAGACCGCTGGGAAACTTACTTGGAGCGGATCGCCCTGGAGCTCCCCGGCTGGTCGGGCATCATCAATTGGCGGCAGCATCATCCCGATTACGAGGCCAATCTGGAATCGCCCGTCTCTCTCATGGATTATCTCGCCTTTCGATTGGTCCTGGACCGCATCATGATCGAAGGACTTTGCCGAGAAATCTGGGATATCGCCGGTACTTGGCCGTCTCTGCGCGCCTATTTCGAACGGAACCCGTCCGAATTCCTCGTGCGCCACGCACTGTTCGATGGCGGTCTGCCCGAGTACCTGGCGGACTCCGCACAGCAGTTGGTTGCCGAATCACGGCCCGGAAGCTTCGATCGCGAGCGCTGGTGGTCCGTAGCCGATATGATCTCGACCTGGAAGCACAGCTCGCTGGCGGAAAAACCCCAGCGGCTGACGATTTACAACAGCGGCTGGCGGCTGTTCCGTTTGGCTCAGCACCTGGGTCTTTCGGGCCGCGATGTGCGTTCGCTTTCGGTGCAGACCTGTGAAGCCCTCCTCGCCGCGCTGAACGATTTGTCTCCGTCCCAGCGGGGTTATCTTTGGCTCATCGCCTATGAAAGGCGTTATCGGGAAGAATTGTTCAATGCCCTGGCCAACAATCGAGGCCGTGGCCGCTGGGCGAAGCGGGATGACCGCCCGCAAGCGCAAGTCATCTTCTGCATCGACGACCGCGAGGAAGGCATTCGACGCCATCTCGAGGAATTGAACCCGCAGATCGAAACTTTGGGCGCCGCCGGCTTTTTCGGCGTACCGATCAACTGGCGAGCTCTGGACGACGAAAAGGTCACCCCGCTGTGTCCTGTCGTGGTCACGCCCGTCAACGAGGTGCGCGAAGTTGCCCGCCCGGATGAGGACGATCGACTTGCTCACCACAATCGACGCCTAAGCCTTCGTCAGCGGATCGGAGCGCTGTTCAACCAGGAGATTCGGCGCAATCTCGTTTCTTCTCAGATCTTGATCGATCTGCTTGCACCGGGCGTATTGCTCCCGCTGATCGGCAAAGTGTTTTTCCCCGCCCGGCAAACCGCTCTCGTTCAACGCGCGGATGCTCTCTTCGTTCCCGAGGTGCCCACCGAACTGGTCGTTACGGCAGCAAACGATAGCGCTCCTGCGAGCGTGGAACGTCCGCGCCTCGGCTTTACCGACTCGGAACAGGCTGACCGGGTTGCTGCGTTCTTGCGCGCCACCGGTTTGACCTATGGTTTTGCGCCATTGGTGATCCTCATGGGACACGGATCGATCAGCCAGAACAACCCGCATCTCGCCGCCTACGACTGCGGCGCTTGCAGTGGCCGTCACGGCGGACCCAACGCGCGGGCTTTCGCCGCCATGGCGAACCGTCCCGAAGTGCGCCGCTTGCTCGCCGAAAAAGGCATCAGCATTCCGGACGATACCTGGTTCATCGGCGCCGAGCACAACACCTGCAACGAGGACATCCTCTGGTTCGACCTGACGGATCTCCCGCCGGCCGCGCGCCCCGCGTTCGGCAAGCTCAACAGCGATCTCGATGCCGCACGGCGCCTTTCGGCCCACGAGCGTTGCCGGCGACTGGCCTCCGCCCCACGCAATCCGACGCCGGACACGGCGCTCGCGCATATCGCCGAGCGTGCCACCGATTTCAGTCAAGCCCGCCCCGAACTCGGGCACGCCACCAATGCCGCCGCATTCGTCGGAAGGCGGTCATTCAGTCAGGGTGTGTTTTTCGACCGCCGAGCGTTCTTGATTTCCTACGATCCGACTCAGGACCCTCTCGGCAACGTACTCGAAAACGTATTGCTGGCGGTGGGTCCTGTCGGAGCCGGTATCAACCTCGAGTATTATTTTTCTACCGTGAACAACGAGCGTTTCGGCTGCGGTACCAAGGTTCCCCATAACGTAACCGGGCTTTTCGGCGTCATGGAAGGCGCGGCCAGCGATCTCAGGACCGGCCTTCCGAGGCAGATGATCGAAATCCACGAAGCCATGCGTCTGCAAATCGTCGTGGAGCACAAGACCGACATCTTAGCTGCGATTTACGAGCGCCAGCCATCGTTGCAGGAGTTGATCGGCAACGGCTGGGTGCTGCTGTCCGCTATCGATCCGGAGACCGGAGAGATCTCCATGTTCGTGCCGGGCCGGGGGTTCGTCGCTTGGACCCGGGAGCTTCGTCCGCTACCCACAGTCGAACGTTCCCCCACCTGGTACGCCGGACATACCGAACCGGTGCCTCCCGCCCTGATTCGACAGCCGTCGTCGGGAGGTGTTCATGTTTGATTGGATCGTGCCGCTGGTCCCGGGCTTGCCGATTTTGGCGGCCTTGGGCATAGGCGTCGGCATCCTATCCGAGCGTATCGCCGGCGAACCGGGAGAGCGCCCCACCGCCGCCATCGCGGTCGGGGCAGCTTTGATCTCTTTTATATTGACCATCGCGGTGTTCTGGTGCCGCCAGGCAGAACTGATTTCCGAGCAGCTCGTGCTCGGGACCTGGCTGGCCAGCGGCGATTACCTCGTCAACCTCAGCTTCGCACTAGGAAACCTGAGTCTCGGCTTGTCGTCGCTGTTCGCATTGTTCTCGCTTATGGTGGCCAGATTTTCGGTGAATTACATGCACCGAGAAGCCGGTTTCCATCGTTTTTTCCTGGTCCTGTCCCTGTTCGCTGGTGCCATGCAGCTGCTGATATTGGCCGGGAATGCCGTATTCACCTTTATCGGCTGGGAATTGGCAGGCGTGTGTTCCTATCTCCTCATCGCCTACGCCTATGACCGGCCGGTGGCCTCCGCCAACGCGACCTACGCTTTCGTAACCAATCGGATCGGCGATGCAGGCTTCACCTTGGGAATTTTCCTGGCCTTCGTCTGGACCGGAGGCGTCGAATGGCCGCAAATTACTCAAGGCGCTGCAGCGCTCGATAGTTCTCAAGCCGGTCTGATCGCGATCTGCTTTCTATTGGCGGCCGCCGCCAAGTCGGCCCAAGTGCCGCTTGCGCCCTGGGTCGCGCGCGCGATGGAAGGACCTACGCCGTCCAGCGCCATTTTCTACGGCGCCGTGATGATTCATGCGGGCGTTTTTCTGGTGTTGCGACTGCAGCCGGTCTTCGAAGCGGCGCCCGCCGCCATGGCCATCATGGCGGCCATGGGTCTGGTGACGGCTCTTTACGGTTTCGTTTGCGGATTGACGCAGACCGACGTCAAGTCCGGGCTGATTTTCTCCACCACGGCACAGGTCGGCCTGATGTTTCTGGCTTGCGGCCTAGGCTGGTGGCAGTTGGCTGCCTGGCATCTAGCTGCTCATACGGTACTACGCGGATACCAGTTCCTGACCGCACCGGCGCTGATGCATCGCATCGTCGGCCATCCGCCCCGGCCGGTGCCGGCCTTCGCCGGGCGTTCGCGCTGGCTTTATACGGCCGCGTTACAGCGCTTTTGGCTGGAACAGTTCGGCCATCAGGCTCTTGTCAAACCGATCGCTCGCGTCGCCGCGGATTTGAACGTATTCGACCGCCGGGTCGTGGAAGAGATCGTCGGCCTGCCCGCACCCGCCATGCGGGGGCTCTCCGCCCTGGCCGAACGGGAGGAACACCATCTCGGCGCCGGTTATCGTACCGACGGACGCCGGGTCGGCGGCCTGCCCGGCATCGTGACCGATCTCTTCGCTTCCGCTTTCCACTGGTTCGAGGAGCGCCTGGTGCTGCAAGGCATCGGCATGGATCTCGTGACACTGGGGCGCCGCTTCGGCATGCGGCTCAATCGCCTGGAATCCATCCTGGCCCAACCACGCTACCTGATTCTTTTCGTCTTTTTCACTCTGCTAGCCACCGTGTAAGAACCTATGGTCGCTGAAATCAACTGGGCGACGCAGTCCGCCTTTCCTATCCTCAGCACGATGATCTTTCTGCCCTTGATGGCGATGGGCGCTGCTTATTTCGCCGAGTCTCAGCGACGTGCCTTTATCATCGGGCTGGTCGGCTCGGGCCTCGAACTCGCCCTGACGGTTTATCTGCTGATGGCCTTCGACGCCGGCACCACCCATTTGCAATTCGCCGAAGATTTGGCGCTGCTGCCCTTCCTCCATTACCACTTGGGCGTCGACGGCTTGAGCGTACTCTTCGTTTTCGTTACGGCGCTCTTGAGTTTCCTGCTCATGCTCTACGGGGAAATCACGCCCGAGCGCAAGTCGCCGGGGCTGTATGTCGCCAGCCTGTTCGGATTCCAGAGTGTTCTGATTGCACTCTTCTTGACCGTCGATCTGCTTCAGTTTTGGTTCCTGGCCTGTCTCGAACTCGTGCCGGCCTCGTTCATCCTGCGCCGATGGAGCACCGCTTCCGCGGATGCTCCCGCAGCCGTCCGGATCCACATGCAATTCATGTTGAGCGGCCTGGTAATGCTCTTTCTCGGCATTCTCGCCCTGGGCTGGAATCATGCCCGAAGCGCCGGCGAGTGGTCGTTCGCGCTCGGCGAACTGCTCGAAACGCTGCCTCCGCATAACATTCAGTCCGCAGCGTTCATACTGCTGTTTTACGGCCTTGCGATCCGCATGGCGCAGTTTCCTTTTCATGCCTGGCTGCCCCAGGTCTCTCAGCACGGAACGCTGGCAACCATAGGTGTGTTCATGGTGGGCGCCAAAGTGGGCGTATACGGATTGTTGCGCTTCGTGCTGCCGCTGCTGCCCGACGCGGTTCATACCTTGAAGCCTGTCGTTATCGCCCTGGCTTTGGCGGGCATGTTCTACGGAGCTCTGATGGCGCTGATGCAGTTGAATCTGAGACGGCTTTTGGCCTTCGCGGCGGTCAGTCATACCGGCATGCTGGTGGTCGGTGTGTTCTGTCTCAATTCCGAAGGTTTGGCCGGCAGCTTGCTGCTTTCGGTTAATTTCAGCATCGCCGCGAGCGGTCTGCTGTTCGCCACGGGTTTGATGTTCCGGCGTGCCGGCAGTGCCTTGCTGCCGCGCCTCGGAGGACTGTTCGATCTCATGCCCCTGCTGGGAATCACGTTTCTGGTCTCCGCCTTGAGCACCATGGCGATGCCCGGAACGCCCGGCTTCGATGCCGCCCATCTTCTCTTGGAAGGCTCGATCGAAGCCCATGATTGGGGCATTACCATTGCCGTGGCCACCGGCAACGTTCTGGCCGCCGCGTTTCTGTTATGGGCTTTCCAGCGTGCATTTCTGGCCCAGCGCAAAACCGTATTACAGCGACCGAAAACCCGGCTTACCGCTCCCGAGGCGACGCTCAACGGCGTGGTCTGTGCCGTTTTGCTGGGCGTCGGCTTCTATACCGAGCCCTGGGTCCAGATCGTGAACGAATCCGTAAACGAATTGGCGCAACGCTTTGAGCGTTTCGAAGAAAAAAAACATTGAGTTCGAATAAACAATTGTCGGCTTTGGCCATCCGGAGACAACATTGACTACCGTTGATTTTCCGATTCTGACCGTTCTGATCGTCCTTCCGCTGGCGACGGCCGGCTTGTTGCTTTTTCTTCCGAATCCTGCGTCGGCACGGCGGTTCGCGCTCGTCGCCTCACTCGCGGAGTTGCTGCTGTCCTTGATTCTGCTCGGCCTTTTCGACTTCGGCTCCGCGAAATTGCAACTCATCGAGCGGGCTGTCTGGATACCGAGTCTCAACGTTTTTTACACGGTCGGCGTGGACGGTTTTTCGATTCTGTTTCCGCCGCTCACGGCACTTCTGACCTCGGCCGTGATCGCAGCGTCGTGGACTCAGATACAAACTCAGGTAAGGCTTTATCTCGCCCTCACGTTCGTCTTGGAAAGCGCCACGCTGGGCGTGTTCTGCGCGCTCGACCTGGCGCTGTTCTTCCTGTTCTGGGAGCTGACGCTCATTCCCATTTTCTTCCTGGTGAGCCTTTGGGGAATCGGTCCGCAACGGCGTTATGCCGCGAGCAAATACACGCTCTTCATGCTGGCGGGCGGCGTTCCCTTGCTGTTCGGCATCATCCTCCTGGCGCTAAACCACGCGGAGCAGATCGGAATGTCCGCGCCGCGCGGGCTTTCCTTCGACTATTTGACGCTGCTTCACGTGCCGGTTTCCGAAGAGATGCGGACGGCGGTATTTCTGCTCCTTTTTCTCGGGTTCGCGGTCAAGGTACCACTATTCCCGTTTCACACTTGGCTGCCGACGATCGCGATGGAAGGGCCAGCGGGTGTTTCGGCACTGATTACCGGACTCAAGCTCGGGCTTTACGGCCTCATGCGATTCGCCATCCCGTTGGTTCCCGATGCCGCCGGCGAAAACATCTGGATTTTGACGGTCCTAGGTACCGTCGGCCTATTGTACGGCGCTCTCATCGCGCTGAAGCAAACCAATTTGCGGCGTTTGTTGGCATATTCCAGCATCAGCCATGCCGGCTTCGTGGTTATCGGCCTCGCCACGTTGAACCACCAGGGCGTGCAGGGTGCGCTATTTCAACTGATCAATTTTACGGTCGTGTCGGGCGGCATCTTTCTATTGGCCGGGTTTCTTCACCACCGCCTGGGGTCGACCGAACTGTCCAATCTGGGCGGCCTGGCGCGCTCGATGCCTCTGCTTACGGCCTTCTTCTTCCTTTTCGGCATCGCCGCCATGGGCGTGCCCGGCACCAATGGCTTCGCCGCCGAGCATTTGATCATCATCGGCGCATTCAAGGCTCACGCCGGCGCCGGTCTCGCCGCATTGTTCGGCGTGATTTTGGGGGCCGCATATTTCCTGGGCTTCTTCCAGCGGGCTTTCTGGGGGCCGTTAAGACTAAACCCGATCCGCACCGCTTCCGATCTGCGTCCGCGGGAATCCGCTCTGGCCGTGATACTAATCGCTCTGGTCTTCTTGGGAGGGCTGGTGCCGGGGATTGTCACGACTGCCAGCGCGCCGGCGGTGACCGCCTGGGTCGCGCGGATCGACGCGGCAGGCGGCCCCTCCCCTTATGCCGAATTACCGGAAAATTTGCGGATCACCAAAGTTAAGTCCTTAAGTGGAGGTTGAAATTTGGAATGAGGAAAATTCATTGTATCGATTCGATACCTGTTATAGATTATGGCGGGTCGAACGGGTCCTCGGACACGGTCCCGCGATCGATCTTCCAATTCACCGATTCATCTGCGTTCTGTCGGAAAAAGACAACGAACCTTTAGGCAACGGAGCCGACCGTGCTCGACAGATCGCGCAACCACTCCGAACAACAGGGTTTTAGCTCATGGTTCACAAACATATCGGTTATTACGTAAGTCATCTGCGGAACGACGTTCCCGCAGGCGTCGTCGTGTTCCTGGTAGCCCTGCCGTTGTGCCTGGGGATCGCGCTCGCCTCGGGCGCTCCGCTGTTTTCCGGCATCATCACCGGCATCGTCGGCGGCCTGGTGGTCGCCTGGGCCAGCGGTTCACAGCTGAGCGTGAGCGGCCCGGCGGCAGGCCTCACCGTGATCGTGCTCAATGCCATCGACAAGCTCGGCAGCTTCCAGGCCTTGCTGCTGAGCGTCGTCATCGCCGGCGGACTGCAACTGGTCCTGGGCTTTCTCCAGGCCGGGGTGATCGGCGCCTACTTCCCGGCGGCCGTGATCAAAGGCATGCTGGCGGCCATCGGCCTGATCCTGATCCTGAAACAAATCCCGCATGCAGTCGGCTATGACGCCGATTTCGAGGGCAACGAAGCCTACGTTCAACCGGACGGCCACACGACTTTTTCCGAGATCGCCTATTCGCTCCAAGCGATTTCGCCCGGAGCCGTGATCGTAAGCCTGGTCGCCATCGGGATCATGCTGATGTGGGAGACCTCGCTGTTCAAGCGCAATGCCGTTCTCGGTCTGATTCCGGGGCCTTTGGTGGCGGTGCTCTGGGGGGTGGCGTACAACCTGCTCTCGGCGAAGTTCGCGCCGGCCTTCGCGATCGCCCAGGAGCATCTGGTGAGGCTTCCGGAGATCCGGGGCGTCGAGGGCTTCTTCCAGCAGTTCACCTTCCCGGATTTCACCCAGTGGGCCAATCCCGAGGTGTATACCATCGCCGTCACCATCGCTATCATCGCGAGCCTGGAGACGCTCCTGAGCCTTGAAGCCGCGGACAAGATCGACCCCTTGAAGCGGGTCGCTCCGACCAATCGCGAGTTGAAGGCGCAGGGTCTCGGCAATCTGATCGTCGGCTCTATCGGCGGAGTGCCGATGACGGCGGTGATCGTGCGCAGTTCCGCCAACGTGAACGCGGGCGGACGCACCAAGATGGCGTGTTTCATTCACGGCGTGATGCTGCTGTTGAGCGTGATGTTCATCACCCAGTATTTGAACCTGATTCCCTTGGCCTGCCTGGCGGCGATCCTGCTCCTGACCGGCTACAAGCTGGCCAAGCCCAAGCTGTTCAAGGAGATGTACGCCAAGGGCACAAGCCAGATCGTCCCGTTCGTGATCACCATCGTGGCGATCCTGATGACCGATCTTTTGAAGGGCATTGCCGTCGGGATGGTGATCGGCCTGTACTACGTGATTCGGACCAATTTCCAGGCGGCGATCACGCTGACCCGGCACGGCAACAATTATCTCTTGCGGCTACACAAGGACGTGTCTTTTCTGAACAAGGCCTTGTTGCGGCGTTATCTCGACAGTATCGACGAGAACGGCTATGTCATCATCGATGCGACCCGGGCCCAATTCATCGACCAGGACATCCTGGAAACCATCCACGACTTCGTGGCCGCGGCTTCGGACGACAATATCACCGTCGAACTGAAGAACCTTAACGGCGCACCCGGAAGAGCGACGCAACGCCTCTTGGGCGCCGACAAACAACACAGTGTAACAGGAGAAAATTATGAAACCGCTCGAAAGGCTGCTGCTTGAAAATAGGGCTTGGGCCCAGGAGAAAGCCGCGCACGATCCTGAATTCTTCCATAAACTTCGACAGCCACGAAACCCGGACGTATTCTGGATCGGCTGTTCCGACAGCCGGGTCCATGCCGATCAGGTCACCCAAACCGAACCCGGTGAAATCTTCGTTCATCGGAACATCGCCAATCAGGTGGCGATCATGGACATGAATTTTCTGGCCGCACTCGAGTATGCGGTTGATTTCCTGAAGGTGAAGCACATCATTGTTTGCGGCCACTACGGTTGCGGCAGCATCAAGGCGGCAATGGAAAAACCGCATCCGGATCATCTCTTCATGAATAAGTGGCTGAAATACATCAAGGATATCTATCGACTCCACCGAGAGACCATCAATGGCGAAAATTCGGACGAAGGGCGTCACAACCGCCTGGTCGAACTCAATGTCACAGAACAGGTTCATAACCTGGCGCAAACCTCGGTCATTCAGCGAGCCTGGCGAGCGGGCAACCGGCCGGATCTGCGCGGGTGGGTTTATGGGCTGAATGACGGTATTATTAAGGAAATCGCTTCGCTTGAGGCCGATAGCCCTCTTGATTCGATTTACGAACAAAGCTCTGAAGATGTCGGCGCGAAGGACGTGTAACCATTGATGCGGTATATCATGCAGCTCGACAAGATCGTTTTCGCCTGTCTATTCGGCTTAGCCTTATCATCCAACGCAGCGGAGAAACCAAAAATGAACGAACCAGCCCCTCAAGTCAGGTTGGAGACCAATCTCGGGGACGTAGTCCTGAAACTGGATTCAGCCAAGGCCCCCACGACGGTCGAAAACTTCTTGACGTATGTCAAAGAGGGGCATTACGACGGGACCATTTTCCACAGAGTCATACCGAACTTTATGGCGCAAGGGGGTGGCTATTCTGAGGATTTTAAGCAGAAGCCGACACACCCGCCCATCAAGAACGAAGCCGATAACGGACTCAAGAACTCGCGCGGAACGATAGCCATGGCCCGCACTCCGGACCCTAATTCCGCCACGGCTCAATTTTTCATCAATTTCGTCGACAACGCATTCCTGGATTATAAGAGCCCAACGCCACAAGGCTGGGGATATGCTGTCTTCGGCGAGGTTAGCGAAGGCATGGAAGTGGTGGACAAGATGGCAAAGATCCCGACGGGCTCCGGCGGCCCGATGGCATCCGATGTCCCGCAGACGCCGATCATCATTCAGAAAGCGACCGTAGTCAGTCAATAGTCGAATCGAAACCGCCCCGTCCTTGAAAAACGAAACGCTGTTTATCTCCGATCTGCATCTCAGCATTGCACGGCCGGCAATTACGCAGCGTTTCCTGCGTTTCCTGGACCGCCGCGTAAGCGGTGCCGAGAGGCTGTACATCTTGGGGGATCTTTTCGACGCCTACCTCGGAGATGACGACGACCACTCGCCTAACCGGGAGGTAAAGTCTGCGTTCAGGCGGCTTACCGATTCCGGTACTCAAATATACTTCCAGCACGGTAATCGGGATTTTCTGCTTGGAGAGGCTTTTGCTCTGGAAACCGGCATCGGTCTTCTCGGCGACTACGAGATTATCGATCTCTACGGGACTGCCACCTTGGTTTCCCACGGAGATCTCCTGTGTACCGATGACCTCCAGTATCAAAGAGCGCGGGAACGCATTCGCACCGACGCCTGGAAAAAGACGGCCTTAGCCAAGCCACTTTGGCTGCGCCGCTTATATGCCCGCTGGTATCGCTTCAGGAGCGGTCTCGATAAGCGCGGCAAACCTGCGGAAATCATGGATGTCAATGCGGAGGCAGTTAAGGATACGATGTGTCGCTATGGCGTGGAACAGCTCATCCACGGCCATACGCACCGTCCTGCCATCCACCAACTCATGATCGACAATAAATCCTGTCGACGTTTTGTTCTCCCCGAGTGGGGACATAGCGAGACGGTTCTATGCTGGAGTCCGGAAAGCTTCCGTACGGAAGCGATCGATAAGTGAAAGTCGTTTCCGTCCTTGAAACGACAATCAGTCAATCGGTCATCTTATGCGGCTTAGTGCCTACAGCCGCATGCCCCGGCTCCACAACCGTGTCCCTGGCTCATGGCAGTCTCTTTTCTGGAGCCGCTGCCACTATGCACGGCCGGAGCCGATAGTTTTTTCCGCACGTCACCGCCGCAATTCGGGCAGTTGGGCGCCGCCTCGCTGATCTTGTGCATCGCGGTGAATTCGTTCTTACAGGCTTGGCACTGATATTCGTAAGTTGGCACGTCGTTTTCCTCGACTTAGATCGGCAAAAATAGTTATTTGAAAAACGGATAGGCAAGATCAAAATGGCTTGAGCGTTGCCAGAAGTACGATTGAAAACAGGAAGAAAACCGGTACTTCATTCATCCAGCGGAAAAAAATATGACTGTGAGTATTTCGATCGTACTTCAGTTCCTGCAGCCATTTTCCGCACAAAACATGGTAGCCCACCAGCAATCCCAGCAGGAACAGCTTAGCCCGCAACCAACCGCTGTCACCGTAGGCTTCCCAAGCATAGTCGTGGAGCATCCATAATCCAAATAGCAGAGTCAGTACCATTCCGGGCGTCATGATCCCGAAGTAGAGCTTGCGCTCCATGATCTTGAATCGCTCGACGCTGACGGCGTCGGCACTCATCGTGTGATAAACGAACAAGCGAGGTAGATAAAACAAACCGGCGAACCATGTCACCATGAAGATGAGATGAAAGGCTTTCAGCCACATCACTTACACTTCTCCGAACAATTGCTCGACTCGTTCACGCAGATTCCGCGCATCGATTCGTCCCAGTTGATGCATCACGATATGACCGTCCGGTGCAATCAGGAAACTGTTCGGAACCAATTGGACCCGGTTGAAGGTCTCCGCGAAATGCCCGCGAGGATCCAGAACTATCGGGTACGGCAACTGCTTCGCCCGGGCCAAGCTTAAAACCCGACTGGGGATATCATACGACATAACAACCGAGATCAACTTAAATCCTCGCTCTGAAAACTCCCGGTATAACGCCACCAATTCCGGTATCTCTTCAAGGCACGCACGGCAATCACTGGCCCAGAACGTTACCAGCACCGGATGACCACGGAGTTCTCTCAATAGAATGCGCTCGCCCGTGATCGTAACGAATTCGGCATCGGGAGCGTTCTGCCTGAAATCCCATCGATATAGGCCGAAGCTTGCCACCATGACGATGGCGGCCGCTAAAAACCAGATTCTCGCGTTCTTCATGAGGCGGGTGGAGGGACGATAGATCGACGCATATCTTCTCCCTCCTCCTGTTCTATGCTGCTCAATCTTCCAGCTGCTGGATTCCGTCCAGGAGCCATGTTGGTTGACGGCTGGTTCTCGGTCTCACGAAATGCCACACCTCGCGTACTTGTTCGGGCCGCTCCTCGGGAGATTCGCGCATGATGACGTCGAACAACACGGTCGCCTCGCGGTCCGCTCCTTGGTCGCGCGCTTCAAGGAGTTCCACTTCAATCTTGAGCAGTTCGGTCCGGTTGATCACGCCCCCGCGAGCCTTCAATTGATCCTGAAGCTCCCCGAAGACCTTATCCGTGGTCAAGGACCTTAACTGGACAAGGTCTCCCTCGTCCCAGGCCTTCTGCATCATCTCGTAGGCAGCTCTGGCACCGGATAGAAATGCGGCTGAATCGAAATCCGCAGGAATCGAGCTCGAGCTTGCCCCTCCGGCATCGCTGACGGTCCGGCCCGCAGACCTGCCACGCCCCCTTCCGAACAAAACATCGGTGTCAAAACCCGACTTGCCCGCGGACACGTGATCGGCTTGGCGCTGGTAAGCCCGATCGAACGGCCGATCATGGCTTGAATCGGCCCCTGGCTGATAACCTTCCATAGGCGTTGGTCCGCGGCTTTCGGCTCTGTGCCTGGCTGCGAAAAGCCTGAGCAGCATAAATGCAATCAGCGCAAAGACTAAGAGGTCCAAGAAGTTGAGATGCTCGAAGGCTCCTCCGAAGAAAAGAGCGCCCAATAAACCGCCCAGGGCGAGACCACCCAGCATTCCCATCAGTCCGCCCCTTCTCGACATCGCCTCGCGCGCCGCCTGATTCCTCTGCGACGAAGACTGATAAGCCTGCCGCTGTGCTTGAGAGGCGGGCTGCGTCATGTCGGTAGAGCGCTTGTACGGCACGCTGTACGACGGCCGGCTGCCGAACGACTTGCCGCCGCCCATGCGCTTGGCGTAAGCATCACCGGTTCCCGCCACGGTCAGTGAAACCCCGATCAATACGCTTAGTATCAGTCCGGTTAGCTTCTTCATCAATAGCCTATGTGTAATCAATAAATCGTATTTGTTTGTTATATGGCAACGAATATTGAAAAATCAACCTTCTGCGCCAAAATAGAGCATTAGCCCCGTTAACGGGGGGATAGGTTTGCCCTGACGGCTCGGCCATGAAAAACTTCGTCAACTTCAGGCTATTACGCGTCTAAAAAAACTACTGTACCATTTCCGTGTCCAAAAGCCCGATTATCCTAAGCCATAAGGAGATCATTATGAATCAAGTCAATCCGGCATACGCTCGTGCTTCCGCCAGCGTATTGGAAACCAACAAAGTCCTTCGCAATACCTACGCATTGCTGGCCATGACGCTAACCTTCAGCGCGTTTACGGCCGGCTTGTCCATGGCCCTGGAACTGCCGCATCCCGGAATTCTTCTGACACTGGTCGGATATTTCGGCTTGCTGTTCCTGGTTTCGAAATTTCAGAACAGTGCGCTGGGACTGGTGTTCGTGTTCGCGCTGACGGGCTTCATGGGACTGACCCTTGGACCCATTCTCAATATCTACCTGACCCATGTGGGGAATGGTGCACAGCTGGTCATGACCGCCCTGGGCGGCACCGGAGCCATTTTCCTGGGGCTGTCGGCCTACGCGCTCACCACG
This sequence comes from Methylocaldum marinum, assembly GCF_003584645.1. Classification (GTDB taxonomy): domain Bacteria; phylum Pseudomonadota; class Gammaproteobacteria; order Methylococcales; family Methylococcaceae; genus Methylocaldum; species Methylocaldum marinum. Next base: position 1,650,860 of record NZ_AP017928.1, read on the forward strand.
CGGAAGGATTTCAGCTTTCTAGGCGGCATGCTGACCGCCGGCATTCTGGTTGCTTTCCTGGCTGGACTTGCTGCACTTTTCCTCCCGGACATGCCGGGACTTCACATCGCGGTATCGGCAATGTTCGTCGTCTTGATGGCGGGCCTCATCCTTTACGAAACGAGTGTGATCGTACACGGCGGCGAGCGTAATTACATTCTCGCCACGGTGACTCTGTATGTCTCGATCTTCAATCTGTTTACCAGCCTCCTGCACTTGCTCGGCGTCTTCGGCGGCGACGAATAACTCGAGGTCCTGGTCACAAAATACCACTGGAGCGGGAGCTTTCCCGCTCCAGAAATCACACGTATCTCAAAAACTTCCGGCGCGCGGGAACCGTGCGGTTCTCGATGCGCTCGGAATCGATCGGCTACACGCCTGACCCGGGCCTCGCCTTGCCCGCTTGATCGTTCATTCCGGAGAAATGAACCCGGCTCGCCGTGGCAGCCATACGCGCCATGGCAGCCCAACGGAACACTGACCGCGAGTCACCCGCCATCTCAGTGGCACTGCTGCGCTCGAATCCATCGTGAACCTTCCCCGAGCACCCATCCACCTTGATGTCAGCCCACCCCCTGTGGCATGATTAAGGGCTCTTTTTGGGCGGCCTTCGGCGGTCCACATCCGGTTTTTTAGCTCCAAGCGCAATTCGTGCCGTTCCGAGATAACCACGTTCCAATAAGGTGACATTCATGCCAGGTCGCAATCATCTCTACGTTCCCGGTCCCACCAATATTCCGGATTCCATCTTGAGCGCCATGCACGTACCGATGGAGGATCACCGGCGCCCCGATTTCCCGGATCTGGTTAAGCCATTGTTGGAAGACCTCAAGAAAATCTTCCAGACCCAAAATGGGCAATGCTTCATCTTTCCTGCCACCGGAACCGCCGGCTGGGAAATCGCCCTGAACAACACATTATCTCCCGGCGATAAAGTCCTCGCCTATCGCTTCGGCCAGTTCAGCCACCTGTGGATAGAAATGGCAAACCGCCTCGGCTTCGATGTAGAACATGAAGAAATCCCGTGGGGCGAAGGCGTTCCCCTGGACCGCTTGGAAGCGCGGCTCAAGGCCGACGCCAAACAAGACATCAAGGCCGTTCTGATTTGCCATAACGAAACCGCTACCGGCGTCACCAGCGATCTGGCGGGCGTGCGCAAGGCATTGGATGCAGCAGGGCATTCGGCACTGTTTTTCGTGGACGGAGTCAGTTCGATCGCCAGCATCGACTTCCGTATGGACGAATGGGGTATAGACATAGGCCTCGCCGGTTCACAGAAAGGCTTCATGCTGCCGGCCGGTCTCGCCTTGCTCTGCTTCAGCCAGAAAGCCCTGGATACCCGCCAAAGCGCCAAGAGCCGTCGTTGCTTCCTCGACATTCAAGACCAGATGACGCATAACGCCGGCGGCTACTTTCCGTATACGCCATCGATCCCGCTGCTCTACGGCCTGCGCAAGTCCATCGACCTGTTGCTCGGAGAAGGACTCCCTAACGTGTTCGCCCGTCATCAACGGCTAGCCGAGGGCGTGCGCCGCGCTGTCAAAGCCTGGGGACTCGAATTGTGCGCACGCGACCCGAAATGGTACTCGAACACCGTTTCCGCGATCGTCGTGCCGCAGGGCTACGATGCCCGCGACGTCATGCATTACGCGTATCATCGCTACAATCTCTCCCTCGGTGCCGGCTTGAGCGAGGTCATGGGCAAGGTATTCCGCATCGGACACCTCGGCGATCTCAACGAACTCATGCTGTGCAGCGCGATCGCAGGTGCCGAAATGGCGATGCGCGACACCGGGATCCAGGTCACGCCGGGCAGCGGCATCGCAGCGGCCTGCGAGTACTGGCGCGAAACAGCGCCGGCCGTCAAACTGCGCTGATCGGCCTTCACCGGAACCTCCCTCGCTCCGCAGGAGCCGCAACAGCTCGACGCAGGCCGGCGATAACCCGGCCGACTCGCTCAGGATCTTCCAAGGAGAGAGGTATGAAACTCATGTAAGGTGGGCAATGCCCGCCTTACCTAATTTGGAACCCGCACCATGAGCAAACCCAAAGCCTTAGTCACGCGCCGCTGGCCCGAAGCCTGCGAAGCCAAGCTCCAGGAACTGTTCGACGTTACGTTTAACGCCGATAACCATCCGATGACCGCCGAGGAATTGAAGGACGCTCTGCGCAATCACGATGTGGTCATGCCGACTGTAACGGACCCCATCACGGCCGATGTGCTAAGCGCCGAACCGCTGCGCTGCAAGATCCTCGGCAACTTCGGCGTGGGCTTCAACCATATCGATATCGAAGCGGCCAAGGCGCGCGGCATCACCGTCACCAATACCCCCGACGTGCTCACCGATTGCACCGCCGATATCGCCATGCTGCTGATGCTGATGGCTGCCCGCCGCGGCGGCGAAGGAGAACGCCATGTGCGCAACGGCGAATGGACCGGATGGCACCCCACGCACATGATGGGTACCAAGGTCACCGGCAAGACCCTGGGCCTGATCGGTTTCGGCCGCATCGCCAGAGCGATGGCCAAGAAGGCGCATTTCGGGTTCGATATGCCGATCATCTTTTTCGACCCTTATCCGCCGGCTCCGAAAATCCTCAAATCGTTCGAGGCCGAACCATGCGACAGCATCGAGGAGGTACTGCGCCGCGCCGATTTCGTCGCCCTGCACTGCCCCGGCAGCAAGGAAAATCGTCACCTCATCAACGCCGAACGCCTCGCACTCATGAAACCCACGGCCTACCTGATCAACACCGCTCGCGGCGACGTCGTCGACAACGCGGCTCTGATCGAAGCCCTGAAGAAGAAAACGATTAGGGGCGCCGGGCTGGACGTGTTCGAGGGCGAGCCCAAGCTGAACAAGGACTTTCTCGAGTTGGACAACGTCGCGCTATTGCCTCATCTCGGCAGCGCGACCCTGGAAACCCGCGAGGCCATGGGCATGCGGGTCATCGAAAACGTTACGGCCTTCTTCGCTGGAAATACGCCCAGGGACAAAGTGGTCTGAACGCCGTGTCCGCCGCTGAGTCGAGCCCGTTCTGGCCTGCTGAATTGCTCTCAACCGCCGAGTACGACGAGCTGTGGGAACGTCTCCGGCCGGTCTTTACCGAGCGGGTGCGCGCACATCGGATCGAAGAGAGCTCGACCGCGGGACTCGCTGCAGTTTATCTTCCGCTCGCCGCCTGGGTGCGCCGGCAAAAATCCGCCGACACTCTGATCCTGGGCATCAACGGCGCCCAGGGTTCGGGAAAATCCACGCTGTGCGACTTTCTCCGGTTAGTCCTGACCGAAGCCTACGGTTTCCGCGTCGCCGGGTTTTCCATAGACGATATCTACAAGACCCGGGCCGAACGCGAGCGTTTGGCGCAAGGGGTCCATCGGCTCTTGCTCACCCGGGGCGTACCCGGCACCCACGACACCGATTTGGGGCTCGAAACTCTCCGCGCGCTGAAATCGGCCGGAACCGATACCTTGACGCCCCTGCCCGCCTTCGACAAGGCTCGCGATGATCGCAAGCCCGTCGCCGAATGGCCGGTATTTCAAGGCTGTCCCGATATCGTGATTTTCGAAGGCTGGTGCGTCGGCACACGACCGCAGTCCGACGACGAGCTCGTCCCGGCGGTCAATGAACTTGAGAAGAACGAGGATTCCGACGGCGCCTGGCGCCGCTATGTCAACGATCGGCTCAAAAGCGAATACGCCGTTCTGTTTGGGGAATTAAACAGGCTGATCATGCTCAAAGTCCCCGGAATGGACAGCGTCTTCGCCTGGCGAAGCTTGCAGGAGCGGAAACTCGCGGAAAAAACCGATCCGAACGACCGGCACCGCTTGATGGACCCCGCCGCGTTGCGGCGCTTCATCATGCACTACGAGCGTCTCACTCGGCATACGCTGGATGAAATGCCGGGCCGCGCTGACCTGACTCTTTATCTCGACGAGCATCATCAGTTCACTCACGTACACATTAAACAAAACATCGAAAAATGAGCATCCGATCCTTTCACCCTCCAGTCCGCACCTTAATGGGCCCCGGCCCCTCCGATGTCCACCCGAGAATTTTGGAGGCCATGGCGCGACCGACGATCGGTCACCTCGACCCTCGCTTCATCGACATGATGGATGAAATGAAGGCCTTGCTGCACTACGCCTTCAAGGCCCGAAACGAACTGACCCTGCCGGTTTCCGCACCCGGCTCGGCGGGCATGGAAACCTGTTTCGTCAATCTCGTGGAACCCGGTGATACCGTAATCGTCTGTCAGAACGGCGTGTTCGGTGGCCGGATGAAGGAAAACGTGGAGCGTTGCGGCGGCAAGACCGTGCTGGTGGAAGACGAATGGGGCATGCCCGTCGATCCGAACAAGGTGGCCGATGCCCTCAAGACACACCCGGAAGCCAAGATCGTCGCCTTCGTTCAGGCCGAGACCTCGACCGGCGCCTGCTCCGACGTGGAGACCATCACCCGGCTTGCGCACGAACACGGTTGCCTGGTCATCGTGGACGCGGTGACCTCGCTCGGCGGTTCTCCGCTCGAAGTGGACGAATGGAACGTCGACGCCATCTATTCCGGATCGCAGAAGTGTTTGTCCTGTACGCCCGGCCTTTCGCCGGTCAGTTTCAACCAACACTCGATCGACGTCATCAAGAATCGCAAGACCAAAGTCCAGAGCTGGTTCCTGGATCTCAGCCTGGTCATGAACTACTGGGGCGGCGGCACCAAACGTGCCTATCATCACACCGCGCCGATCAATGCCTTGTACGGGCTGCATGAAGCCTTGGTGCTGCTGCAGGAGGAGGGGCTGGAGAATGCCTGGCAACGGCACCGCGACATGCATATCGCGCTCAAGGCCGGCCTCGAGGCGATGGGACTACGCTTCATCGTACCGGAAGCCGCCCGCTTGCCGCAGCTCAATGCCGTCGCAATCCCGGACGGCGCCGACGATGTTCAGGTCCGCTCTGCCCTGCTCAATCGTTATGGCCTTGAAATCGGAGCGGGACTCGGCGCGCTGGCCGGCCGAATTTGGCGCATAGGACTCATGGGATACAGTGCATCCCCGAAAAATATCCTGCTCTGCTTGAGCGCTCTCGAAGCGGTGCTCGCCGAAAGCAAAGCCTCGATTGCCGCCGGTGCGGCCATAAACGCGGCTCAAAAGGTATTGGCCGACCGCGGTTATTGATCCCTTGTACCGCTAGCATCGACTATTCGATCATGCCTATTTCCGAAAAACTCTTCGCGCTCGGCCAGCATGCGCTGCCCCAGCATGGACTGTCGCGCCTGATGGGCTCGATAACCCGATGCCGTAACAGCCTCTTCAAAGACTCGATGATCCGCACTTTCATCAAGCTGTACGGCGTCGACATGACGCAGGCTCTCGAGCCCGCCCCGGCGGCTTACGGGTGCTTCAACGAGTTCTTCACGCGTGCGCTCAAGCCGAATGCCCGCCCGATCCCGCTCGACCCGGACACGGTCGTCTGTCCGGCTGACGGCACCGTCAGCCGAATCGGAGCGATTACCGAGGGACGCATCATCCAGGCCAAGGGAAAAGAGTTCAGCGTGCTCGAGTTGCTCGGCGGAAACCCCGATAACGCAGAACCGTTCACCAACGGCCGATTCGCGACAATCTACCTCTCGCCGCGGGATTATCATCGTCTACACATGCCCCTGGGCGGGACGCTCAGGGAGATGATCCATGTCCCCGGAAAACTGTTCAGCGTCAACGCGGCCACCACGGCCAATGTCCCGAATCTGTTCGCACGCAACGAACGGGTCATCGCTCTGTTCGACACCCAAATCGGCCCCATGGCCCTGGTCCTCGTCGGGGCCATCTTCGTCGCCAGCATCGAAACGATTTGGCATGGCGTCGTGACCCCGCCGACCGGCAAGACCGTACGAACCTGGGATTACCCGGCAAATCCGCCGGTGCTCGCGCGCGGCCAGGAGATGGGGCGCTTCAACATGGGCTCCACCGTTATCGTGCTATTCGGCGATGGCGTGGTGGATTGGGATGAATCGTTGCAGGCCGACACTATCGTCCGCATGGGACAGACCTTGGGCCGACTCAGAGCTCAGACAGCCAAAAGTTCCGACAACCGCCAGCGGACAGCATGAAGACCAATACCTGATCCAGTCGGTGGAACCAGCCGGGTTATTCCATTCAGCATTCGAGCAAACATTCATCGTAGGACGGGTAGAGCGAAGCGAAACCCGTCGATGGCGCTGGCTCAGGACAGGCTCCGCGTAACCCACCAATTCGAGGTCGCTCGGTGGGTTACGGCCTCACGGCCTAACCCACCTTACAAAAACATTAGTACCTAACTGAGAGCAAATTGGAATTATTAATCAGGCCGGTACACGCCCGGCCTGGGCTCACGCGGCTTGTCGCCGCGCCGGCGCATCCCTACCCCGGATTAACCCGGCCTATAGTTATAGGCCGGGTTAATAGGCCTCTTTCTGCACCGGCAAACCGGCCAGTAGCGACCGGCGCAGCAAGTCGGTTTCTTCCAGCGAGTCGGCCAGCGCACGCAGAACCGCCGCGCTGCGGTTCCTGTAGACTTCGGCCGCGGCCGTATACACCCTTGCCCTTCCTTCAAATCCGCTGCGGCCGCGTAGATCCGCCACGCCGCCATCGGGATAAAGATGCCTTCGATAATGGCGAGCGCCAGGGAAACCTGGCTTTCCGCCTCGTACCAATCCCCCTCTGCCATCGCGATCCGGGCCAGGAGCCGGTGTCCCAGCGCCAGAAAGTGGCGATCGCCGGGCTGGACGGCAACCTCGATCAAGCGCTGCGCTTCGGTTCGGGCCTGCACGGGTTTCCCCATGGTCAGCCAGTATTCGCCCAGGCTCTCATAGAGCATCATCCGATTCCGCAAACTGAACAAGCCATCCGCCGCTGCGAGACATGGAGCGAGTGAGCGAGCGAGTCGAGTAGTCCCCGGAAGCCCGAGCGCCGGGTGTGAGACCGAAGGTCGACGCGATAGCGGCGGTCGGAGGTCTCACACAAGGCATCGCGACCGGGCGTCGAGTCATCTGCGAGCGGTGTCCGGACCCCTTGTTGGGTCCGGACCAGACGAGCGGGGACGGCCGGGGCGCCGAAGGCAATAACTCGTCGCCAATTTTTTGCTCCTTTTGGTGACTTGGAGGTCCCAAAAGGTTTCGCAAAAAATGGCGACGCAATCGTTCGGCCATCTGGGCAAGGTTCTCAAGGCAACAAATCGCCTCGTGATGCCGGCCCAGGGCCAGATGCGCTCGGCTCTTCAAAAGCACAAAGAGCGGCACGGCATAAGCGTCCGTATGCCGCGGGGTGGCACGTCTACACAGCACCAGCGCACCTCGGTAATCCAGCGCTTCCAGATACAAGGCCGCGGCAGCCAAGTGGAAAAGCGACCGGGGCATCGGACTGTCATTTTGCTCCGCCGCCAACAGCCCTTCCGCCTGTATGCGCCTCAATTCTCCCCATCTTCCGAGATGGAGCAAAGCCCAAGCGGAATAATACTTGCCGGACATGTAATTGAAACCATCGCCCATCGCCTCGCCCAAATGCATGACCTCTTGCGCGGACCTCAAGGCACCGCTGTAATCGGCCCGATCGAGATCCATAACGGTTTGCTGGGTGTAATACAGCGCCAGGGACGTCCGGTCTCCCGCCAAGCGGGCGAATTCCGCGCCCCGGGCGACCGCGGCCCAGTCGTCCGCTTCCTCCCGGCACAAACCAAACGTGAGGCGGAAAAGCGCCCGGTTGGCCGCCGCGTATGCTCCGGGGCGGATGTCGGCGAGATCGCGGCTCCGCTCGACCGCCCTGTCGGCTGTGGCGATGCAGCGTTTCGGATCGGAATGAAACAATGCCAGGGTCAATGCGATCAAGCCCCCGACCTCTTGCGGCCTTCGGCGCCGGCCAGCGCAACCAGTCCCTCCAGGTCTTCCACCATGCAAGGCCAATCGGAGAGCGATTGCGTCGCCATTTTTTGCGAAACCTTTTGGGACCTCCAAGTCACCAAAAGGAGCAAAAAATTGGCGACGAGTTATTGCCTTCGGCGCCCCGGCCGTCCCCGCTCGTCTGGTCCGGACCCAACAAGGGGTCCGGACACCGCTCGCAGATGACTCGACGCCCGGTCGCGATGCCTTGTGTGAGACCTCCGACCGCCGCTATCGCGTCGACCTTCGGTCTCACACCCGGCGCTCGGGCTTCCGGGGACTACTCGACTCGCTCGCTCACTCGCTCCATGTCTCGCAGCGCACGCGATGCACCAGGGCGCGCAGCTCCATGAGAGCCAGACGGTTGTCGATGCGGGCTTCGGCCGGCAACCGGTCCACCAACTCCAATGCACGGCCGAGGTAATTCAAGGCTTCGCGGTTGGCGAAACGCCGCGCAGCCTGTTCGGCGGCGAGCTGCAGATATCCCAAGGCCTTCTTAAAATCCCTCCCTTCCTCGAAATGCCGAGCCAATTCGGCCGCAATTTCGCCCGACCTTCTCCCGAAAGCACATTCCAGCCGTTCGCCCAGCCGCCGGTGCAGAACGATCCTGTAGGCCGGAGCCAGCCGCCGGTAAACCACTTCCGCAAACAAAGCGTGGCGGAACGCATAGTTTCCCGCCACGGTACCGTCCGGCCACTCGGCCACCCCACTCGCCATCCACATCGGGCTCCGCCGCACCAGTGCTTCGCAGCAAGCCTCGACAGCCAGCGGATCCTCTTCCAAGGCTGCCGCCAGAAGGACTGCCGAGCTCTCCATTCCGACTGCACTCGCTACGCCGAGCAACTGCTGCTCTCGAACCGACAAGCGTCCGAGCTGATGTTCGATCAGTTCTCGGATGTCGTCCGGTACGCCGCGTTCCAGATCGTCTGCACTGCCTTCGACACTCCACCGTTTCTCGGTTTGCCGAAGACGTCCTTCGGTCAGGAGATGATCGATAAGATTCACAACGAACAAAGGTTGGCCGCCGGTACGGCGATGAATAATCCTGGCGATTTCTTCGGGAAATGAGGCATTGGGAAACCGCCGATCGAGATACGCGCGCAGTTCTTCCCGGGAGAAGGCGTCGATCGGCAGGTCCGCGCACAGTCGACGCGCCAGCAACTCCTGCCGCACTTGTTGGAGGGGATGATCGCGAAGCGCCAGATCGCTCGCCCTGTAGCTGACGATCACCAATAGCGCTGCCTTCTCCCGGCGTCGCCCCAGCGCCGCGAGAAGATCCAGGGTGGCATAATCGCCCCAGTGCATGTCTTCCAGAACCAGCACCAGCGGCACATCCGCCGACAGAGCCTCCAGGAGTTCGCACCCTTCCCGCAGCATACGTTCCCGAGTCGCTCCCAACACTTGCCGCTGCACCTGCTCCCGTTCCTCCGCCGAGAGCAGCCTCGGCAACTGCGCCAGCCAGGTGGGAGCATAAGCGCTCAATGCCGCTTTCAAACCCTTTCCCTCCCGACTCAAGGCCTCCAGCAGAGGCAGAAATGCCTCTCCCAATCCATAGTGCTCGATGCATTGCCCCCACAGCACCTGGTGCTCAACCCGCGTCATGGTCTCAAGAAACATCTCGACGAAAGTCGTTTTGCCCAACCCCGCCTCCCCGGTCACGAAAACGATCTGCCGCCGGCCACCCTGAGCCGCCCGCCACAGCTCGCGCAAGCGCTCCAGCTGCGTTTCCCGTCCGACCCGCAGACACCCGACAGTGGCTGCGCTAAAGGCGGACTCCGTCCGATTCTCTCCTGGGATGTCCGGCGGGGTAACGGAGGCCGGCGCAATGAACCGATACCCTCGCCGGCTGGCCGTCTCAATGAAGCGCGGCGACTCGGCTTCATCACCGAGCACTGCACGGAGCTCGCGAATATACCCCCGTAATAATCCTTCACTCACATAGGGCTGATGCCAGACCGCCTCGAGCAACTCTTCCTTGGTAACCAAGCTCTGCGGGTGTTCCGCCAGATAACGCAGCACGGCGAGCGCCTTCGGCCGCAAGGGTATGTGCTCTGCACCGCAACACAGTTTCTCATTGGCCAAATCGAGCTGAAACGGGGGAAAGAAAGGGTGATGTCGACGGTTCATTACGGTCTTCTATTCAAAACAAAATCTGTAGCAGATTGTGCAGCGTTTACGGAAATTGCACGACATTTCCACGGTACCTGAACGGCAATCCGGTTTCGCTGCTGATAAGCTTTTCCCGTGCCGGACGCGAACCGTCGCTGCCGGAACCGTTATTCGTGATTGCCATTTACTCAAAAAGGTCCCATCAAAGAGGATCTCGTATGAAATCGAAGGCTCCGCAGCGTTTTTCGCCGCGATATCGCAGCAAACGCCGGACCTCTACCCCCCGAATCGTACGCCGGAAAGCCATAGCAGGTCGAAAGTTTTGGACCGCCCGGCGGCTGCCGCCGCGTCCTGGCCCGGGAGCGATGCACGGACTCTGCGCCGACCTCGCAAATGTCTTAAGCCATGCTATCAACCTGCACCGATATGTTCGCGGCATTATTTCACAGAGCGAACGGATCGATTTTTCATATAAGGACTCTCCGGTCGGACGTCGGATTTGGACGCAACCCGGACGAAACGCGTTTCAGCGGCGACAGGCCGCTGCAACGAATGCGGACGACCGGCGGTTTCTCCGTGACTGACGCTCGCGAGAAAACCACGCTTTATCCATTACTGCCATCATCATGAGTCCATAGCCCCGAGGAAAGAGTATGAGTTTCGGCAATTACGATCAGGTGCGAGGCCTCGGCGGTGTCATGAGTGGCCCCCAGCTTGCAAAGCTTACACGTCCACGGATTTCCCACGCGGTGACGCGCCGGCGCCTGTTCGAAGCGCTTGATGCGGCTTCGGTTCCGATCATCTGGCTGTAAGGCCCTCCCGGCGCAGGCAAGACATCGTTAGTTGCCAGCTATGTCGCCGCTCATCATCTGCCCGGCGTCTGGTATCAGGTCGATCGCGACGACGGGGATCTGGCCAGCTTCTTCTACTATCTTAGCCTCACCCAAGCCGGAGAAGGTGGTGCCCTGCCTTTACTGACACCGGAGCATCTTTCCGATGTCGAAAGCTTCGCCCGCAAGTTCTTCCGCGAACTTTATGCGCGGCTGCAAGCTCCGAGCGTTATCGTTTTCGACAACCTCCAAGAGGTACCGGACGCCTCCGCGTTCCACTCGATTATCGCCCTGGCAGCAATGGAAGCCCCGATTGGGATGCGAATTATCGTGTTAAGCCATGGCGAACCCTCTGACGCCTATGTCCGGCTACGCGCGAACGGTCTGCTGGCATTGTTGAGCTGGGACCAACTTCGGTTGAGCCTGGAAGAGACAACGGCCATCGTTTTTCAACGACGCCCGGAGCTCGACCGAAACCTTGTAGAGAGCTTGCACCAGCAGGCTGACGGCTGGGTTGCCGGCCTGGTCTTGTTGCTGGAGCAACGGTTCGATATGCACCTGGTCACGAACACTCGGCAGAGCTAGAGGCGATCTATCCTGGCCGAAGGCGCCAACGCCTTCGCCCGGTCGGTCGCTTGGTACAACAGGGCGCAACCGGAAGATGACCGGACCCATGCGCGGGAGGTTCCAGCGTTATGCCCGCTTCCGGAATTTGGGAAAACTATCCAGACATTTGCCGATTTCAAGGCGTTGACGGGCCGTGTCCCATCCGAGGATTGGCGCGATTTTGGCCGCGATGGCTTCCATTTCATCACGGGAAAGCCGGTGCAGGAGCAGTAACGGCAAACGACGACGCAGCAGATCGTCCAAATGAACGACCATCTCGCACCGCGCACAATGGTATAAATCGGCGAGGATGAAAGGCAGCTGCGGGTGCATCCGCGTACCCAGGGCTCCATCGCGCTCGATGCATCGGAAAATTTCGTCAATCCGCCGGCCATGGCGGAAACTCAACCAGCGCACTTGCTCCTCCGACAATCCCAAACTCCGCCCTTGCCCCACTCTGTCGCGGAACCATCCCGCATACTCCTCGGCCGGAGCCCATGGAAAAGCCAGATCGGCCGTCTTGCTCGTTCTTCGGATACCCAGTTTTCGGCACACTCTATCCACGATAGCCGCGGCGCTCTGCCGCGCCGAGGTAAATTTGCCGCCCACCGAGACTAGGACGCCGTTTTTCAATTCTTCCAAGACCCACTCGCGGCTGAGCCCGGACGGCGCAAGCCCTTTTTTGCTCTTCAACACCCGGAGACCGGCAAAACCGCCGATAATATCGTGTTCGGTCCATTGTACGGAGCCGAGTACACGGTTTGCCGTACCCAACAAATAATCGACATCGTCCGGCTCTACCACGACATCCGAGGGATCGCCGACATAATCCGTGTCGGTAGTGCCTAACAAGGTCAAGCCGTACCACGGCACAAGAAACACCACCCGTCCGTCGGTTTCCGAAAAGAACAGCAAGGCATCCTTGCCGGGCAAAGCGGGCAAGATCAGGTGAACGCCCTTGCAGAGCCGAAACGAACCGCGTGCGATACCGGACATATCTTTCACCCACGCGCCCGTGGCATTCACGACAGAACGGGCACGCACCGGCGTCTGTTCCCCCGTGATCTGATCCTTGACGATCACGTCCATGGTATGCCCGTGCCGCTCCTCGTAGGCAATGGCCCCGCAATAGTTGACTGCAACCGCACCTGCACCCAAGGCGCCGTCCACGAGTTCCAGAACGAACCGGGCGTCGTCCGTCTGCGCATCGCCATAAACCCAGCCGCTTTCCAGGTTCGTGGGGTGAACCCATGGGAAACGAAGCGCAAATGCTTCCGCGCTCAGACGCTCGTGGCGCGCGTACGAGCCGGTCGCGCTCCCCAGAAGATCGTAAATCCGGAGCCCCAGACAAAGCTGCCAGGCGCGAGGGGGAGCGCCTCGATAGACCGGGATACCGAATCGAAGCTCTTCGACTCGATGAGGACAAAGCCGCATCAGCCGCTGCCGCTCGTTCAAGGATGTCCGAACCAGGCCGAAATGGCCCTGGGCGAGGTAGCGCAGTCCGCCGTGGATCAGCTTGGTGGACGCCGACGAGGTAGCTCCGGCCCAGTCTCCCTGGTCTATCAGGGCCGTCGATAACCCACGCAAAACGGCATCATAAGCCGTCCAGGCACCGTAAATGCCGCCACCGACGACCAGCAAATCGAAGGTTTTGTTCTTGAGGTCGAAAAATCGTCGCCGCATGCTTGTGATCGCCTGGATTCCCCTTGCTTTTTAGACCGATCCTCAGAATGTTACACTCGCGCCGCCAGTGAACCCGACATCGAGAATATCCCCGCCCCGGCTTTGGATACAAGCGAGTCGGGTGCACTTTTCGCACATTCAAGATTTGCCGCTGGAATGCGGCCTAATATCCGATCGCTTTGCTAATGAAAGACTCCTTATTGGTTCGGCTTCATACCCAAATCGCGGTATTCGCGGCCTTGCTCGTCCTGTGCGGCCCCATCGAAGGCAAGGATGTCTTCCGCTGGGCGGACGCCACAGGACGCATTCACTATTCCGATCACGCCGTACAAGGCGCCGTACGTATGGACATCGATACGGCGCCCGTGGTCCACCGAGTAAAACTCGTATTCGATGGAGACACCTTTCTGCTCGACAACGGCGAGAAAGTCCGCTTGCTCGGCATCAATACGCCGGAAGTGGACAGCCCGAAGAAGATGGGCGAAGCGGGGGGTGAAGAGGCGAAGCAGTGGCTGCAAAGCCGCCTGACCGGGCGCATGGTACGCCTGGAGCAAGACCGGGAGCTTCGCGACAAGTACGGACGGATGCTGGCCCATGTCTTTACCGAAAACCGCGAACACGTCAACCTGACTTTGGTGGACGCGGGCTTGGCCTTTGTCGACATTCATCCCCCGAATCTCAAGTTTGCTGAAGCTTTGACCCGGGCACAGAACCGCGCGGAGCAAGCGCGACGCGGCATCTGGGGAATGCCGGAGTATCGGGCGAAATCGGTCGGAGCGCTCATCGCCCGGCCCAGGCTACGCGGCTGGCAGCGTCTGACAGGTAGGCCAACCGGGATTTCTTCGGGAAGGCGGTATGTACGCTTAAAATTCTCCGATCGATTCGAAGTCCGAATCGCGAAAAAAAACCTGAGCCTGTTTCCTCCCTTGAAGACCTACCTAACTCAAACGGTCGAGACACGGGGATGGGTATCGCGCAGGCGCGGCAATTATTCGATCTTCGTAAAACATCCGAGCGCGCTCGTCATCCGCAGATGAGCCATGCAAACCGGGGATTTCAATATCGGTAACGCTGCTCCTCGTCGTAATATCGAGGGAACCCGACGGACGCTTTCAATTCTTCGAAATCCATGATGTTCCCGGGAGTTCGCCCCTGCTTGAGGCAGACCAACGCATCGCGCATGGCGCGGATGCCGGCATTCAGCAAAGTCAAAGGATATACGGCAATCTTGTAGCCTATTGCTTCGAGTTCCCGCGGCGGCAATACCGGCGTTTTGCCGAATTCGATCATATTGGCCATCTTGGGTCCGCCGACTTCCGTGCAGTAGCGGCGCATTTCTTCGACGCTTTCGGGCGCTTCCAGAAAAGTAATATCGGCGCCCAACTCCCGGAACAATCGACAGCGTGCGATGGCTTCCTCCAAACCCAGCACGGCCCTGGCGTCGGTTCGCGCCATGATGAGTATGTCGTCGCCGGCGTTGCGGGCATCAACCGCCGCACGGATTCGCATGGCTGCCTCTTCCCTGCTTACCACGGCCTTCCCCTGGGTGTGACCGCAACGTTTTGGGGCCATTTGGTCCTCGATCATGATGCAGGCGAATCCGGCGCGAGCGTAACCCTGGACGGTCCGCGTCACGTTGAGCGCATTGCCGAAACCGGTATCGCCATCGCCGAACATCGGAATAGTGACGGCAGCACAAATGTTCCGCCCCTGTTCCACCAGTTCTCCGTAGGAAATCAAACCGGTATCCGGCAAGCCGAGACGAGCTCCCGAGACGGCGAAACCGCTCATGAAGCCCATTTCGAAACCGGCCTCCTGGACCAGCTTGGCGGAAAGGGCGTCATGGCAGCCCGGCATAATGCGGATCCCGGGCGCGGCGAGAAGCTCTTTCAAGCGAGTGGTAGTAGCGGCCATTTGGTCTTCTCCTCGGAACTCAGGGAACATGGAAAAACCCGATAAAACGAAAATCAGGATTGCAGGGGTGCGCTATCGGTCCCCGAAAGAAGGCGCGGAGCCTCATCCGGTCTCGGTATGTCCACACCGAGGCTGATGACGAAACTCGACGCTTCCTCGATACTCATCTCCGACACCTTAACCTTTGATTCGTGGACGATCACCGTAAAGCCTGAAGTCGGGTTCGGCGATGTCGGTATGTACAACACCAGTTGATCGTCGATCCGGTTAGTCACATATGCCGGTACCCAAATATCCTCTTTGGGGTATTCGATGTAAACCACGTCACGCAGCTTATCCTCCTCGTCGCCCCGAAACAGGTTCAGTATTTTCTTGGTGACGCGATAAATCGTGCCAATTAGCGGGATACGATTCAGCAGGCCTTCAAGGTAGTACCAAAGATGGGCCTTGTCCTGCTTGAGAAGATAGCCGAAATACGTCAGAACCAATACCGCCGCCGTAAACAAGCCTATGGGTATTAGGAAGTTTTCATAACGACCGAAGATGCTTGACACAAAGTCTCGAAGCAATCCTTCGACGGCGATGACGATCTGGAGGATGATGACGATGGGCAACAGACCCAAGGCACCGATGAGAAAATAGCCGAAGAATTTCTGTAATGTTTTTTTCATCTCGTTGCCAGCCGCTTTGGTGACTCATTTGAAATTCTGAAACAATCGGAGCCGGCCGAGCGATGCGTCCCTCGACCACCCTACACAAGGAAACATGATTTGCGGAAAAAAGTGTACTGGGGACAGCGCCAGTTTTGGAACGTTGAAAAAGTCCCAACAATAGCGGATGACGTGTCGGGGCAATCACTTTTCTACCGTCTCAGCTAGGACAAAGCTGAATCCGCCACGCGTATCGTAAGACGCTACGATAGTCAACGGCTCCGCCGCCCAGCCCCGACAGAGTAATCACCGCCAAGACCGAGCATGGTTCGGACTCGTCGAGCTTTAAACGCCATTCAGGCGGGTACCTGCCGTTTCCACCTTGATAATCCGACTAACGTCGTCCGGGCCGTTTCCGTTTCATAGGCTAGGACTCTTTGAATCCCAGCTTTTGCAGAATAATCTCCAAGGGACAGAACCTCGTGAATCCGCTCTGAAACAGGTTCGCTCCCACGAATGCCGTAAACCAGAGCCAATTCTTGTTGACGTATACCGGACTGGCTTCGGCGCCCAGCGCCAAAGACAGCAAAACGAAAAAGCCGGCGAAAATTCTCACTAATCGGTGTGTAGTCATGACAACCTCGTGTTAGACTTCTCTAATATAGCAAACCCAGCCGGTAATCAAGAATTCGGGGCAGCCCGAACTTTAGAGGGAAATATTTTGATGGCCAATGTAGTCATGTACAGCTCTGCATTCTGTCCGTTCTGCGTCATGGCGGAACGACTGCTGTTGAAGAAAGGCGTTCAGAATATCCACAAGATCAGAGTCGACTTGGAGCCAGAGCTCCGGCTCGAAATGATGGAAAAAACAAAACGCCGCACGGTACCCCAAATTTACATCGGTGAAACTCATGTGGGCGGTTTCGACGAGCTTGCCGCCCTGGACCGCGAGGGCGAACTGGATCTTTTACTCGCTGCCAATCAGGCAACGGCCTCTGACTGACAAATGTGCGGCGAGCAGCGCGAGCACGAGCCTGTCCCGAATAGGGTCGAAGTCGTGCCCGTTGCGAAAGAGCGGGGCGTCTATTCCGAGTCCACGATGGGCGTGCGCTCGGATTCGGGAAGCAGTTTGGGGGAGTTCCAGTCACGAATTAATTGATTTTTCTCAAAACTAAATTCTCAAATATGTGTCATTAATATCAATTCGTTCTGAATCAGCCGGACGGCTGAAGCCCAAAGCACGCCTGGCGTACGCCGAGAACATATAAGCCTTGCGATTGTACATGGCGTCTTGGTTATGTATATTTACCTATTCCTTAAGCTTATTCGGAGGCGAGAGGAAGAAGGCGGTAAACTCTGAGCCTTTTGTTGCCGGCTCGCATCAACAAAATACAAAAATCCGATAATCCACCAAGTGAGGGAAGAGATATGCGTAAACTCATTTCGTTAAAAGAGTGCTTGCTTGCCCTAGGCGTGCTCGTTTTTTCCGTTATCCCGGTATCGACCTGGGCCCACGGCGGCGCCTCGGGCGTCGACTTGGATGCTTGCCGTATTCCGGTCGGTCCGCACTGGGTACATTTCACCGCTTACCAGCCGCAACTGACCGGAACGACCGAATACTGCAATTCGATTCCTGAACTTGGCTCTGCCACCTTGGTGTTCGACTACGAAGGAAAGGCCCTGCGGAATATGACGGTCGAGTTCGAAGTTACCAAGGAACCCCAAGGGACCCGCCTGTTCTATAAGGAGCCCTCAAACTATCCGACAGGAACGGTAAATACCACGATCAACTTCACCGAACCCGGCGATTACTTGGCCCACGTAACTCTGGTTAATGAAGGTCAAAAAGTGGACGCACACGTCCCTTTTAGTGTGGGCACGGCATCCGGCGCACTTTCGACCAGCACCTACCTGGTCATCGCAGTCATTCTGATCGCGGTCGGCTACATTTTATACCTCTCCAATGCGTCGTTTAAGGGCGCTGTAGACCGGATGATGAAGAAATCCTCTTAGGAACTTTCAGGTCGAATCTCATGACTAAGCGCCAAACCTCGTAAGCCTTAGTCACGTCTTCGAATCTTCGTTCCCAGCGGTACTCAAAATGCAGACACGTTGCCTCGTATTCTTGTTTGGTTCAGCCCTGTTAGGTTTATCCACCGGCGCCGGCGCCGTTACTTCTCCGCCGCCCAGTTCCAAAGTTCCGATGGGCGAAGCGGAACCTTTCTGTGACGACAGAGCTCCCAGCGATTGGCGCAAGGCGCAGGTCCTCGAAGGCGTAACCATTCAAGAATCGAGGGTCTGCAACCCCGACAACCCCGCCGATATCGCGGCTTTCGTCAAGGGGACCAACAACATCTCCATGCAGACGATCATGGATACGTCCAACCTGGCGGCGGACGCGATTACCAAGACGAACGACATGGATGGCGACGGAGACCCCGACCATATCATCATCAAACTCGAAATCATCGAGCTGAATGGACGCTCGCCGGATTTTGCAGGCGTAGTTCCAACTTTCGACATCGCACCGGGAATCCAGCCCAGCTTCTGGGTCTTCGCTCCGAAAAGCCGCGATATGTCGACGCGGAGCTTCGCCAGCGTAGAAGCCAATCCGCTCATTCGCATGCCGTCCCCTACGATACGTATCGAACAGGGCGATGTGGTCTGGCTGGTAGTCGAAAACACCCACTACTTCCCGCACTCGATACATCTTCACGGCGTCGACCATCCCTTCATGGATCACGGCGGCGAAGGCAACGACGGTGTGGGCCAGACGAGTCAAATGGACATCATGCCGGGTGAAAGCAAGACTTACGTGATTCGCCCGCGCCAGCCCGGCACCATGTATTACCACTGCCACGTGCAGCCTCATACGCACATTCCGATGGGGCTCGCGGGCATGATTGTCGTAGAAGAAAACAAGCCCAACAACTGGGTGCAGACTTTCAACGTGGGCAACGGCCAAGTCCGTCATCCTTCCGTTGCCGTGTCGGAAAAATTCGATCAGGAATATGATTTGCACTATCAGTCAGTCGACAAGGAAATGCATGCGCTCCCGCAATTGGCCAATGACCCCCGTCTGATTGCAAGAGCAATGAATCAGGAGTACGACATCACGGACGCGACCGAGGATTATTTCTTGCTGAACGGGCGTTCCTTCCCGTACACCCTTCGTGAATCCCTCATCACGGTGGATCCCGATCAGAAGATCAAGCTGCGTATTCTCAACGGTCATACCGAAACGCTCGCGCTCCACACTCACGGCCACAAAGCGACGGAAACCCACTATGACGGGGTCGAGCAGAACCCCAGCGCCCAGGTGACTCGAGACGTCTATATGATGGCGCCTGCCCAGCGCCTCGATTTGTCCATAAGCACGAAGGATGACGGCCTGCACAGCTTCGGGTCAGGCATCTGGATGTTTCACGACCATGTTGAAAAAGCGTTCACCACCGACGGTATGGGCGAAGGCGGCAGTATCAGCCTGATCGTATACAAGTCGTATCTGGACGAAAAAGGCACGCCGAAAACCCACGGCATGGATCTGACGCCCTATTTCACCAAGGAATTCTGGCAAAGAAAGATTCCGGTCTGGCAGGACTGGGCCGACGACTGGGGCAGCTTGGGCGAGCCGGCCGGCATGCAAACAGCGGACGCCGCAACCGTATCCAAGGCAGTCGAGGTCAGCTCGACTTCCGCCCCGCTCTCGACTGATACCTCATCCAGTCCGCTGGGCAGTCTTTTCAACGGATTGATGTTCGGTATCGCTGGTTATCTCCTCTATATCTACCGTGACCGCGTGCGCGCTGTAATCAACCAAGTCGCATCCCAGGCCAAAGGCAAGCATTGAGGCAGTCCAACGTCATGTCTAAGTTTACTCATCTCATCATATTCAGCGCTCTGCTGACCGCATTGCCCGCTTACGCGGCGAAACAAGAAGAAATCGTGGAACATAAACTGCTGATGGATCACGGCGATGGGCACCTTATGGACATGGATGGTGCCATGGTTATGGGGCAAAACAAGGACAAACTTCCCCCGGGCTGCGATAAGATCAGCGGCGACGAGGAAATCACCGTAAGAGCCGGGCACAAATATTCGAAGAAATTTCCCGGAACCATGTTCGCGTTCGATAAGCAGGAGTGGCGCGTCAAACCGTGCACGCGGCTTACCGTGCATTTCATCAACGAGGACCACATCCGCCATCAATGGATGATGCATGGACTGCCGAAATATTTGTACGACAAAGGCATGTTCCACTTGGAAGTGACCGGCCCCGCAAAAATCAGCGGCACACTGATCATGCCGAAGGAAGACAAGACTTACCTCGTGCACTGCGATATCGCCCAGCATATGGAAAAGGGAATGAAAGCGCAGCTGGTCGTAGGTAAAGGCGGCGGCACGTTTCCCAGCATTCCCGGCCTAACCGATTTCGCGATTCCGGATAATTACGGCACTGCGCAAGCATCGGTTGCCACGCCCGCACCACCGGCCATCGGACCGCAGTCGGCACAACCTTCGTCGGCTCCTCAACCATCATCCAACACCGGCACGTTTCTTATCGGCGTGATCCTCGGCTTGTTCGCAACACCTTTTCTAATAAGCAATTTCAGACAACGCTTCCAGGGAATGAGCTCTAAAGACGTTGTCCTCTATGGAGCCAATCTCGGCAAGAGCCTGTTCGATCAAGCCGTCCATCTAGTAAGCTCCCTATATCGCAGCTTGAAGAAGTAAGCTGCTCACGCTTTCTGCGAGGCGTCTCGCGTATGCCTGCGGACTCGCCTCGCAGCGGACAAGAAGTTCGCTCTCCTTCGTCCTCTATTCATACGCAAGAATACCCACTGTAATCCGTTCCCAGACGGCGGCCGAACGCCTCGACGCAGCCGGGGAAGCGGTGTATGTCGGGATGGCGGTTGGCGCGATGCCTCGTTCAACGAGGCGTCATCCAACTGACTTGCAGCCGCCTCGAGCTATCCCGGCCCTGAACAAGAAGCCGAATCCCGAGGCAGCCGCACCGCGGTGTTATGTCATCGATACTCCGGCGTGCGTCAATGCGGATTGTTCATGCCAGTGGCGTACCTGTCGCAGATGATCGTCCTCTTCGGCCAGCGCTGCCCGAAAATCGGCCGTCATTTCATCGAGCCCCATCTCGCCGGCCAGCCGGATCAGCATTTCCCAGCCCGCGTGGTCGACCAGTTCGGCGGTAAGAATCGCTTCCAGCGACTGATCCACCGAGGTGCGTGGATCGCTCAGGATCTGAAGAACGCCGCTTGACGCCACTGCACTGACATCCGCACCGGGCGTCTGCGTGGTCGGATCGGCGCCCAGGGACTCCAAGGCCTTGGCGACCAGCTTGAAATGCTCGGCTTCTTCCCGCCGAAAACGTTTGAGCGTGTCAACGGAAACCTGCGCCCCGGATTCCGCAGCGGTTTCACACTTGTTGATCAGGTAGTCGTAGAGCCGTGTGCCGGTGCGCTCGAATGCCAGGCGCTCACCCAGCTTATCGATCAGGACTTCCGGGTGTTTGCCGGTCAGTTTCTGGAGCGTCGTCTGGGCCATTCCCTTCAGCGTACCCGGTGCCGGCACCGAACCGATCGGCTCCGATTCCCGAATGTATGCGCTATCAAGCGCTGCGAGTGCCGATTCGTCGCCGGACGAACTCGGAGGCACAGCTTGTGCCGCATCGATCATGCGCTGACTGTCTGCCGGCGACATGCCGATGCCGGTACGATTCTTGGTGCTCATCTCGACTGATTTTTCCATGGTTCCACTCCTTAGTGCGGTTTCTAGCGATTTAGGCAACCCTTCGATTCAGCTCGGTTCCGGGAGACCACTGGTATCCCGCAGCCACCGTTTGAGACGGCGACCCTTCCGAATTCATATGCCGACGGTATTCCAGCGATGCCGCCTCCTCCTGGGCCTTGTCGACGAATTGGGTACCCCGGGTGCGCAAGTTCACTTCCTGATCCAGCACCTTACGGACGAATTCCCGATTGCTCCGGAACGGAATCGGCTCGGGCAGAGTGTCCGGAATGACTTCGGCCGGGTCTCGCCGCTCGTACTTTTTGAACAACTCCGACACGTACGCGAAGTGTCCTAGCTCATAATCCAGGAAGCGTTCCCAGATCGCCTTGATCCGCGGATTGGATTCCTGCTCCATGCAGCTGTAGTAGTTATAAGCCTCGGTTGCTTCGTGCAGCAGCCATTTCTCGAGCCAGGTCTCGGTCGGATCAATGATCGACTCGTATTGAGTAACGTGCTGCTCCTCGATCGAGGCGATTTCCGCGTACAGCTGCCGCGCGACCGGATCAGCATACATCGGCCCGACATTGGCGTAGAAATCATGGGTCTGATATTCGGCGGCCATGATCGTCGTCGCATGCAGCTTGCTGATCGCAGCAGCTGTGGTTCGATCATAGTGCTCGCGCAAATCGTTCTCCGGCGCTCGATGCTCGTCCACGGTGGGTCTTCCCGGAATGATGTCCGTGTGGGACTGCAAAATATTGTTCGCGTCTTTGCCCTCTAGCCGATCCAACAGCGCCGAATAGCGGTAAAGGTGGTCGAAATCCTCAAGCAAGCCGAAGCGGTAAACCTGAGCCAAATAACCATCGGGTTCGTTCTGCGCAACGGATGCCGTAACCTCGACGGCAACCTGTTCGTAAGCGATGGTCGTCTCCAGCGGCGAGTGGTCCGAGGAAATGAGCCAATTGACGGTAGTCTGCTGATGCTGTTCCGTGCGCCTGACCTTGGCCAGCGGCACCTGCAGGTCTTTGTTCATTCGCGCGCACAAATGCTGAAAACGTAACGCCTCGGTTTCCAATCCGTTCATGAGGATGATTCTGACTCGGGTGAATGCCTCGTCATCCAGCTTGCTGATGGGCTTCTGAACGAGCTCTTTCCATGTGAACTTCTGCTTTTCAAGGGGAACTCCTCGCGAATCGAAAAGCTTTATGGCCATAACGCCTCCTGTCCAAATGTAGGTCCGTACTAAAGGAAAAAGCGTTTCGTTTTCGAAACACTCCTGACTATGACCGCCGGGAAACCAATGGATTCCTGCGAGAGTTCTACGTTCATTCACTTATCCGGCCCGAACAATTGTTCATTTCTAGTGCATATTTCTCGTTGCCGCACCATTTCTGGTCTAGCACTTGTGCACCGTTTTCGAAGCAACTGCCCTAAAATGAGAGGAAACAACGTGGAGGGGGAATATCAGGCTTGGTTCTTGCCTGCGACATCCCGTCCTGAAACAGAGAGAGCGTCTATGGACGACTGTCAGCTCACGTTCGCAGCCGCAATTCCTGCATGGGATTAACAGGTACTCTTGGACAAAGCCGTCCGCCTGCCTACGCCACATCAAGGGAAATCGGCTATTCGAGATTAATGAATGGCGGATTACCTCGGGTCTCTGTAAACTGAAAGGAGCAGGGTTCGCGCCTTATTCCATACCTCGGATACGTTAGTCGGGACGCATTCCGAAAAAAGGACGCGATTTACCCTGTCTTTTCCGCAGACATTTTGTGTGGCGGCCTGAGAACCAGGCCACTAAAGACACAAAGGGGGGATGATTTATGAAGAAGGCCGGAGTGATCGGAGCAGGGGTGCTCGCAACGCTGTTTTGGGGCGATGTACTGCTGGACTTTCTGATTACGGCGGTCGAACTGCTGCTTGAAACGATTGAATTGGTGGTCGAACATCTCCTAGAGGCAGTGCTGGCCCTCACGCCCTATGAAGCACAGGCGGTTACCGCCTGGCTAGGCTTTGGGATCCTGATGCTTTTTCTCCTGTTTGCGTTCAAAAAGCTGAACGGCTTTTTCCAACGCGCCAAGACGGACTTTCCGGTTTGGTGGCAAGAACAGAAAGAGCGCGTCCAGATCAGCTGGACGAGTGTAGGCTGGCAAATCGCTCTGACCGGAATGCTATTAATGCTCCTTCTGCTTTACATCTAGGAGGATGTGCAGGCAATACCAAGTGCATCAGGAAAGTCCTGCGGCATACGCAGCAATTCTCGAGAGGACTCGCCGGGGATTCAACGGGCTCGGTCGAAACACTCCCGGACGGCTAAAAAATGTTAAGGCGCTCAGTGTGGAACGATTCAAGACTTCGCAGGTCGGCAATCCTTTGCCGACAACCCCGCGACCCAACGATGGCGCCGTCGGATACGGATTCCCGACCTTGTATTATGAATTCCGTGTGGTTCGGAAGGGGTTGGAGAAGACTCCCGACCGGTCACCCCAGGCCTGGAGGGCGCTCCAGGTTTGAGCGACTGGATGCCGTTCCCGCCCTTGGGACACCAAGCCCGTTGCGTCGATCGATGCAGCAGTCGCTCACCCTCATCGAGCGATCGAACAGTATCTTCGGCCCGGCTTGCCGGCAGCCCGCATTCACAAGGTAGATCATTTGAGGTTCATGATGCCCACGTTTTATCTCGGAATTGACGTCGCCAAAGCCAAACTGGACTGCGCGTTACGCCTCCCCAACGGGAAGTTCCGAACCCAAGTCATCGCCAACTCCCAAGACGGGTTCGCCACCCTCGTCACTTGGCTCACCGGCCCAGAGGCACGGAATGTTCACGTGTGTATGGAAGCCACTGGGGTGTATTGGGAAGACGTCGCCCAGTGCTTGGCTACCCAAGGGTTCACTGTCAGCGTCATCAACCCCGCCCAAATCAAAGCCTATGCCGCTTCCCGCTTAACCCGGACCAAAACCGATGCCGTCGATGCGCGCCTCATCGCCGAATTTTGCGCCGAACGCCATCCGCCTCCCTGGCAGGCGAGAAGCGAAGCCGAAATCGCCTTGCGCGCGCTCGTGTTGCGTCTGGATGCGTTGCAAGCCCTGCGGACCCAGGAAAGTAACCGCCTGGAGGTCGCCCGGGACGCGGTGCGCACCAACATTCAAGAACACCTGAATTGGCTCGATCAGCAGATCAAGAGCCTGATCAAAACCATCAATGAGCACATCGACTCTAACCCCGATCTGAAGGGAAAGCGCGAATTACTCGAGAGCATCCCCGGTATCGGGGAACGCACCATCGCCATTCTGCTCGCCTTCTATGCCGAGCCCAGCCGCTTCGCCAATAGCCGACAAGCCGTCGCCTTCGCCGGGCTCGACCCGCGCCGGCAGGAGTCCGGAACGAGCGTGAAAACCAAGCCGCGGCTGTCCAAGGTCGGCCATGCCTTCTTGCGCAAAGCCCTCTACATGCCGGCCATGGTGATCCTGTATAAGACCGCTTGGGGCCAGCCCTTCAAGAACCGGCTCGCGCTCTCGGGCAAGCCCGCCAAGCTCATCATCGGTGCCATGATGCGCAAGCTCCTCCAGGTCGCTTTCGGCGTCCTCAAGTCCGGAAAACCCTTCGATCCAGCACTCCATGGCACTTGACCCGGATAACAGTATCTACTCGCGCGTTTCAGGATAATCGACGTTCGACGAGCAGCAGAACGGATATCCCCGAATCGAAATTCCCCCTGGCGGCGTCAGGCTCCCGCTGCCCGAGTGGCTTTCTTGCGTTCATGCTCCAGGAGCAGCTTTTTCCTGAGCCGAACGGATTTCGGCGTCACTTCCACCAATTCGTCATCGTCGATGAATTCCAGCGCCTGCTCCAGGCTGAGCTTGATCGGCGGCGTCAAAATGATGTTTTCGTCGCTGCCGGCTGCACGGATATTGGTCAACTGCTTGGCCTTGGTGGGGTTCACCACCAGATCGTTGTCGCGGGAATGTATGCCGATAATCATGCCCTCGTACACTTCCGTGCCGTGCTCGATGAACAGGCGTCCACGTTCCTGCAAATTGAACAGCGCATAGCCCAGGGCTTTTCCCTCCACCATGGAAATCATCACACCGTTGATGCGCTGGCCGATGTCGCCTTTCTTGACCGGCCCATAGTGGTCAAACACGTGGTACAGGAGACCCGTGCCCGAGGTGGCGGTCATAAACTCGGTCTGGAAGCCGATCAGGCCCCGCGACGGAATCATGTATTCCAGCCGCACTCTGCCCTGCCCGTCCGGCACCATGTTCAGCAGGTCGCCCTTGCGCTCGCCCAGTTTCTCCATCACCGCGCCCTGGTTTGCCTCCTCCACTTCGATCGTGACGAATTCATAGGGTTCGCAGGGCTCGCCGTCGACCTCCTTGATGATCACTTCGGGACGCGACACGCCGAGTTCGTAACCCTCTCGGCGCATGTTTTCGATCAGGATGGAGAGATGTAGCTCGCCGCGTCCGGAGACCTTGAATTTATCCGGATCGATGGTGTCCTCGACCCGCAGGGCGACGTTGTGCAGCAACTCCCGCTGGAGGCGTTCGCGAATCTGCCGCGACGTGACGAACTTGCCTTCCTTGCCGGCAAAAGGCGAATTGTTGACCTGAAAGGTCATGCTCACGGTGGGCTCATCCACGGTCAGCGGCGGAAGCGGCTCGATACAGTCGACGGCGCAAATGGTGTCGGAAATTTCCAGCGTATCGATTCCCGTAAAAGCGATGATATCTCCGGCGTTGGCCTCGGGCACCTCCACCCGCTCCAGCCCCTTGAACCCGAACACCTGGAGAATGCGGGCGTTACGCTGCCTGCCGTCACGGCTGACGACCACCACCGGTGTATTGGTCTTGACGGTGCCGCGCTGGATCCGGCCTATACCGATCACGCCCACATAGGAATTGTAGTCCAGCTGGCTAATCTGCATCCGGAATCCACCCTCCTGGTCGACCACCGGCGGATGCACTTTTTCGACGATGGTCTCGAACAAGGGGTCCATGTTGCCTTCCCGGATATCCGGGCTGTGACCGGCGTATCCGTTAAGGGCTGATGCGTATATGACCGGAAAGTCCAACTGTTCCTCGGTCGCTCCCAAGCGGTCGAACAGGTCGAAAGTCTGGTCCAGTACCCAATGGGCGCGTGCACCGGGACGGTCGATCTTGTTGATGACCACGATGGGCTTGAGTCCCAGGGCGAAAGCCTTCTGGGTCACGAAGCGCGTCTGCGGCATGGGACCGTCGACTGCATCCACCAGCAGCAGCACCGAATCGACCATGGACAGAACACGTTCCACTTCACCGCCGAAGTCGGCGTGCCCCGGCGTATCGACGATGTTGATGTGATAACCGTTCCAGTCGATCGCTGTATTCTTGGCGAGGATGGTAATGCCCCGTTCTTTTTCCAGGGCATTCGAGTCCATGACCCGCTCCTCCACTTTTTCATGGGCGGCGAACGTTCCGGACTGCTGGAGCAGTTTGTCGACCAGCGTGGTCTTTCCATGGTCCACGTGGGCTATGATGGCGATATTGCGAAGTTTTTCGATCATAAATCGGGGAATAGGTGGATGAAGGCTGAGAGCCGGGTAAAAACCGGCTATTCTACCAGATTCGAATGCTTGCTCAGTCCAAGGTCGATGCGCTGCTTTCGCTCTCGCGCGCCTGCGACCAGTAACCCCAGTCGCGTTTGCGCCAGCGCGCGGGAATCAGATCCCAATAGAGAAGCAGACACCGGAATACGGAATGGAGCGTTTTGCGGAACAGGCCTCGCTCCAGACGCCGGTGATCCATCGCGTAGACCACCAGCTCCGGAGCGAACGCAATGCGGTAGCCGGCACGCTTGATACGCCAGACCAGTTCCGAATCTTCGTTGCAAACGAGTTCGGGATCGAATCCGCCCACGCCCGAAACGATATCGCGTCTGATCAGCAGATTCGAGCCGCTCGCCGCCGGAATCCCCATTTTGTGAGAAAACCATTGGCCATAAGCGAACCAGCGGTAGTAGCGGCAAAATCCGGTAGGCGACAGTTTCGGCCCATAGACGCAGCCGAACTCGTCATATCTCGATAAGCCCTGAAAATACCCGGGGGCGAATACGACGTCGGCATCGGTGAACAGCACCCATTCGGTTCCCGCCATCTCCGCGCCGACCTGGCGAGCCTCGGAAATCGTGCTTTTTAACTTCACGACTTGAGTGGACTCCGGCGACCGGTGACGGGACACGATTTCCGCCGTCTGGTCGTTCCCGGCATCCACCAGGATGAGACGGCAGCCATCGGGCAACGACGCGAGAAAATTCCCGATATTTTTCTCTTCGTTCAGCGTCGGCAGCACTACCGTGATATCACTCAATTGCATGGAAACTCCTTTAATCCGTTCCGTAGTTCTTGCGAAGCACAAGACGAGTATGAGTAACATCGCCATATTGCAAAACGAAGAATTTCGCCGGTTTGACCGGACCTGCGTCAGCTTTGCTCCCAGGGAAGTCCGTGAAAACGCCAGCCGCCCAGGCTGCTGCGGTGTTTCCGCTCGTCTAGCGGCCCCTCGAAGCCCTGTTCGATGTTGGTAAGGTCCGAATAGCCGGCGGCCGCGAGCGCCTTGGCGGCGTCGAGCGAACGCTGACCGCTGCGGCACAGCAAGAAAATCGGCGTATCGGCCTTCGGAACGGTTTGGCGAACGCGATCCGCGAAATCAGGCTCGACCTTCCAATCGGGCGCTTTTTTCCAAGGGATATTGATCGCGCCGCATGGATGGCCGACGTACGAGAACTCCAGGGGATCGCGAACATCCAGCAAAACGGCTCCGTCTGTCTCATTAAATGAAGCCCACGCTTCGGGCGGTGTAAGACTTTTGACTGACGACATCTCGTTTCTCCTGCAAAGATAAGTTTCAAATGAAATCCGAGCCAATCGGCAACTAGTCTTTTCGGCCGACGAAAAATGCCTGGTTGCGGGTGCCCAGAGTCAAATCTCCGATGAGCCCTTCCTCGCGATAAAAAACCAGTCTGAGACTACCGAACAGCCTCGGCAGTTCGTTCGTTTCGAGCAGATAGGCAGGATCGGTCGGTCCGATTCCGGCAGCTTTTTCGCGTGTGAAAGTCTGATAAAACAGCAGCCCGCCGGGTTTCAATGCCTTGACGATGAAAGATGGCAGGGACCGATCCAAAAAGCGGCTGACGACGATGACATCGAATGATTCTTCCGCCGGCGGATTGCCGACAACATCTAGGGTCTCGGCATGGACAGTCAAACCGAGCCGCCCGGCATAGCCGTCAAGACGGCCGATTCCCTCCGGAGAAATATCCCAGGCATGTGTCTCCAAGCCCCTCTGCGCCAGCAGCAAGGCGCTTCCACCGAGCCCGCAGGCCAGGTCCAGGGCGAGACCGGATTTCGGGAGAAGGTGCGCATTATCCGCCAGAACCGGCGCCGGGTCGGGAATCGCATCGCCCGCCTCGCGGTAGATCCGATTCCACTTATCCAAAAGCCCACTCTCACCTGCCGTCATGCCAGAACCTCCCGGGTCAGACTACGCTTCGTTCGCCTGAAAGATCTGTTCGACTTTGGGAATAAGCTTCTTGTCGAGCAGAAACATGATGACGTGATCGCCTTCTTCGATCACGGTGTCGTGGTGCACCTGGATCACTTCGTCGCCGCGCACCAGAGCCCCCATGACGACACCCGGCGGAATCCTGATCTTATCGATCGGGATACCGACCACCTTCGAACTGCCGCGCCGCCCGTGCGCCACGGCTTCGATCGCTTCCGAAGCACCGTGCCGAAGGGAGTGAACCTGAACGATATCACCGCGCCGCACATAGCGCAGCAAGGCGCTGATAGTGGCCTGCTGCGGCGAAAGGACGAGGTCCACCAGCGAGGAGTCCACGAGATCCACGTAGGCGCTCTTGTTGACCAGACTGATAACCCGCCTGGCGCCCAGGCGCTTGGCCAGCATGGCGGACAAGATATTGGCTTCATCGTCGTTGGTAATGGCACAGAAAATATCGGTATTCTCGATATTCTCGCTCAACAGAAGCTCCTTGTCCGAGGCATCGCCCGCCAAAACCACGGTATTGCTCAAATCGCCGGCAATTTTCTGGGCACGCTTATGATTCTTTTCGATGAGCTTCACCTGATAGCGCCCTTCCAGCGCCTGGGCCACGCGCTTGCCGATGTGTCCACCGCCGGCGAACATAAGACGCTTATAAGGGCGTTCGAGCTCCCTGAGTTCGCTCATGACGGCCTTGATCTCTTCGGACGATGCAGCGAAGAACACCTCGTCGTCAGCCTGAATGACCGTCTTTCCGTTGGGAATGACCGGCTGCCCTTTGCGAAAAATGGCCGTGATGCGTGCATGGACATTCGGCATGTGCTGGTGAAGCTCCCGGATTTCGCGCCCGACCAGCGGCCCGCCCTGGTGCGCCCGCACCGACACCAAACGGACGCGCCCCTCGGCAAAGTCCAGAACCTGCGAAGCTCCGGGGTACTTGAGCAACCGTTCGATGAATTGGGTGATGATCTGTTCCGGGCTGATGACCACGTCGATCGGAATCGTTTCCGGAGAAAATATCCCCGGAAAGCTGAAATATTCGATCGCACGGACGCGGGCTATCTTGCGCGGGATCTTGAACAGGAAATCCGCCATCAGGCAGGCCAGCATATTGGTCTCATCGTCGCTGGTAACGGCGATGAGCATATCGGCCTCGTCCGCGCCGGCTCGTCTCAAGACCGTGGGGTGTGCCGCATTTCCCTGAACCGTGCCGATATCGAATCGGTCCTGCAGATCCTTCAATAAGGCGGGCTGGGTATCGACCATGACAATATCGTTGGCTTCGCTCGCCAGGCTGGCGAGCACACTGCTTCCGACCTGTCCGGCGCCTAGAATGATTATTTTCATTATTAACGAGCGGAACTCGGAAAGAAGAACACGGCGACGCGCCGGACTTGAAACCGGGGAAGCTATCGCCTTTCCCTGAACTTGATGCCCAGAGAATTGAGTTTTCGGTAGAGATGTGTACGCTCGAGACCGATGGCATGTGAAAGGCGGGCCACACTGCCGCCGTACTTTTCGAGGTGATACTCGAGATAAGCCTTCTCGAACCGTTCACGCGCCTCTTTGAGCGGCAGGTCGTAAAAATCGGGCTGGCCCACGCCTATGCCGGCTTCTTCCACGGACTCGCCGAGCGCAGCCTTTACTTCATCCAGTTCGACCTCTTCTCCGCTGCCCAGTATCAAAAGACGCTGCACCAGATTCTTGAGCTCGCGGATATTGCCATGCCAAGGATAATGCCGCAAAAAGTTCTGAACCGGCACCGGAAACTTGCGGAACGCCAATTTCTCCCGGCTCACGAAATAATCCACATAAAACCGCAACAATTCCGGCACGTCTTCGCTGTGTTCGCGCAAAGGCGGTACCTTGAGCGTAACGACATTCAGCAGGTAATAGAGCTCGCGCCTGAATCGCCCGGCCCGAACCTCTTCTTCCAGAGATTTTCGAGTCGATGCGGCGATGCGCACATCCACGCTGATCAATTCGCTGCCGCCCACCCGCGAGAACGAACTCGACTCCAGGGCACTGAGAAGGCGCAATTGCGTTTCCTCCTCCATGTCGGCCACTTCGTCCAGGAACAAGGTTCCACCGTGCGCCTGCTCCAACAGCCCGTAGTGGGTCCTACCGTCTTCCACCCGGCCGAAAAACTCCACCGCCGAGAACTGCGGTGCGATCGTGCCCACCCCTACGTCCACGAAAGGACCGTCTCGCCGCGCGCTGTTGGCATGTAGATATCGCGCCAGGATCTCTTTCCCGGAACCGGGTTCGCCCACGAACAATACCCTGGCGTCGTGCTGCGCAAGCCGCTTGATCTGATCCCGCAGACGCTCCATGGCGGCGCTCTTGCCGACCGGCTCGATCGGGATATCCACCCGCCGCCTCAACCCGATGTTTTCCCGCTTGAGCCTGGCGTTCTCCAGGGCGCGGTCGACCGTCACCAGCAACTTGGCCAGAGACAGCGGTTTCTCAAGAAAATCGTAAGCGCCCAGACGGGTGGCTTCGACCGCGGTTTCGACCGTTGCGTGGCCGGACATCATAATGACCGGGGAAAGCAGATCTTCCCGGAGCCACTCTTTCAGCAAAGTGATGCCATCCTCGTCCGGCATCCAGATGTCCAGCAGGATCAGGTCCGGCATACGCTCCGCCCTGAGCTTGCGTGCCGCGCTCGCGTTTTCGGCCGCGGCAACCTGATAGCCTTCGTCTTCCAGAATCTCCTGAAGCAATTGGCGGATGTCCGGCTCGTCGTCCACCACCAGAATATTCGCTTTGACCACCGTTTATACCTCCTCCATCGCTATCCCGCGCACCGCAGCCGCCTCGGATGCGATGGGGATTCGAATGATAAAGCGCGCTCCTTCACCGCGCCCGGAAACCAGCCGGATGCTCCCGCCATGCTCCTCGACAATCTTTTTGACTATGGCCAATCCCAAACCGGTCCCCTTGGATTTAGTCGTGACATAAGGTTCGAAAATTCGGTCCGCCTGCTCGGGCGGAATGCCGGGCCCGGAGTCGCACAGTTCGATTTCGACGTAATGGTGACGATGTTCTCCGACCAGGCGTGTCCTTATGCCCATTCTACCGGACACTCCGGGTGCCATCGCTTCCTGAGCGTTCTTGATCATGTTGTGGAGAACCTGCCGAATTCTCACGGGGTCGGCATAAATCGGGGGCAAAGCGGGCTCCAGATCGAGTTTGAACTCCAGCCCGGATTGCGGCGGATAAAGCGCAACCACCTCCTCGATCAAGCCGTCGATATCGATCCGCTGCAACTGAATAAGGGACGGCTTGGCGTATTCCGAAAAGGCATTGACCATGGTCTTCATGGCCTCGACCTGCTGCACGATGGTGCGGGTGGCTCGATCCAGCACCTCCGCCTCGGCCGTTTCCAGGCTCTTGGACAGCTTGTGCTTGAGCCGCTCGGCCGAGAGCTGGATCGGTGTGAGCGGATTCTTGATCTCATGCGCGAGACGCTGCGCCACCTCGCTCCACGCCGCCTGCCGCTGGGCCTGGATCAGCGCGGTCACGTCATCGAACACCACGACGGCGCCTTGCGATTCACCGTCCGAGCGGAACAACGGCGTTCCACGGCACAGCAGTTCCTGGCGCCCGTTTGGCCCGAGAAAAGGAATTTCCTCGCGCCAAACGCTGTCCTCCGTTTCCAGTCGGTTTTCGACAATCTGCATCAAATCCGCCAAATGAGGCTGTGCCGCCGTCAGCTCGCCGATGGTAGCGCCGACATTCTTGTCGAATTCGGCGTGGAGAATGGCGTTCGCCGCCTGGTTGGCGGTCAACAGCCGCATCGATTCGTCGAAACTCAAGACGCCTGAAGAAAGGTTCGCCAATACGGTTTCCAAATAAGCATGCTGGCGCTCGACCTCCTGCCGTGAATGCTGGGCCTCGTCCCTTGCCTGGGCGATCTTCTGCGTCATGGTGTTGAACGATTCGACCAGAAAGCCCAGTTCGTCCTTGCGTTTCACCGGCAAGCGCTTCTCGTAATTGCCTTGGGCCACGGCTCGAGTACCGTGGGCCAGATAGCGCACCGGCGCGACAATGCGGCGAATGCTCAGAAATGCCGACCACATGGCGGCCAACAGGCACAACAGGAGCACCAGGGACAGGGTCAGAGAGAACGTCAGCTTCAAGGATCCGCGCAGGAAGGTCAGCTCCTTGTAGTGGACATAAGCCTCCTCGACCGTTTTCGCGAGATCGGCCACGCGCAACGGAACCGGATAAATACCTTGCAGGTATTGGGCGTCATCCCCCGCGACGGATACCACCGCTCTGATTTGCAAGCCGCTTCCGACGTCGGGCTCGACGCCTACGTACGATTTACCCTGCTTTACCCGCAACAAAATGCCCGTTTCCGGAAAATCCGGAATGATTCGCCCGGTCTGGCTACCGATAAAGGCGATAATGCGCCCCTGCTTGGAAAAAACAGTCAATTCGCCATCTTCGGCATGGCTGCGCAGTTCCGCCAAACGAATCGGCACCAAACCTTCCGGCGAACCTTCCAAGCCTACGGCCATTTGCTCGGTCTGCTTCAGGACTGCGCGCATGCGCTCGTCCAAGGCGGCCTGTCCCAGTTGCAGCGCATCTTCCATGGCTTGGTCGATGCGCACATCGAACCAGCTGTCGATACTCTGCTGGAGGAATTGCATGGAGTAATAAAATACGATCGTGGCCGGAGTCAGGCTCAGCAGGGTAAACAAAAACACCATGCGCAAGGTGAGGTTCGACCCGGCCGCCTTTCGCTTCCATTGTTTCAGCAGCCAATAAACGTTGGCACCCACCAGCCCCAGGAGCAGCACCGTTCCCAGGGCGTTGATCAACACCAGCCAGGAATACATCTTTCCAAGCTGCGATGCGTCCTGGGTCGCTGTGCTCATCAAATGAAGCGACACCAGGAGTGCCGAAAACAGCACCAGAATTGTCAGACTGAGAGGCGGCTTTAATCTGCGACGCGCCATCGGTACCAGGAACTCCCGAGATACCAGCTTGGAGAAACGTAAGCTATCGGACGTAATGGGAGAGGCAGAGATTCTATGTCCAAGTCCACGGAAAGGCTCGCCATGTAGCTGTTGCCATCTACGATGCGGTCGGCCGGCAGCGCGAACCAGCCCCGGATGGCGCCCATGTTTTCCAGCAGGCCCGTCATACTGGCAAAGCTCTCGGTATTTCCGCCCTCATGGACAATCTGAAAAGATTTGCCCAGGGGATGATACAGAACTCGAAACCTACGAACCTCGCTCAGAATCGTTTCATTCATCCAGTAATGGCGCTGACGCTTGACCTTGAGCCGGACGACCAGGGTCAAAGGGACGCCGTGTTTGAGGGCATCGAGGGCGGAATCGCTGAAACGGTAGTCGATATCGGCGTTCAGAACATAGGCCGCGCCGGACGGTACGAGCTCGGCGCGTAGGACCCGAAATCCATAATCCGCACAAACGGCATCGAAGGCCAGCAAGAGACCGAAAAGGAAACTCCATTGACTCAGACGTTGAGGCACTAGCAGGACTTTGCCAAGCGGGCGTAATAAAAACCGTCCATCCCGTGATCTCCGGTCAATATCTGCCGGCCATGGCCTACGGCCCGTCCCCAGTTCGCCTCGATGGGCAGTTCCCGCGCGTCCGCATGTTTTTCGAGAAATTCGGCAATTCTCACGTCGTTTTCATGCCGTAAAATGGAACAGGTAGCGTAAAGCAACAATCCGCCCGGCGCCAGCATCGGCCAGGAGGCATTGAGGATACGGCGCTGCAAGTCATGCAAGGCACCGATATCGGCGGGTTTACGTAATACCTTGATGTCCGGATGACGACGTATGACCCCGGTAGCGGAGCACGGCGCATCGACCAGAATCCGGTCGAAATACTGCCCATCCCACCACCCTTCAGGTTGTGCGGCGTCAGCGATCAGCACTTTGGCATTAAGTCCCGAGCGGACCAGATTGTCATGGATCTTGGTAACCCGCTCGGGTGCACTGTCAACAGCCACCGTTTCCTTCAGATCGGGGCCGGTCTCAAGAATATGCGTCAGCTTGCCGCCCGGCGCCGCACATACATCCAGCACCCGCAAACCCGCGCTTAGGTCCAATAAGGGCGCGGCCAACTGAGCGGCGCCGTCCTGCACGGATACCCAGCCCTTCGAGAACCCCGGCAAGCGCTCTACCGCCACGGCAGCATCCAGAACCACGGCACAGTCGCCGATGGGGGAAGCATAGGCCGAAATGCCGGCTTGCGCCAATCGCTCCAGGTACGCTTCGCGCGAATTCGCCAGGCGGTTTACCCGCAATACCATGGGCGGTGGCAGGTTGTTTTGCCGTAGAACTTCGGTATATCGATCCGGCCAGTCTCGCCGCATCGCCGAAACCAGCCACTCCGGGTGGGCTGCGGCTACGGCGGCTTCCCCTTCCAATTGGCTTTCCAGCCTCGCTTGCTCCCGAAGGTAGCTGCGCAAAATCCCGTTGAGTAACGGTTTCGCCCAGGTCTTCCGGCCTACCGCCGATACCGTCTCGGCGACTGCCGCATGTGGTTTGACCCGTGTGTACCTGAGTTGATACAAGCCGAGTAAGGTCAGCATCCGGAGATCCAGATCCTTGATCGGTTTACGGGTCAGCAATCCGAGCAGATAGTCCAGGCGCCAGTACATGCGCATGACGCCGTAACACAGCGCCTGCACGAAAGCGCGGTCGTTTTCTCGTGGAATCTTGGGCAGCACGGATTCGAGCGCGTGCGTGAGAGTCTTCTGTTCTCCCACCACTTGAACGAGCACATCGGCCGCGAGTGCACGTGAATTCGCTCCCATCAGCCGAAGCGTTCCGACTTGACCGGATGCGCGTTCAAAAAGGCTTGTGCCGACATCCGGCGGCCTCCCGGAAGCTGAACCTCGATCACCCGCAGCACCCCGCTGCCGGTGGCGACGTCCAGCGTTTTCTCGCGTTCCAGGATCGTTCCAGGCTCGGCTCCAGCCGATTCGTCCAGGCTCTGAGCCAGCCAGATTCGCATGATCTCCCCCCGGTAAAGCGTTGCGGCTACCGGCCAAGGATTGAACGCCCTGATCCGGCGCTCCAAGTCTATGGCCGACATCGACCAGTCCAAGCGCGCCTCGTGTTTTTCGAGCTTTGCCGCGTAGGTCGCTTGCGATTCGTCCTGAACCTCGGGTCGTATCAAGCCGGCTTCGATGTCGGGCAATACTTCCGAGAGAGCTTCCGCTCCCAGCCGCGCCAGGCGGTCATGTAATTCTCCCGCCGTTTCCAGGGGCGCGATTCGACAGCTCTTCTTATGCAGCATCGGCCCCGCATCCAGACGCGGCTCCACCGTCATGATGGTGATGCCGGTCACCTCGTCGCCGGCCAGAATGGCTCGTTGAATGGGTGCCGCACCCCGCCAGCGCGGCAACAGCGACGCGTGCACATTGACACAACCAAGCCGGGGGATCTCCAGAACAAATTTGGGCAAGATAAGTCCGTAAGCCACAACGATCATCAAATCGGCTTCGAGAGACCGGAGCCGCTCCTGTTCCACCAATTCCTTGAGACTCGTCGGCTGAAACACGGGAACACCATGGGACTGGGCGAGCAGCTTCACCGGGCTCGGCGTGAGCTTGCGTCCCCGGCCCGCCGGGCGGTCGGGCTGGGTATAGACCGCACAGACTTCATGCGCCCCCCCCAACAACATCTCGAGAGTAGGGGCGGCAAACTCGGGGGTGCCTGCGAAAACGATCTTCATAACTCAAAACGGTGAATTGCCACGGCGAACCGACACGACGAGGCCGCGCCACGCGAACCGAAAAAGGAATTTCATACGCCCGAACCGAATCCGTTTTCCGGACGTCTCGAAAGGCTTGAAATCAGACGGCCGCCCTAGATTTTTGCGGCTGCTGTGAACTCCGTTGCCGCTGATCCTTTTTCAGTTTCTTACGGATAAGCTGGCGCTTCAACGGGGAGAGATAATCGACGAACAACTTTCCATCCAGATGATCCATCTCGTGCTGGATACAAACCGCGAGAAGACCATCGGCTTCAAGTTCGAAAGAATCGCCGTTGCGGTCCAATGCACGAATCTTGACCGTTTCGGCGCGGGTTACTTTTTCGAAAATCCCCGGAACCGACAAACAACCCTCGTCCATTTCCTCACTGCCGTTTTTTTCCACGATTTCGGGATTGATCAGGCAAACCGGGGTGTTCTTTTCCTCGGATACATCGATGACCACGATGCGCTTTTGGATATTGACTTGGGTGGCGGCGAGACCGACACCGGGTGCGGCATACATCGTTTCGAACATATCGTCCACGAGGCGTTTGATCGACTCGTCGACCACGGGCACGGAAGCCGCCTTCTTGCGGAGCCGGTCATCGGGAAATTCGAGAATGGTGAGGATAGCCATAACTGTAGTCGTGGACGTTGGATACCTAAGTCGATGGAATTCTAACGAAATTCAACTAGACTTTGAACGCCGTTCCTTAAGACTCGATTCCTTTTTGAAAGTTGCACATGTCCTATCGCGAACTAACTTTCCAGCAGGCCAAGCACTTCCCCCATCCGAATCGCAGCCCCATGTGAGATGAGCAGGAGACAAGATGACGCTTCGCAACCTTCTCGGCATTGTTTTATCGTTTGTCGCCGGCTCGGTGTCGGCCGATCACATTCAGCTGAATCCGGCGCATCCGGACCGGTACACCGTGGTCCAGGGGGATACGCTTTGGGACATCTCGGGACGATTCCTGAGTAAGCCCTGGCAATGGCCGGAAATTTGGCAAAACAACCCTCAAATCAAGAATCCTCATTTGATCTATCCCGGCGATGTCATCGCCCTGAGCTATGTCAACGGCGAGCCGCGCCTAGGAATCGAAACGCCTTCCGACGTTCGCCTCAGTCCGGAAGTCAGAGTGAGTCCGATGGCTCGAGCCGTACCTGTCATTCCGATGGATGCGATCCGCCAGTTCCTGAGCAGACCCCGAGTCGTCACCAAAGGCGAATTGGAGGAAGCACCCTATATCGTCGATTTTGCCGACGAGCATATCGTCGGCGGCATCGGCGACAGGGTTTACGTGCGTGCGGTCGAAGACGGCGCCAACCAAGCGTTTACCGTGCTGAGACCTGGCCCTGCATACAAGGACCCCGTCACCGGCGACATCCTCGGCTATGAAGCGATTTATGTCGGCGACGCTCAACTGGAACGTACCGGCGATCCGGCAACCTTGATGTTGACTCGCGCCCAGCGCGAAGCCATCATCGGCGACCGGATGATGCCCGTGGAGCAAGAGAAGATCGAGCTTTATTTCCAGCCGCGCGCGCCTGAAAAAAATATCGAAGCGCATATCATCGGTGTTTTTGACGGCGTATCGCAAATCGGCCAATACCAGGTGGTGGCGATCAACAAGGGAACCGCAGACGGCATTGAAACCGGGCATGTTCTCGACATCTATCAGAGCGGACGGATGATACGGGATATCGTGAGTCGAAGGTTCGGCGAGACGGTTACCGCGCCCAACGAACACGCCGGTCTATTGATGGTCTTCCGCCCGTTCGAACGCGTCAGCTATGCCCTGGTCATGAACGCGACGCGGGCCGTTCACGTATCAGATCTTGCCGCAACCCCTTGACCACAGGCTCCCCGGAATATCCTGATGACCTCCGCTATTGGCTGGCGCTGCATCGTGCCCCCCTCATCGGAAGCCGAAGGTTCTGTGCCATCCTCGCTCATTTCCTCAGCCCAAGGGCGCTGTTCGAAACCAAGGCGGCCGATCTAGCCGCCTTGGGTCTTAAAGAAAAAACCATCGCTTACCTGCGCTGCCCGGACTGGCAAGCCGTAGAAGCCGATTTGCGCTGGCTTAGCGCTTCTGGCCACGATTGCCTAACTCTGCACGCTCCCCGCTATCCGGCGCTGCTGCGAGAAATTCCCGATCCGCCGCCGCTGATTTTCGTCAAAGGAGACGTATCCGCTCTTTCCTCCCGCCAGGTCGCGATCGTCGGGAGCCGAAATCCGACGCCATCGGGACTGCGGTTCGCGAGAGAAATCGCTTCAGGATTGGTCTCCAGGGGCTTTGCCATCACGAGTGGACTGGCATTGGGAATCGATGCCGCCGGACATTCGGGCGCGCTCGAAGCCGGCGGCATTACCATCGGCGTCGCCGCGACGGGATTGGATCGCGTTTACCCGCGCCGACATGAGACTCTGGCACGGGATATCGTAACCCGGAACGGCGCCCTGGTTTCCGAGTTCCCGCCCGGAACCGCTCCCAGAGCCGATCATTTCCCGCGCCGGAACCGTATTATCAGCGGTCTCTCCCTGGGCACACTGGTCGTTGAAGCCGCACCCCGGTCAGGATCCTTGATCACCGCCCGCCTCGCGGCAGAGCAGAACCGCGAGGTCTTCGCCGTTCCCGGCTCGATTTACAATCCGCTTTCGCGCGGATGCAACGAATTGATAAAAGGCGGAGCAAAACTAATCCAAACGGTTGAAGATATTACCGAGGAATTCGAAGCGCAATTATCCGTCCAATGCTACGAACCGTCGTCCTTTGAGACGGGTTCGGGAGACGACCGGGCTTCCATGCAACTCTTGAAATATATTGCGTACGACCCGACCTCTGTGGATACTCTAGTGGCAGCCACAGGAAATACACCGGAAGCGATCGCTTCGATGCTCTTGATATTGGAACTACAAGGTCACGTTGCATCGACCCCGGGAGGCGGTTACGTCCGAACCCGGTAATTTCCTTGCCGCTGCGCCATCCCTTAGTTGAGACCGCTCAATGAAAGAAAATGTATTCGACGTTTTGATTTATCTTTTCGAAAACTATATGGATGATGATGTCGAGCTGACACCCGATCCCGACATGATTCGTACGGAACTCCTCGAGGCGGGGTTTCCGCAAACCGAAATCAACAAAGCCTTCGAATGGCTCGAATCCTTGGCCGAGCACAACGCGATCAAGCCCGTTTCCTCGCCGGCGTTCCGCATTTTTTCTTCCCAGGAAACGGCCAAGCTCGATGCCGAGTGCCGCGGACTCCTGCTATTTCTGGAACAAAGCGGAATTCTGACGCCGGCCAGCCGAGAACTGGTTATAGACCGTGTCATGGCCTTCAATGAAGAAGCCATCTCCTTGGAAAACCTGAAATGGGTAGTGCTAATGGTTCTTTTCAGCCAGCCCAACGAAGAAATCGCTTTCGCGCGCATGGAAAATCTCGTCTACGAGACCCTGCCGAATTATCTGCACTGATACGTCGCCCGTTTCCCGTTTTCTTCCGGCGGAAGAAAACGGTGAATCATTTATTCTTAAACGCAAATAGCTCGTACCTTTATTTATTCAGATGAGTCAAAACCTGGTCATTGTTGAATCGCCAGCAAAAGCCAAGACCATTGAAAAGTATCTCGGCCGAGATTTTCAGGTCTATGCGTCCTATGGCCATGTCCGCGACCTCGTTCCCAAGGAAGGAGCAGTCGATCCCGATCATGATTTCGCGATGAAGTACGAAATTATCGAGAAAAACGAGAAGCACGTACAAACCATCACCAAGGCCGCTCAAAAAGCCGACGCCCTGTTCCTCGCAACCGACCCGGATCGCGAAGGCGAAGCCATTTCCTGGCACATCTACGAGATCCTGAAGAACAAACGTGTGCTCGGGAACAAACCGGTGCATCGTGTGGTTTTCCATGAGATCACCAAGCGGGCGATCACCGAGGCCATCCAGAATCCGAAAGCCCTTTCGACCGATCTGATCAACGCGCAGCAGGCGCGCCGGGCGCTGGATTATCTGGTCGGCTTCAAACTTTCCCCGCTACTGTGGAAAAAGATTCGCCGCGGACTGTCCGCCGGCCGGGTGCAAAGTCCGGCGCTGCGGATGATCGTCGAGCGCGAGATCGAAATCGAGAACTTTAAGGTTCAGGAATATTGGACCCTCGAAGCCGACGCCAGTGCAGAAGGGCAACAATTCCGCGCTAGGCTCATCAACCTAAATAACGCCAAGCTCGAGCAGTTCAGCATTGTTACCGAGGAGCAGGCGAATCAGGCCAGGGACGCACTGCTTGCCGAGGCCAATGGAAAGCTCCGCGTAGTCAAGATTGAAGAAAAGGAACGGAAACGAAATCCCGCAGCACCGTTCACCACTTCCACGTTGCAGCAGGAGGCGGCGCGCAAGCTGGGATTCACCACCAAACGCACGATGGCCATCGCCCAGCAGCTTTACGAAGGAATCGACCTGGGCGGCGAGACCACCGGCCTGATTACCTATATGCGTACCGACTCGGTCAATCTGGCCAATGAGGCAACCCAGGAAATCCGGCAACTGATTGAGTCCCGCTTCGGCAAAGAAAACCTGCCCAAGCAGCCGCCTCATTACAAGACGAAGAGCAAAAACGCTCAGGAAGCCCACGAGGCCATTCGTCCGACGTCCGCTTTTCGGTTGCCGGAACAGGTCAAGCCCTATCTCAGTCCGGAGCAGTACAAGCTTTACAACTTGATCTGGAAGCGGACCGTTGCCTGTCAGATGATCCACGCCACCATAAAGACGGTGTCGGTCGACCTGTCCTGCGGCACGATAGGCATCTTTCGCGCTACCGGCTCTACGGTCGTGAACCCGGGTTTCATGAGCGTCTACCTCGAAGGCAAGGATGACGCCTCCAGCGACGATGACGAGAGTTTTTTGCCCGGGCTCAAGGAAGGTCAGTGGGTCGATTTGCTCGATATCATCACCGCCCAGCACTTCACCGAACCGCCGCCGCGTTACACGGAAGCGAGTTTGGTCAAGGCATTGGAGGAGTACGGTATCGGCCGCCCGTCAACCTATGCGGCGATTATTTCGACCCTGCAGCAGCGTCATTACGCCGTGCTGGAAAACAAGCGGTTTCATCCGACGGACGTGGGGCGAATCGTCAACAAATTCCTGACGGAACACTTCAACCAATACGTCGATTACAACTTCACGGCCAATCTGGAGGACGATCTGGACGCCGTCTCGCGCGGAGAAAGAAATTGGATTCCTCTGATGAGGGACTTCTGGTACCCGTTCAAGTCGCTGATCGACGCCAAGGACGAAAGTCTGAAACGTGCGGACGTTACGCATGAGTTGCTGGACGAGACCTGTCCCGAATGCGGCGGACAGCTGTCCATTCGGCTGGGACGCAACGGCCGCTTTATCGGCTGTACCAACTATCCCGAATGCAAATACACCCGCAATATGACGGGCGAGGCGGCGTCTGCCGCCCCGGAAGTCGTGGAAGGGAAGCTCTGTCCAGAGTGCTCCTCGCCGCTGGTCATCAAAACCGGCCGATTCGGGAAATTCATAGGCTGTAGCAACTATCCCAAATGCAAGCACATCGAACCGCTCGAAAAGCCCGAGGACACGGGCGTACGCTGCCCGGAATGCAATAAGGGCCATTTGATCAAACGGAAGTCGCGCTTCGGAAAACTATTCTTTTCCTGCAACACCTATCCGACTTGCAGCTACGCCGTCTGGAATCCGCCCATCGCGGAACCCTGTCCCAACTGCGGCTGGCCTATCCTGACCCTCAAAGTCACCAAGCGGCGCGGCACCGAAAAAGTCTGTCCGCGCAAGGAGTGCGGCTATGCCGCCCCCTACGAAGGCGAGCCGCTGGCGGAACCCGCAACCTAGCCCTTCGCCGGCAAGCCGAAGCAGAAATGCCGTCCGAATTTCGTCTACGGCTTGCCGCCGCTCGTCTGCGTCGCGGAGGCATTATCGCCTATCCGACCGAGGGTGTTTTCGGACTCGGCTGTAACCCGCTCGACCGGGAATCGGTGCTGCGCTTGCTGGCACTGAAACAACGCCCCACCGCGAAAGGACTCGTTCTGATCGCCGCTGAATTCACGCAACTCGAGCCATACCTCGACATCCCGACCGAACTCATGCGGAATAGAGTCTTGGCGACATGGCCGGGACCGGTCACCTGGATCATTCCCGCCGCCGACTGGGTTCCGGCTTGGCTGACAGGCGAACATGCCGGCTTGGCCGTCCGCGTCACCGCCCACCCGGTCGCGGCCGCCCTATGTCTCGCCTTCGGCCGGCCGATCGTATCGACCAGCGCCAACCCGAGCGGCCTGCCGCCGGCCCGCACGGCGCTGTCGGTTCGGAAATATTTTCGCGACGGCAGCGTTATGATCGTACCGGGGCAACTCGGCGAACTGCGCGGTCCTACGGCGATGTATGACGCATCGACGGGTGTTCGGTTGCGGTAAGCTGTAATCGGAAGCGTTTTAGCTTGACACGCCGAGCTCTCATCCATAGCATTCCAGCGTTTTGCAGGACTCTGCCGCAGCGAGAGCAATTTCATCCTTAATGACCATACCGACAACCTCACAGACCGACTCGACAGCTTCACTAAGTCCAAAAACAGCTTTCACGAATATTCGCTGTTTGGTAGAAGAAGAAACGGCAGCTGTCGACCGGCTCATTCTTCGCGAGCTCAGTTCCGATGTGCTGCTCATCAATCAGATCGGCCGATACATCGTGAACAGCGGCGGCAAGCGACTGCGCCCGATGTTGTTGCTGCTGGTCTCCAAGGCACTCCAATATCAGGGACAGCAGCACATCACCCTTGCAGCAGTCATCGAATTCATTCACACGGCAACCCTGCTTCACGACGACGTGGTCGACGAATCGACCCTGCGGCGTGGGCGAAATACCGTCAATGCGCTTTGGGGAAACTCGGCCAGCGTTTTGGTCGGAGACTACTTGTATTCCCGCTCGTTCGAATTGATGGTGAGCGTACAGAACCTCCGCATCATGGAGATCCTCTCCCGCACCACCACGGCCATTGCCGAGGGGGAGGTATTACAGCTTCTCAACTGCAACAATCCTGCGACAACCGAACACAAATATCTCGAAGTCATCTCCCGCAAGACCGCAATCTTGTTCAGCGCCGCCGCACAATTGGCCGCCGTGCTGACGGGAGCTCCCCAGTCGACCGAACTGGCGCTGAAGGACTATGGCCTTCACCTCGGCATTGCGTTTCAGTTGATCGACGATGCCCTCGACTACATGGCGAATCCCGAAGAGCTCGGAAAAAATCTCGGCGATGACCTGGCGGAAGGCAAGCCGACGCTGCCTTTGATTTATGCCATTGAGCACGGCAGCGCGTCGCAGGCCGCCGCCTTGCGGGACGCTATCGAGAACGGCAACCGCGATGCGTTCCGCGAAGTTTACGAAATCGTTGAATCTACCGACGCAATCGCGTACACTGCACGGCGCGCTAGGGAAGAAGCAAACAAAGCGGTTGAACTGCTTGATCCGGTTCCCGCGTCGGAATACAAGGACGCTCTCGTTCGGCTGGCCCACTTATCCGTCGAACGCAACTATTAAGATCCAATATTCGGGGTGTAGCTCAGCCTGGTAGAGCACTGCTTTCGGGAGGCAGGAGTCGGAGGTTCGAATCCTCTCACCCCGACCACTTGAATCAAGGTCTTATCCCGCATCCTCACGCAGTATTTTCGGCAGCGTGAAAGCTGAACGTGAAACCGCTCCCCTATCGAGTACCGCCGCCGCTTCCCTGAGCGAGTCAGGCGACAGGTGAGCATAAACCCGGTCCGTGATTCGGATGTCCGAATGCCGAAGCAAGGTGCTTACCGTCTGAATCGGCACACCGGCTTGAACCAGCCAACTCCCAAACGTCCGCCGCAGGTCATGCGGGTGAACATCTTCCAGACCAGCGAGCCTGCACGCTTCGGATTGGGTCAACCAGCGCGCCCGCCCGGGCGGCTCCTTGAGTTTCCGGCCCTCGAACGGATTCGGAACATTCCATTCGAGTTCTTTCCGTGCCCAATTCAGAGCGGCCCTGAACATCCCACTTCCTTGTTGATCGTCGCTGCACTTACGCCGTCGGTTTGCCGCTGAGCGA
Source organism: Methylocaldum marinum (assembly GCF_003584645.1). Lineage (GTDB taxonomy): Bacteria > Pseudomonadota > Gammaproteobacteria > Methylococcales > Methylococcaceae > Methylocaldum > Methylocaldum marinum. Next base: position 1,695,740 of record NZ_AP017928.1, read on the forward strand.
TGTAGCAGCGAACGTCGGCAGCGGTCAAACTCGCGGGTTCCCGGCCAGCGAAGAGAGGAGCCAGCCGTTTCAGGCTGTAAAGGTCTCGCTCGTGGCTCCGCTTTTCCAAGCTTGGGCCATCAAGGTACATGACCATCAACTCATCGAAGGTTCAGGCCGCCCGTTTTCGACTTCGGACCGTTGGCCTTCTCTTCGGCGGCTTCTACAACCCATTGCGCCCGGATTGCCTTCGCTCTTTCCTTGCGCGGATCGTCTCGCGTCGAATTTGAGTAGAGCGCCGAACCGTTCGCCCGTTGGCGTCGGTGTAAGTGCGCCACCAGAACGGCGAGTCCGGCCGCTCAAAGATGCCGTCTTGATCTTGTTTCCGTTGTTTGCGCTTTGGCATGTGTCGTCTTCTGTCGTTGGCACAGCCTGCCCCGCGCATGGCTGATTACGCGCGCGGGTCATATTTTGTTCAATCCAGGCCTGGACATCGTTGGGTCGAAGTCGAGGGGCACAGCCACGAATCCGGACGCACGGTAATTCCTTCGCCTCGATCAGGCGGCGCACGGTGCGCGCTGAAATTCCGCCCATTGCGCGGCCAGCCTCGGCCAAGGTCCACAGCAGCGGTACAGGATCAGTCATGGCCGTCCACCTTATACGGCATCGGTGAGAGTGTTCCCGGAAGATACAGCGGATGGGCGGGTTGTCCTTCGCTCGTGAGCCGAAGGCAGTGCAGCGCTCTTTTCTGCCCAACCAAGAGACTCAGCACCTCCATCGCCCGGTTCCGCTTGAGACCATGATTGCCCCCGGCCAGGACGATGAGTCCGGCGCGATCGGCAGCCTTAAGGTCGTACTCATTTGCGCGCAAGGCGTAAACCTCAAACATACACCATCCGTTGTTTCGTCTCGGTAATACAGGGCCGAGCCACCTTGATGCGGTCGAGAATCTGGGGAAATGTCCCCCAACTAAAACTTCGTCGCTTGCCGCCTCGCCGGTTGAGATCCCGAAACAACTCGCGTTCCGGCAGATGCCGGTGCTCCCTGATCCATGTCTTGATCCGTCGGCACGCCGCCTGCAATTTCTTGCGCGGTACGCCGCATCACCCGTGGCGTCCCTTTCCGGTCTTCGCACCAGTAGAACTCGAAGCCCAGGAAGGCGAACCTCCGCTTCCTGCCGGATGAAATCGGCTGAATGGCAACAGACGACTTCTTACCTGAGATTTGCTGGGGATAGTTGGCGTGACGTATATCCCCGTTACCGCCATATAACCGATCACTGTCGACGTTAACCCGATAGATAGAGGGGATTTCGGAAGGGACGTTGTACAACTGGCGGACGGTGTCTGTGGCCAGAGCCGGCTGAATCGTCGCGGCAAATTTCGTAATGATGTCAATTAACGATATCACCGCTAATTCATGATGACGCCGCGCCCGCGGCAGGACGACCTTGCTTAGCGGATGGCGGACTTTTTCGTCCTCGAAGGTCTTCCGTCCCATCTCCTCTCAGGACACACGCCAGTCGGCATAAAAATTCAGTATCACTCACTGCCCAGTGGCTTCGGCAGCGGGAACCTCCCGGGTCTAGGTCTCCCGCCGACAGGGCGTCCAAGGCACCCAGGTAGATCACTGGGATGATGAGCAGCAGCGCCCACAGGAACAGGACGCTGGAAAAGGACAGGATTCGCTTCTATAGCCACTGACGATGCCCGGTGGTTCGCTCCTTAGCCGAGCGCCCCCGATGATTTGTCCTCCTTGGTTGCGCTCTACATTGAATTTTCTCATTTATAACCCATACTTACCCGCGCGTTTGCAACCGTTTTCAGGAACCCCCATGCGTTTTCAACTTCAACGTCATTTAGGACCATTGCTACGCGGCAGAGGGATATTACCCGCCGGCCTGGCGCCGCAAACCCAAGCCGCGCCCGTGGAGTCCGTCCCACCGGAGTTCAACCACCGCGACTACGTGATCTACCTGCTGCACATGGATGCCGCCATCGAACATGCCTTGATGGTGCAATACCTCTACGCCGCATACACCCTGGGTGGGCCGCAGGTGCCGGAGGCCTACCACCAGACGGTGGCGGGCTGGCGCGAGGTCATCCTTGGCGTCGCCAAGGAGGAAATGGCCCACCTGATTTCGGTGCAGAACGTGCTGCGCCTGATCGGCGGGCCTTTGCATCTGGCCCGCGAGGATTTCCCCTGGATTTCGCCGTTCTTCCCCTTCCCGTTCAAGTTGGAACCGCTGACCCTGGATTCGCTGGCGAAATATGTCTACGCCGAATCGCCAGAGGACTGGAGCGGCCCGTGGGCCGAGGACGTGAAACGGCGGGTGGATCAGCAAGCGCCCAATCCCCACCGGGTCAGCGAGTTGTTCGCCGAATTAATAGGCCTGATGGAGAACCCCGAATTCCTGCCGGATGCGACGTTCCAGCCCAATACCTATCCCTTTCAAGCTTCCTGGGATGAATGGGGACGCGGCTACAAGGCCGGCGCCCGTGGCAACCATTTCCGGGCGGGTCCCGAGCAGACCCCGGACCTGCTGGTGGTGCCGCTGGCCTCCCGCGATGACGCGGTGAGTGCCCTGAAAAAAATTGCCCAGCAAGGCGAGGCTTACGGAACCCTCGGCGCGGACGGCTTGCCCTCGCATTTCGAGCGCTTCCTGGAAATTTACAAGCATCTGACGAAACTCCTCAGCGTAGGACACTGGGAACCGGCCCGGCCCGTCGCCATCAACCCGTACGTACCGATCAACGGTGGCTTCGAGGAAGGCACGCCCATCCTCTACCCGGAGGCCCAGGATTGGGCAAGCCTGTCCAATATCCGCTACCGAATGCTGCTCAACTTCCTGCTGCACAGCTTCGAGCTGGATGACGGGCTCAAACGCGCCGGAACGTGGACGCCACGTGGCCTTATCATCAACAGCGCGTTCGGCGAGATGTACAACCTCAGGGCCATCAGCGAATTCCTGATGCAGACCCCGCTGGCCTTGGCCAGTGAACCCGGCGCTGACAAAGTGGCCGGTCCGCCGTTCCTCATGCCGTACACCTTGAACTTGCCACAGGCCGAAGCCGACCGCTGGCGCCTGCACCGCGACACTTTGCGGGCCTCGGCCCGGTTGATCGAACGGCTGTTACCGATCAGCCCGCCGGAGCGGCACGGCTATCTGCGGGCGCTGCGGGAAAACGACCAAGCACTGCTTCAGTCCATCGACCGCATCCTGGCCGGTCAATCCACCCCCCACGCCTTACTTTGAAGGAGACGGCCATGGCTATTCAGCAATTACGCATCCTACCCCCGATCGCCATAGGTCGGCTCGGGTCCGCGCCCACACCGCTTGAGGCATTCGAGTTACAGTTTTCGGAGGTCCGTCCGCTGGACTTCCGCCGCATCGTGCCCCGCGAAACTTTGCAGATCGATCCCGAGAGCGGCGCTATCGTTGGCAGCTACGTGCCGGAGTCCATCCGCTTCAAGGAGGAGGATGGCCGCATCCGTCCAGTTGCACCGTTTCTGGAAGTGTTCGCCTTGATCGAGACCGGCGATCTGGTGCCGCTTACCCTCGGCCTGCTGAAAGAGGAAGGCCTAAGCCTGGGGGCGCTGAGTTGGTCGGTGGAACTGGGCAACATCAAGGTGTTCCGCCGCACCGGCGATCCCAATGACAAGATACGGGCCAGCCTGTCCGGCATCCGGGACCACCAAAGTCATCCACTGTTGGGCGAGTGCGCCAATTTCCTGCCTGGCAAAACCCTGCCGCTGGGCGAAGTGCGCTTTATCCGGCCCACCCCGGAGTTCCCGGAAATCCGCCTGCGCTACACGCCGGCCGCCGGCAAGGTCTACGGTTCCAGCCTGGAGCGCCACACCTCCGCCACCTCGGTCGAGCCGGACCCGGTGATCGACCATCCCGACAAGGTGCTGTACGACATCAACAAGGGCACCTGGCGCGGCTATTCGGAAACCAGCGGTCCGACCCTGACCAACCCGGCTCAGATTTACGCAGGCTATGCCAATGACCAGGGGGCTCAAGTCAGCTGGGGCTATCTGGATGACGAGTGCGACGGCTTCGCGACAGTCTCTTTGACGCTGGGCGATGGCACCGTCCTGAGCGCGTCCGCCCACATCAGCGCGGGACCGCCCGCTTTCGCCCCGGATACCCTGCCGATCCGCGTGGTGACCGATGAACTGGAACAAATCCTCTACGGACCCGATGTCGAGGGCGAGGTGCCCATTGAGGTAGCCGAGGAGATCGTGTTCCGGGCGCTGGAAACCGTACGGCTGATGAACACCGCCGTGATGAACGGCAATCTGGTGAATGGCCGGGCCAATGTCGCCAGCACCATGGTCCGGCAGGACACCAATGATTTCGGGCGCTATTACGAACCCATCATGGCGACTTCGCTGGTGGACAATCTGGCGGTGCGCGCCCTGCATGAACGGGTCTTCGGCGCCCTACGTTCCGGGGCTGCGCCCTGGTTCGCCGAGGCGCTACGCCGCCCCGACGAAATCGGCGACCTGTCCAACAAGGCCCGCCGCAAGATGCCCGGCCTCATGCGGGGAGCCGATGGCCGCGCCTTGACTCTGACCCACCGCCAAATCAACCTGATTATCCGAGCCGCTAGCCAAGCGCTGTTCCGCCCCGCCGAAAGCCCGGCCGCCACTCACCAGGGGACTTGCGATGACGCACATTAAACCCAGCAATCTCACCGCCCAACTGCACTACCGGGGCACCGGCAATCCCGAATCGGTGCTGCCCCGCACGGCGATTTCCAACTGTTTCCCCGGCCTGGAGTTCGACTTCCGCAACCTCTGGCGGCGTGCCTTGGTTGGCATCGTGCTGGTGGAAAACAATAACTACGTGATCGCCGCCGAGGACGAGCGCTACGCCGATTTGGTGGACCGCCGCCTCCTGAGAATCGACGGTGTGCCGACCATGGTGTTGACCACCGGCCCGCAATTCCCCAACGGCGATTCGGTGCCGCTCAACAACGCCAACAACCCCAATGCCGTGTCGTTCATGGAATGGTCGAACTCCCTGGCGCGGGTTCTGCAAAAACAAGGGCAGGAGGTCATCTGCGAATTCACCGAAGAAAAGCCTGCCACGACGGAAGTCATCGCGGGCGAGGTGCCGAGCATCGAAGTCGTGCTGACGGTGCGAAAATTCTTCGAGGACGACAGCGCCGCCTTCACCGAGGGCTTGCTGGAACCTGGCGAATTGACCCAGGGACTCTGTGCCCCCTGGCAGAATGATTACCGGGAATGCGCCTGCTATTACTGGGCCGCCAGCCGTCCCGACTATGTAAACGTGGAACCGGGCGCGGATGGCCTGAGCCATGGCGACATGTGGCTGGCGAAGCGCTACACCGGCGAATATATCCCGGACAACCGCACCGACACCCGACTGGTGTCCTACGACGATCTGTTCAAGGATTGGGAAAAGGAACTGCGCTTCATCATCCAGGGCCGGGACGCGGAGACCTCATGAGCGCCGTTCCGCGATGGACCGATGCCGAACCGCTGGCCCGCCTCCTGGTACGGCAGGCGGCGGGCGATGCCAAACCCCGCTCGCCGCAGGTACACCTGCTGGCGCGGAGCGGCATCCCGCAGTTGTGGGTAGTGAATGGCTCGCGGCTGTACGACCTGCCTCCCGAACTAACGGACCGCTTTGCCGCCGTGCTGGACGCGGGCGACGAAACGGCCCTGGCCGGGCTGCTCGGCACTGTTGGCCTGACCGCGGCGCCCGCCATCGACGACACGCCCCTCGCCCATCCGCCGCTGCACGCCTTATCCCTGGCGGTGGCGCAAGCCTGCAACCTGGGCTGTAGCTATTGCTACGCGCAGCAAGGCAGTTTCGGCGGTCCCGCCAAACAAATGCCCCTGACCGTAGCGCGTCAAGCGGTGGACCAGCTGCTGGCCGAAGCCGCGCCAGGCACCAAGGTCAATCTGGCCTTCCTGGGCGGCGAACCCTTGGCGAACAGAGCAGTGTTGCGGGCCACCACCGACTATGCGGCGACGAAAGCGGCGGCGCGGGGCGTGTCCATTAACTTTTCCATAACCACCAATGGCACCTTGCTGGAACCGTCGGACGCGGAATTCTTCGAGGCCCATGGATTCGCGGTCACAGTGAGCCTGGACGGCAGCCGGGAGGTCCACGACCGGCTGCGGCCCTTCAAGAACGGTTCGGGCAGCTTCGACCGCATCCTAGCCCGGACCCGCCCCTTGTTGGAACGGCAGCGCCGGATGCAGGTATCGGTCCGCATTACTGTTACCCCCGCCAACCTCGACCTGCCCGCAACCCTGGATGAATTCATCACGCTGGGGTTCCACAGCGTCGGCTTCTCGCCCCTCCTGCGCTCGGTCAATGGCGCGGCGGAAATGCGGCCGACGGATCTGGAGACGATGCTGGAAGCGATGATTGCCTGCGGGCTGGCCACCGAGCGGGCAATCCTCGGCGGGCGGCGCTATCCCTTTCTCAACCTGGTCAACGCACTGCGGGAACTGCACCGGGGTACCCACCGGCCCTATCCGTGCGGGGCAGGGGCGGGCTATTTTGGGGTGTCGGCGGAAGGGGAACTGGCAGCCTGCCATCGCTTTGTGGATGACGAGCAAGGCCGGATGGGCCATCTAGCGGCTGGACCCGATCCCGCCCGGCAAACGGCATGGCTGGCCGAGCGCCATGTCCACCGCCAGGAGCCGTGCCAAAGCTGCTGGGCGCGGTATCTCTGCGGCGGCGGCTGCCATCATGAAGTATTGGCGCGGGGCCGCACCGCCTGCGACTTCATCCGGGGCTGGCTGCATTACACCATGCAAGCCTATGGCCGCTTATCCCGCCTCTGCCCAAACTGGTTCGACGCAGCCCCGGAGCACCGTGCCGGCCTATGATGTCGTGGTGCTGGGAGCCGGTCCCGCTGGCACCAGCGCCGCTCTGCGGCTCGCCGCGCTCGGGCACCGTACCGCCCTAGTGGAACGATCTGACTTCCCCCGACCTCATGTGGGCGAATCGCTCTCCCCCGGCATTGGCAATATTCTCGACTATCTCGGCCTGCCCGGTCTTGCCACGGCGGCGAGTGGCTTGAGTGACCTGCCAGGCTGGTTGCTATGGGACGATCCGGAACCCCGCCCGATTCTCCCGGAACAGCGCGGTCCCGCCTGCATGGTGGACCGCGCCCGGTTCGATGCCTTGCTGCTGGACGCCGCCCGGACGCGGGGCGTGGCGGTGCTGCAACCGGCGCGGCTCCTGGCGAGTGAGCGGAACGGCGACACTTGGCGACTTACGATCCGGCATGGCGCGGCGGAAATGCGGCTACACACCCGGTTGCTGCTGGACGCCACGGGCCGCGCCGGGCAGCGTCCGCGGCGCCGCCTACCGCTTTCGGCGGAGACCCTGTCGATTTGCGCCCGCGTCGAGGCCGGCACGCTGCCCCATGCCACCCACATCGAAGCCCTGCCCGAAGGCTGGCTATGGGGTTCGCCCCACCCCGCGGGCGATTACCGGATCATGGCCTTCGTCGATCCGGTCAACTCCCTCCGGCCCGCCGCTCGCCTTTCAGCCTTGTTGGAGCGTAGCCGCTTATTCAATGCCGCTCAAGGCCGGGTCACGGCGGTGCTGGTCCGGCCCGCCACCGCCCATTGTGACGCCGAGCCATGGCGGGAGGGCCGCATCAAGCTGGGTGACGCCGCTTTCGCACTGGACCCGCTGTCCTCCTCCGGGGTCGAAAAGGCGATGCGCTTCGCCTTGCAAACCGTAATCGCCGTTAACACCTTGCTCAGGGAGCCGACCTCCACGGAATTGGCCCGCGAGTTCTATGAGGACCGCCTTACCCAGGCCGTGATCACCCATGGACGTTGGACAGCGGGCTATTACGCCCGCGCTTTCGGCATGGCGGAACAGCCCTTCTGGCAGGCCCGCGCCAAGCCTTGGCAATTGCCATCCGATGGGGACGCATCGCCCTGGTGGGAACGGCTGCGGTTGGCGCTGGCCGAACCTGCCTCGGCGGAGAGTGTCGATGCGCCACCCCTCCCGCCCATTTCGGCATTGAATGATCCGGTCCACGCCTGGAACAGACCGGTGGCGCTTTGCCCAGAGTTACGCATCGTCCAGGTACCCTGCGTGATTGATGATTGTGTGCGGCGGGGGGCGGCGGTAGCCCATCCTGCTCTCGCGCACCCTGTGGCATTCCTGGCCGGGGTTGAGCTGGTGCCTCTGCTGGACGCTGTTCCCGTAGTGGGCAGCCTGGGGCAACTGGTCGGGCAATGGGCCGATACTGTGCCGCGTCAGGCGGCGGTTCGGATGGCGGGATGGCTTCTGCAACGGGGCGTGCTGCGGCTGGTATAAGGCTGGCCAACAGGCAATAAACAGAATCGTGCTCTGTTCGTCCGCCAACGCCGCCCCCGTGATTGTCTGTTTTCATCCACCTGGACATATCGAACGTTGTTCTCCAAAGCCGTCATCGGGTCGAAATATCCGGGTTAGCGCGCCACGCCAACCCAAACCGGGCGACCAAACGCCCAAATCGACTCCTCGCCCTCACCAGAGCATCCGCTCATGAACGCCAGGCGACCCAAGGCCACACCTCTTCAGCGCCCTGGGGAGCGGCTCGGCCCGGTCCTGTCCGAAGCCGACCGGCCAACGCCGTTCGCCACCGACTGTCCTCTGCGCTAACCTGGCCAATACACCGACGACGAGGCCGGGCCGCACTACAATACGTTCCGGTACTATGATCCCGAGATCGGGCGGTTCATCAGCCAGGACCCGATTGGACTGGCGGGCGGGTTCAATCTGTACCAGTATGCGCCGAATCCGGTCTCGTGGGTGGATCCGTGGGGTTTGGCACACCAGCCTGGCCACCTGTTAGACTGGCACTTGTTACGTCCATCAACAGGCCAATATATGGAAGGAGGTACGTTCAGCGGTTCTATCTCTCCACGTCCTGGACGTCTCACTTTCCAGCAGCAATTGGATGTTCATACAGAGTCGAAGCAGCAGGCTTTATTTTAACGGGGACAACGCTTCACTCCCTCGGCAAATCAAAACCTTTTACCCGAATTCGTAAGAATTGAACAGCTCTGACCCATTACCCACAAGTCCTTTGCCTATGGACGCCCGGCCAGTTGCGCCGATCCAAGTGCTTGATTTTCGACTTGCGCCAGCGGGCCATCGCCTTGAATCGGAACTTTGGCACGGCAGGCAACCCATTGATTCGAAAGCCGTAAAAAGCTGTGGGTAATGGGGTGGCCTTAAATCCGACTTCTAGTTTGATCGCCCGGGTCTCCTCACCACCGGCGCAGATGTGTGTAGTAAAGCCAAATTCTTGAACGATTACCCGCACCTCGACATAGAAAATCAGCTACCACCCGCTCTGCGGGTGGTAGCTGATTTTCTATGTCTACATTGTTTACAACTATTATTGCTTTTGGGCTTTGCAACATCATGACAGCACGGCCTTAACCTCAGCCAAGGTAATGACCAACGTCATGGCATCGACAGGAGACGGGTAGAAGCCGCACGACTCATAAAAAGCTTTCGCCTTGTCTGATATTGCATGGACTTGAACGGCTAAAATCCCGGCAATTTCAGCCGCCTGCAGGACACGCCGGAGGGCATCGTTCAGAAGGGCGCGGGCGCGGCCACGGCCTTTGCCCTGCCATTCGGCATGAACGGCCAAACGACCGATCACCATCACCGGAATCGGGTCCGGCATGTTGCGCCGAACTTTCCCCGGAGCCTGCTCCACGGACAAAGCGCCGGTGGCAAGGCAGTACCTCGCGCTGGTCGTTGCAAACAACATAGGTGCGTGAGGCACCGCTCCCCTGATTTTTCAGGGCGCGTTGCTTGAGCCAAAGATCAAGGACTGTTTCGCCCGAGCTGAAGGCGAGCACATCGTGCTCAGCGCTCAGCGGTTCGGGCGCACACAGCCGCCCTCCCCCCGCTTGCTTCATAACCGCGGCTCATTCCCAGGGCAGTTTCGTTGCCAGCAGCTGGCGCAGTTTCTCGTTGGTTGCGGGCGGTGCATCCAACAGCGCCGTGAATGCCTCGAACTGTTCTTCGCTTAAGGTGAAGTAGCGGCGCTCCAGTAAGACATTTTCCGCTTCCCGGCAAGCCGCTTCGAGCATGAAATCCGAACGATTCTTTCCCAAAGCATCCGCGGCCTTGTCGATGAGGTCGCGCTGGGTCGTCCGCGCACGGATGTTAATCATCACGTTGCGCGCTGAAGGGGGATGGTGTTCGCTGGGCATAAGAGGTAAGCCTCACTACATTAGACATTATCGGAAACCGGTATAATCGTATTTCACTGACTACAACACCGATTGAACCTGAACGATGCTTTGCTACGAAGATCTCAAGGGGAAACCCAAGACCTTGATGGCTATGACCAGCCTGAAGCCCTCCGAATTCGACGAGCTATTGGTCCACTTTACGGCCGCCTGGAAAGAAACGACCTGAATAGACGCCTCCAAGGGCGGGCGTCCTCCGGTGATCGCGACCATGACCGACCGGCTGTTGTTCATCCTGTTCTACCTGAAGACTTACCCCCTGAAAAACAACTTGGTGGGCGGCCTGGAGGACAGGCAAGTTAGCTGAATTTTGAGTCGGGCTATTTAAGGGCCGGATTAATAACCCGGTCAACTGGGCTGTTCCCGTGCTAATCCGAGCGGTTGCCGGGTCTCTGGGGCGTCCGCAGCAGAGGTATGCCAGGATGGGGTTACAACCGGCATTCGACAGCTTTCACCGCCGATGAAAGGCAGGTGCATGATAAATTCGCTACCTTTGCCCAACCCTTCGCTCCTGGCTTCGATTCTGCCATCGTGCAATTCGACGATTTTGTGCACGATGGCCAAGCCGAGTCCCAATCCACCTTCGGACCGATCGAGGGTGCGTTCGGCCTGGGTGAAAATCTCGAACAGGCGGGGCACAAGCGCCGGGACGATGCCCTCGCCGCTATCACGGACCGAAACGACCGCTTCATCGGCACGACAGGTCACAGTCAGCCAAATACTCCCGCCTTCCGGAGTGTACTTGGCCGCGTTGTCGAGCAGATTGGACAGGGCCTGCGTCAACCGCACACTGTCTCCTTCGACCAACACCTCCCTGTCCGGAATCGCGACGCTCAGCGTCTGATGTCGTTCCTCGATCAGTGGCCCGCTGATTTCCACGGCTTGCTGGATCAACGCGCTCATACTCACGCGAACCTTGTGAAGGATCAATTTGCCCTGCACGATCCGGGAGACGTCCAAGAGTTCATCCACCAACCGCGTCAGGTGGGTTACCTGACGGGTAATTACATCGCTTGCCCAGCGTAACCGGGGCTCGCCCGCATCGATCTTGCGTATGATTTGAGCTGCGCTGCGGATTGGGGCAAGCGGATTCCGGAGCTCATGACCGAGCATCGCAAGAAATTCGTTCTTTCTGAGGTCATTCTCCTGTAGCGCCTCAACCTGCTTTCGCTCGGTAATATCGCGCAGGATCACGGTGAAGAGCTTTTGTCCGGCGACTTCGGTCTGCGAGATCGATGCCTCGATCGGAAACTCTTCGCCATTGCCGCGCATGGCGCTCAGTGTACCGAGCCGGCCCATCACGCGCTTGGTCACACCGCTTTCGTGGAATTTACGAACGTGCTTCCGGTGAGCCTCGCGAACGGCTTCGGGAATGAACCGATCCAATGACGCGCCGATCGCTTCCGCCGCAGGGCAACCGAAAATCCGGGCGGCCGCCGTATTGAACAAGACGATTCGTTGTGCGGCATTGATCGTTATGATGGCGTCCATCGCCGACTCGATGACGCTATCCAGTCGAGCGTGGCTTTCCTCCAGTTGTCGCTCGGCCAGTTTCTGAGCGGTAACATCTCGGGTGATCTTGGCGAAACCGCGAAGGCGGCCATCGGCGTCCCGCAGTGCGTTAAGAATGACCTCCGCCCGGAACATGGAGCCGTCCTTGCACACCCGCCAGCCTTCCACCTGATAGCGTCCTTGGGTGATAGCCAGCGCCATTTCCCTCTGAGGCAAGCCGGCTTCCCGATCCTCCCGGGTATAAAACAGAGAAACATGCCGGCCGATCACCTCGTCGGCTGACCAGCCTTTGATTCGTTCCGCACCGGCATTCCAGCTAACGATTCGCCCGTCGGGATCGAGCATGAAGAGTGCGTAGTCCCTTACCCCATCGACGAGCAGCCGGAAGCGTTCGTCACTGGCACGGAGCTCCTCTTTTTGCTCGATGGCAACCTGCAGCGCACCCTTTTCGAGTTTACGTAGGTGCGAAACCAGAACGCTGAGTGCTGCTCCCATACCCGAAAACAGCAAGAGGCGCAGCAACTCCCTTTTCTCCGCGACCAGCAAAGACAAGGAGGGTCCAACGAGAAAGTAGGCACTCACGAACGCGCTTAACACGGTCGCGAACAGTCCCGCTTTGAATCCCCCGAAGTAGGTCGCCAGAATCACTCCGCTCAAAAATATGTTGATCGTGGGTGCTTCCGCGAAGATCGGTCGTAGGGACAGCTGGAGCATGAGTAACAACGCCGTCGACAACGCCGCGACAAAATAGCCGTTTAAAAGAAAGCGTTGATTCAATTTGAATTTAATCATCACAGGATGGTGGAAAGCACCCGTTTTAGCCGAATAGACGTTTTATACACCCGGGAAGGCGGCGTTTTCCCGGAGAGTTGGAGAACCGGACTCGACTTATCGCGCATTGGAGGACAATTTGTCGGACGGCCTCGAGCTCTTAAAATCATCTTTTACGTCGGACAAATAACGTACCGTCCGGGAAAGAGGCGTTTGCTGGACTATTGAGTTCACACAAAGATGCTGCTGAGCCAATGCGGCGGCGTGTCTCCAAGCTGATAGTTCGACAGTCGAAGTCCATAGCCATATAGTCACCATGCCGCGGAACTTCAGGACCGATCGTCACTCCCGTTTATCCCTTCTGGGCCTTTTGATCGGAGCAGGGATAGCCTGACGCGGCGGCACGCCGCACGCGTCAAGGCCTAAGCGAGTACCGGTCTTGCCGGCGGCCTAAGGTACCGGGAGGGTATTTACCTGCCTGACGAATAGCCTATTGCACGTCGCCGCAAAGATGATGCGGGCACCCGCAATCCCAAAGTCAAGCCTATTAGACAAGAGAATTCGCCGGCGTTCCAAACCGAACATACAAACGCGAGGTAATTCTTGGGTTCCGTTGACAGGATGGAGCAGAAGTTTGTCGATTCTGCGGTTATTTCGTGGTTCGTACTCTGCTGACTAACCCGCAAACAGAACCTACAATCCCAAATCGCTCCAATTGCCAAGAACCAAGCGTCCACCAAACGCTATGCGAATTTATGATTTCCGGTTTTCTTAACGATCGAAAATCATGAGTGTAACCCGTGGGGTTGCCGAAATTACCAGGTTCGGACCCTCCAGAAAGTCCGTCGGCATTGCCTCTTCGATGACCTTTAGATTTACTGATGGTCAAGAAAGTAAAGCCACGAGAGTCCCCTCTCCCTCTGGGACAAATCGGCAGGGCGAGGCGCAACGCGACGAGCGGGCAGGCCAGGATGGGGGCCCGGACTCGCGAGCGAAGCGGGGCAGCGTCGCGTGGCGAGGCCGATTTGCACGCGTGGCGGAACAAAACTGTTCTGATGCCGTGGTTCTGCCGAAAGGTCCGCGAACCATCGAAAAGCATCTCGGTTGGAGACAAAAATCGGGCGAATGTTCAGATGGGAACAAGCTGGCCGCTTCTCTTTCAAAAAATTGTAAAGAAAAGACTGGTATCGCCAGCTGGAATTCGAACAAGAATGCGGAATCGGGAACCGTGAGGCGCCGCCGAAACTACGTCGCCACACCGGCGCGAATGGACAGAATCCTCAGCTCGGGCCAATGAGTCCCTGGCATTGCCCTATGCATCAGGATATGCCAGGGGTTTACACTTTGGCTTCAGATTTCCCTAAATCGGCTCACATTACTTCAAGCGTAACGCTGACGAAGCGGAACGGCTATTCGTCCCTTGGGCCCCGATAGCCGAGACATTTAGAATCACGGACGCATTGCCTACTTGGAAGCTGCCACCGGGCGGCAGCACGACCTCAGCGTTAACCGAAAACGCCTGGGATTCGCCTGTGCAACGAAAGGACGGTGCATCTTGATTTGTCGACTGTGACGAGCCGGCGATGAAAGAGCCGGCAACATTCTGCAGGACTGCAGCACTCGCGGTAAATGACTCTCCGGTGCTGCAGACTACCGAACCGGTCACGGTAGCAACTGTGTTTGATTCACTTAGAGCCGCCTCGGGATCCACCCCGATGAATTCGACATCCGCCATGGCCGATCCGGCCGTTATCAGCAATGCGGCAGACATTCCGGCGGCTTTTACGATGAATCGCGAATGGTTCATGAACTCTTCTCCTGTCATCATGAAGTGGTAATAGTCGATGGTTCCTAGAGCGTTCGTCCAAACGCCGCCACTTTCATGTCAAGCTCCATGCCAGTTCCCTACCTATTTGTTTTTACGGATTTTTTCAATTCCGTGAAAAGATCCTTTTTGTTAACTTTTTGTAACATTCGCCTGTCTTATGCCTGCCTGTACACCCGATTCAGACGATCGCCGACCGTCCGCCCTTAAAATTAAGTGCGCCGGAATCTTCCATATACCATTGATCTATAAAGCTGCCGACTCAACCCAGGCACTACAGCCAACAGGCCCATGCGCTGTAAAATTTTCTGACAATCTTGTACAGCTCTGCGGTGGCCGATCGAGCCCTGCCCGATCGCCCTCAGCGTCCGGCAGCAATCGTCCCCCTCTCGATCTTTTCGATCCCTACAGTGGGCGCCACGACGACGCCAAAGGGGAACGCAGCGACCATACGGAAATTCCTCCGAAATTGCCATGCGTCTTCCAACGACCAGGCTGCCGCTTTCGAATTCACAGGGATGTCGGATGGTTTCGGTCTCGATGCGGTTCAACCGTTGTCTGCTACAGCTAGACCGTCTTTGTTATTTTGTAGACATAATGTTCGCCGGCAGCATTCTCGGTGGTCACCATGGTTTCGGCCGAAAAACCGAATCTCGGGCAAACCGTTTTCGGATCATGCTCTTCTCCAACAAACTGTGAGTATGGAATGAAAATTATCGTTTCGCTGTGTATATAGTCTTGGACTTGAGCAAAAAACCTTTTCAAAATCTCTTGTCCTCCGTCTTCATTGAGCCCGAACGTACCGTTGGAAGGGTAGTAATTAAAGTTAAATACGATCAGATCGAACTTTGAGCTGGGGACATCAGTGAAGAGATCACTGTGTATGAAATCTATCGGCCCAAGCAAGGGATTAAGGGAGACGTTTTCTCGCGCGGAGTTCACCGCATCCTTGTTGAAATCCACGCCGACTACCTTGTTGCATCCCAACTTTTTCAGCAAAAAAGCGAAATACCCGCTGCCGCAACCCATATCCAGGGCACGGTCGGCCGATTCTTGCCGCAGTATGAACTGGCCAAAAAATGAACTGGTAAGTCCAAAATCCGATGGAAATACATTTTTTCCTATTTTCAAGGTGATACCGTCAAGCTCAACCGCATAGGGCTGTCTTTCAAGATATTCTGCCAGCTCTGATTCCCTTTTTTCGATCGACATGCTTTGATTTTTCATATTGGTCTGCTGCATGGTTTAAGGATAGATTTTTGTTCGTTCAGGACAAGCGTGGGTCGATTGAGGTGCGGTAACAGGATGGTTCCCCCCTAATTCACCTTACCTATCCCCGAATGCTTTTTTCAGGCGCAAAAAAGCGGGTTTTCACCCGCTTTGTCAATACCTTTTCACCCCGTACTGGGTTTTACCCCGTCCGGAATCCGCTTTCCGGCGGATTCCGGGCACACCCGGCCGCAAACAGGCACGGTCCGCGCCGTCACTGGGGCAAGTTCAACAGGCTCAGAATCGCTTCAGGTTACATGCGGGCCCGGAGCGCGCTCGAAATCGGAGCGACACTCACGGAGCCTCGACAAAATCGTATACGAGCACCTTGTCCACCAATTGTTTCAGTTTTTCGTCGATCACTTTGTCGTGGTCCGGGTGTCGCGAATATTCGTCGAGCGCTTGTGCGTTCTCGAACGTGGCAACAATGGCTACATCGTACGAACTGTCGACGACGTCACGCTTGCCTGGCAGTACAGTGCCAACCTGGTAACTCAACAGCATCGGCAGTTTGGAAAGCGATTGGGTTGCCTCGATATATTGCCGGCGCGCCTCGGGGTTCCCATGCTCCTTTAGCCAGACGATGACGACATGGTGCACGCGTCCGGCAGTCGGCGGCACGGGCTCGGCCGAACTGACGGCAGTAAACATCAGGCTGAATATCAAAAATGTCAAGACCTTTAGGGCACCTCGAAAAACCCTGAATTTTGATGAAAACCCGGCTCTAATTTTTTGACCGGGCGGGCACACGAGCCGACTCCCTCACGCTCTTGTCGCCATTTCACTTTTCATTTTCCCCGAATCGCCCGCGTTGGGGGCCTTTCGGGCGAGGGTGGGCCTCAAAAGGCCACGACACCCGCCTGTTTCAGGTAAACCAGCCGCTTCAGGTTATAGCTGGCCGCCATCATCGTCATGGCAAAGTTCGCCCTCGCCTGGCCGATGGTGCGAATAAACTTGCCGCCCATTTGTGCGATGGCGGCGAAGGGATGCTCGACCCGTGCTCGGACCCGGGCGATGCGTTGATTACGTTGTTTCTGCCGTTCGGACAGCGGATGGTTGCGCTGGCCCTTGCGCTGGATGTGGTTGCGATAACCCGCTTCCTGGAGCTGGGCTTCCCGTTCCGCACTCGGATAGCCCTTGTCGGCATAGACGTCCCGGCTGGTGTTGCTAGTGTTCAACACCGCCTCAAAGTGCTGGCTGTCATGAGTAGCGGCGGTGCCGGTCTCGATCTTGCGGATAACCTTGTAGCGCTTGTCCACGTTGATGGAGAGCTTGTAGCCGTGGTGGCTCTTGCCGTGCTTCTTGGTCCAGGTGGCGTCCAGGTCTTTTTGCCGCCGCTTGGCCGGGCTCCAGTCCGCCGGCATCGCGCCTTCCTTCAGCATCTCCTTATCGTCCTTGCTGAAGTGCTGCTTTGGCGCAGGCACCAGGGTGGCGTCGATGATATGCCCCCCGCGGGCGATGTAGCCATGCTTGAGCAACTGCCGCTCGATGCCGTCGAACAGCGCCTGGGCGCCGACCTCGCCGATGCGGTTCTCGAAGGTCCACATCGTGGTGCGGTCCGGGATGCTGGCCGAGTCCATCAGCCCGCAGAAGCGCTGGTAACTCATCCGATCAAGCAACTGGTATT
Organism: Methylocaldum marinum; assembly: GCF_003584645.1. Lineage (GTDB taxonomy): Bacteria > Pseudomonadota > Gammaproteobacteria > Methylococcales > Methylococcaceae > Methylocaldum > Methylocaldum marinum. Next base: position 1,712,992 of record NZ_AP017928.1, read on the forward strand.
CCATCTGCTCGTCCGAGAGATTGTTGACCCGCTTGAGAAACAGGATGCGCACCATCGTTTCGGTGGGAAACGGCGGACGACCGCCTTGCGGGCTGACCGGTCGGGGCGCCGCCTGATCCACGTCCGCGGCAAGCGCCGCAAAGTCGATGTGGGTCTCGAAGGCCACCAGCGGATCGCCCATCCGGTCGATCTTCTGCTTGCGCAAATCGGCCGCAAACAGATCGGGTTTGATCGCGCTCTTCGGAGACTTTGGCATCTTCGGTTTGGTCATGTCTGGGACTCAACACACTGATTGGCTACAGGTCCTATTTTACCGGGCGCGCGCAGACCAAGGAGGTTTTTCGAGGTGCCCTTTAGTCGTTTCATGCCATTACTCATAATTCCGTGAAGTCGATTAGGACCGGCCGCTCATTTCGGCTCCGGACAAATGCCCGTAAACCCGAGACATGCGGCGCGATTCAAACGGCCGAGAGACCGTTCGTTCGCAATGTCTCGGAGGGCGCCCCGATTATCGCATTTCTCAACGCCGGTCAACACGACCAGCAATCCGTTTCCCGCCTTAACCCAGGTTTACGGCTCGGATTTTTTTCGTCGATGTGTTGGGGGTTTTCGGAGTCTCATTCGTCTTAACCAATTAGAGCGTCAGATTTCATAATCAAGAGGAGAAGGGGGAATGAAACTTACGCAGCAGGCAGGTGGTCCGGCAGCTTCGCCGGAACTACCGGCATTTCCGTCGTCGCGCCCGTTTATGGTTCATTGCGAAAACATTGACCCACCGATTAGGCGCCGAGGCAGGAAACCGGACAATCCTCATCGCAATGCCACGCTGATGCCGGCGCACCTGGAATTCGGCGATGAGCGGCGCGAGGCTACGGTGGTGATCGGCTTACCCGGCCACGCCGGCAAGCTCCCCCAACGCCTTGCGGAGGCGCACGACACGCACACGGCTCCGGATAACCTTGCTCGCCCATGAGTCGTGCAGTGGATAGATTCCGACTGGCCCGGGCATCGGTAACATTTTCAGGCTTGATCCTATCGCTCATCGCCGGATGCGGAACGACCCCAGATCGGGACACGAGTGACGTCGGGGCCGGGATTCCGGCAATGTGGACGGCGACATCCACCCCTCGGGCTGCGGTTTCCGAACACTGGGTCGAATCGTTCCGCGATTCCGCGTTAAGCGCGTTGGTGCAGGAGGCGCTAGTGAGCAATTACGACCTGAAAGCCGCAGCCGCCCGAGTCGAGGTCGCCCGGGAACAGGCCCGCATCGACGGCGCCGGGCGCTGGCCGCAACTTGTTTTCACGCCGGGCTACGAGCGTGCCCAGGTGCGCAGCGCCGGCTTCGGATCGACCGAATTCGGTGCCTTTGAAGCCTTGTTCACGCTGGACTGGGAACTGGATATCTGGGGGCGCATTGGCGCTTTCCGGCAGGCGTCCATTCATGAAGCCACCGCGACGGAAGCCGATTTTCACGCCGCCCGCTTATCCCTCGCGGCAAGAACGGCACAGGCGTACTTCGAACTGGCCGAAGCCAGGCTTCAGGCAGAAGTTGCCGAAGAATCGATCCGCGACCGGCGCACCATCGTCGAACTCGTACGCGGACGTTTTGCCCGCGGACTGGCTCGCGGCCTCGATCTGCGCCTGGCGCTCACCGACTTGGCGAACGCTGAATCTCAGTTGGCAACGGCGCGCAACCGCGTCCAAACCGTGGTTCGCCTCTTGGAGGTCCTGCTGGGACGCTACCCGGCGGCCGATCTCGCAACGGAGGCATTACTGCCGGCCCCTCCCGCTCCGGTACCGGCGGGCGTGCCTTCCGAACTCCTCGAAAGGCGTCCCGACCTGGTCGCGGCTTTCGACCGCTTGCATGCGGCCGATTTCCGGCTGGAAAGCGCACGAAAGGCACTCTTGCCTCGAGTCGCCCTCACCGCTACCGGGGGAACCCGGAGTCCGGCCTTGACCGAACTGGTAGATCCCCGCGCCGCGGTCTGGAATGTCGCAATAGGGCTCCTGCAGCCGCTTTTCACCGGCGGTCGGATCACGGGAGAGATTCGACTGAACCGGGCACTGGCGGAGGAAGCGCTCAATCTTTACAGGCGCACGGCGCTCAATGCTTTCCGCGAGGTCGAGCAATCCCTGGCCGCCGAGGAATGGCTTAGGGAACAGGAACGGGCACTCAGGGAAGCCGTTGAACAAACCGAAGCGAGCCGAAAACTCGCGATCTATTCGTACCGCCACGGCTTTATCGAAATCCTGACCCTGCTGGACAGCTATCGCGGCACCCTGAACGCGCAAAGCGCCCATCTTGCCGTAAAACGGCAGTTGCTCAACAACCGGATCGGTTTGTATCTGGCGCTGGGTGGGGGAGTATGAAGGCGAAGATGCCAGGTTTGAACGCTGGTTTGGTGAGCGCTGCACAAGCGGTGACCGGCTCCGCGCCTTCCGTCCCGATCTGGCGGCAAGGGACGGCCGCCGGCCTTGTTTTGCGGGATTCGGCCCTGGCGCACGAATTGGGTACAAACTCCGGGACCGTATCAAGCTCCGCTGAACTCGATACAGTTCTCGCTTGTGGTCTCGTCGATCGAACGACGAACACCCGATATGCCGTCCTAGAAACCGCTCCAGTTTTTTTACAGCTCCAAATCAGAAATGGCGATCAACTCCGTTAGCCTAAGAATCCTGGTGCCGCCCCTTCTGCTAAGTGCAAGCGCAATTACCGCCTGGACGCTGATCGACCGCAAGTCGGAAGTCACGCCCAAGGTGGCGGAGCGGGAACCGCCCGTGGTCGACGTAGTCCCGGCAAAGCCGGAGCTCGTCAGGCTGAACGTTCATTCACAGGGAGTAGTCGCACCCCGCTCCGAGATCAACCTGGTTGCGGAGATCGCCGGCAAGGTGATCCGAGTCCACCCCGCTTTCGCTGCGGGCGGTTTTTTCAAGCGGGGCGACGTTTTGGTCTCCATCGAGCCGCGCGATTACGACTTTGCGGTAACCAAGGCACAAGCCCTCGTAGCCGAGGCCCGCAAAGAACTGTTGCGGGAACAGGAGGAAGCCGCACAAGCTGCCGAAGAATGGCAGGCGCTGGGCGGCGGCGAGCCGAGCGAATTCGTGTTGCACAAACCTCACCTGGAAGAACGGCGGGCCAAGCTTGCCGCCGCCGAAGCCGAGCTTGCCGAAGCGCGGCTCAGACGTGCGCGTTGCGCGCTTTACGCCCCTTTCGCCGGACGCGTTCGCAGCAAGCAAGTGGATGTCGGCCAATACGTCACCGCAGGTGAAACGCTCGGCCGACTGTACGCCACCGACGTGGCCGAAGTGCGTCTTCCGATCGCGGCCGATCAGGCGGAATTTCTCGATCTCCCCTTGAGTTACGCCGATGGACGGAACGCACGGATCGGCCCCGCCGTCAGCCTGAGCGCGCGCTTCGGCGGCAAACTTCACCATTGGGAGGGAAAAATCGTCCGCACCGAGGGTGTCGTGGACGAAAAGACCGGTATGCTCTACGCCGTGGCTGAAATTCGCGAACCCTACGGTTATCGAGAAGATCGGCCGCCGCTGGCGGTTGGCTTGTTCGTGCACGCCGAAATCGAGGGCCTTCCGCGCAACGATCTGGTGCGGCTGCCTCAAGCCGCGCTACATTCGGGTTACCAAGTCTATCTCGTCGATTCCGAGGGACGCCTCAGACTCCGTAATGTTGAAATTGTACACAGCGGCCATGACGAGTTGATCGTATCGGGAGGGCTCGCAGCCGGCGACTCGGTGATGGTTTCCGGAGTCGACCTGCCGGTCGAAGGCATGCGGGTCACCGTAGCGGCACCAGACGTCAAGCTGCAAGCCGAATCATCATCGGGGAACGGCTCATGAATCCGGGTTCCTTCGGCGGACGTTCCCTGCTCGCCTGGTTCGCCGCCAATCCGGTTGCGGCCAATCTGCTGATGATTATCATTTTTCTGGGCGGCGGCCTCAGCCTGCAGACCATGGACAAGCAGGCCTATCCTCGCTTCGCGCCCACTACGGTCCGGATCAGCGCCGACTATCCCGGCGCCGGGCCCTCGGAAGTCCAGGAAAGCGTCTGCATTCCCATCGAGGAAGCGATACACGATCTGGTGGGAATCAAGCGGCTAAGCAGCGAAGCGCTGGACGGCAAGTGCGTGATCGTCGTTCACGTACAGCAGGACTACAATACCCAGGATCTCGCCCTCAACATCCGCTCGCGCACCCAAACCCTGCGCAACCTGCCCCGCGCCGTGGAAAAGATCGACATCGACGACACCAGCTGGGAATACCCGGCCATCTCGGTGGTTCTGTACGGCGATACCGACATGCTCGCGCTGCGCAGACTGGCCGAGCGGGTACGTGACGATCTGGGCACGCTGGAGGGCGTGCGCCTGGCCAAGCTGTGGAGCACGATCGCCTACGAAATCTCCGTCGAGGTGTCGGCGGAACGCCTACGCCAGCATCAGTTGACCCTCGCCGACGTAGCCGAGGCGATACGCCGAAGCTCGCTGGACCTGCCGGGCGGCGTGGTCCGCGCGAAAACGGGCGAATTCCAGCTGCGCGCCAAAAGCACTGCCTACGAACGAAACGCCTTGCTCGACCTGACGTTGCGTACCTATTCCGACGGCACCACGGTAAAGCTGGGAGAGGTTGCATCCGTGACCGACGGCTTCGCCGACGAAGGCGCCGAAAACCTGAGCAACGGCCGCCCTTCTGAAACCATCGGCGTAATCGCTCAGCACGATCTGGTGGAAACGGCCGAATCGGTGAAGGCGTACGTGGAAGAACTGGCGGCGCGGCTACCGGAAGGCATCGAGGTCACGACCCGGCGCGACAACGCGCGCTCCTTCGCCGAATTGCTGGACACTCTGGTGTTCGAGGCCATCACCGGGTTTCTGCTGGTCCTGCTTGTGCTGATGCTGTTTTTGAGCACGCGAGTCGCGCTCTGGGCGGCGGTCGGCATCATGATCTCGGTATCCGGAGCGCTGTGGTGGATGCCCGCCGCCGGCGTGACACTCAACATGCTATCGCTGTTCGGCTTCCTGCTGGCCCTCGGCGTTCTGGTGGACGATGCGATTATCGTCAGCGAACGGGTTTATGATCTCCAGAGCCGCGGCATTACCGGCCTCAAAGGTGCCGTTCGGGGCGTGCGGGACGTCGCGGTGCCGGTCGTGCTCGGCGTGAGCATCGGCCTCATCGCCTTCCTGCCGGGACTGTTCGTGCCGCCCAGTTGGGCCACGCGCTTCATGAAGCCGGTGGCGGTGGTGATGATCCTGTCGCTGGCCTTCTCGTTGGTGGAGGCTTTACTGATCCTGCCTTCCCATCTCGCCGCCGAACCGTCGCAACGGGTGGTGACGCCGAACGCCCTGGCGCGGCTCCGAGCGGTCCTCAACGGCGGCCTGGATGCGATGCTGACACGGGCGTACCGGCCATTCCTTCAGCGGGTGCTGGCCTGGCGCTATGCCACGGTAGCGCTGTTCGCCGGCGCGGTAGTCGTCGGCTGGGCGCTGATCCACGCCGACTACGTCAAGGTCTCCCTCGAAGAAGACGTGAGCTACGACAATTTCCACATACACCTGCGCCCTCCCCTTGGCACCCCCTACCCGGAAACCCAGGCGCGGGTACGCCAGTTCGTCGACGCGCTGCACCAGGCCGAAGCCGAACTGAATGCCCTGCAACCGCCCGGTTCACCTTCGGTAGTGGAAGGACTGGACATATTCGTCAACGAAACCGACCCCACCATCTGGGTCGAATTTTCCAGCGAGGCGCGCCGCCAGTTTCACATTCGAGATCTGATCCAGCGCTGGTACCAGCATGTCGGCGATGTCGGGGATTTTCGGCCCGATTTCCACACGCCCACCGAACAGGACGTGATCGATCTGGAAGTGGAACTCGGATCTCCCGACCCCGCGGTCCTGGAGGCTGCGGCGGAAGAGCTCAAAGCCAAGATCGCCAGCTTCCCGGGAATCGCGGAAATCGAGGATTCCCGTCGGCCCGGGAAACCCGAGATCCGCCTGCGACTCACACCGGAAGCCGAACGCTTGGGCCTCAGACTGCGCGACCTCGCCGAGCAGGTGCGGCACGCCTACTACGGCGAGGAGGCTCAGCGCTTCATCCGCGGCCGCGACGAGGTCAAAATCATGGTGCGCTACCCGCGCGCCGAACGGGAAACCGTGACCAATCTCAGAGCATTGCCGGTGCGCCTGCCGGACGGCGGCCAGGCACCGCTGGGAGCCTTGGCCGAGGTCCGCTTCACGCCCGGATTCGGCGCCCTGTCCCGCGAAGACCGGCAAAGCATCGTCTCCCTCCACGTGCGTCTGAACGATGAGGCCACGTTCAAGGGCGACGCTCTGTTCAAGACCCTGGAGCAGGGCTTTTTCAAGGAACTGCAAAACCGCTATCCCTCGCTCACGATTTCCGGCGGCGCGGCCAAGGAGGAAGCCGATCTGGTCGCGGAAGGACTCCAACGCAATACCCTGCTTGCCCTCGCGGCCATCTGTGCCCTCATCGCGGTCAGCTTCCGGTCCTATTTGCAGCCGCTCCTGTTCATGCTCGCCGTACCCGTAGCCTGGCTGGGCGCGGTACTGATCCACTGGGCATTAGGGCTGACTCTGTCGTTCCAGTCGCTGGTCGGCATGGTGGCGGCCAGCGGCGTGGTGGTGAACGACAGCATCGTTTTGCTCGACTACATCCGCAAGCACGGCAACCAGGCCGCCCGCCTGGGCGACATCATTTCCGAAGCCTGCGCGGCCCGTTTCCGTCCCATCGTCCTGGTATCCCTGACCAACCTGGCCGGCTTCTTCCCGATGCTGTTCGAAACCAGCGAACAGGCCAAGTTCCTGGTGCCGGTGACGCTTTCTCTCACATTCGGCCTTCTGTTCGGCATGGCTGCAACCCTGATTCTAATCCCGGCCTGTTATGCCGTACTGAACGATGTGAGGGAGTTGATAAAAACTCTCAGCGGTTTGGCAAAACTCAGAATGCTCACTCCTCGAGGTTAATCGACCCCAGGGGCCTTGAATGCCACTCATCTGTTTGAGGCGCTTGATCAGGTACTATCGCTGCTCGGCCATCTTCGCGGGCCACTCGCCGCCGTTGATGGTGGCGACATCGCCGGGGCGGCGGTGCGGGAAGAATATCCGTGGCGGAAATGCCCAGCAGGTGCGCCTGCTGGGTCCCGGCGGCGATGAAACTCCAGCGTGCCTCGGGCGCGTCAGTATTGAATTTGTTCTTGTTTTGACGCCTTCTCCGGATTGCACATTCCGCGCCATGCGAATTGCTTGACCATGGTTTGTCTCGAGTGCATCATCAGCGTGCCGGGGCACCCAAGGAAGCGTATCCGATGCTGGTCTACGAACCCGTCGAACATACGAATTACGGACTAATCGATTTTTCTGATTTTTCCGCTCATAGTCGTGGGCAGGATCATCCAACCGCTGCCTCATGCGTATCGATTTGCCCGGGTTTCCGCTGTATCCGGCCCTATGTGTCGGCCATCGATCGGCTTCGGATTTATCCTTTTTGCAGCAAGATTACCTTCTCGACGCGGGCGAGTTATCTAACCGGGCTATCCGTTCCCTCACAGTCATTCAAAGCGTCTGGCTTGGCTCCGTATTCCGAGCGGATCGCCGATTTAAAAACATTTCCCGCACGTATCGCCTCCTCGGTTAGCCCTCTTTGCCTTTTTTCCGCATTTCTCTATTCCGGGATTGCTTGGCAGTCTCTCATTAAGCCCGCTGTATCAATCAACAGGCATCTTATCTGCTGCCCGATCTCCCTAGGCAAAGCGAAAATAATATCGACGAACTTATAGAATCAGTGAATATTCTCGATTAAGGAAGGCGCTAAACGCGTTCAACCAATAAGACGCAGGTGCAGCTTGCGGAGGTCCTGAAAACAAATATCTTCCTTTTCATCTTCGGTAGGTATCGATTTAAACCAAATTGACTCGTGGATATGGAGAGGTGAACTGCTTTTTGGCGTCAACCGTTACATCGGTTGCCTTACCTCAACACGGATATTCGAGAGCAGCCATTTGACCGTCAAGAAGACTGTTTGAGCAATGATAAGAACAAACTTCCGATTTTCATTTTTTCCGCGGATATTTTGGTGATGTCCAGGGGTCACAGTGCGCCGACTGTTGTCGTGTCATGATGATGTATTTCAGATTCTAGCCAGCTTTCTATCCGGGAGATAGTTAACGTGAGATTCATCAAACAAAAGGAAATCACACCCCATTTGAGTACGACAGTGGCAGAAGGACGTATAGGTATCAAAGAATACCTGCTCATTCTTTTTCAACTCGGAATCATGACGGTCTTGTTACGACAATTCGAAATTGAAAGCGCGGCCTTTCTACAACTCGCATTGCTCGCCTTTGGTGGATTTGCCGTACATGCGTTACTTCCACTCAGTTATAGATTGCCCTTCTTTTTACTACTCTCGTTGGCAGGATTCATCCTTACTCTTGATCTGATTAATGGATTATCCTTGGTTGTTGTCGGTTTGATTCTCATCGGCCTTTGCCATCTACCGGTTTCATTCAAGAAACGCGTTTTTTTGCTCTTGGGTGCTGGCGTTATCCTGGCGGCCCTCCGTGCCAGATGGGTGGATGGTCCGATTTCAGATGCCGTCTGGCCGATACTAGGCTCGATATTCATGTTTCGGCTGATCCTATACTTCTACGAGTTACGGCACGACACTACTCCGACAACACTCACACAGAGGCTTTCTTATTTTTTTCTACTGCCGAATGCATGCTTTCCGCTCTTTCCGGTTATCGACTACAAAACTTTTCGCCGAAACTACTACGATGACGATGCCTATCGAATCTACCAGACCGGCATCGACTGGATGACGCGGGGCGTAATTCACCTTATTTTATACCGTGTAGTCTATTATCATCTCACACTTGCACCGGAGGAGGTTACCAATCCGGCACAGCTGACCCAATTTCTGGTGGCAAACTTTCTTCTGTACCTGCGCATATCCGGCCTTTTCCATTTGATTGCCGGCATGCTTTACCTATTCGGTTTTCGCTTGCCGGAGACACATAATCGTTATCTCCTGGCTTCCAGTTTTACCGATTTCTGGCGGCGTATAAATATCTATTGGAAAGATTTCATGCAAAAGATATTTTATTACCCTGCTGTATTTAAGCTTCGTACGCTCGGTACGACCAAAGCGATGGTAATAGCGACGCTGTATGTATTCATGCTCACCTGGTTTTTGCATGCCTATCAGTGGTTTTGGCTGCGCGGTACGATGTTGTTGGTTTTGCAGGATATATTATTTTGGGCGATTCTAGGAGGATTGGTTGTCGCCAACGCGCTTTATGAGATCAGATATGGACGTGAAGGCCGTAATCTGGGCAAAGGAAAGCAGACTGCTAGGGATCTCTGTGTTGTTACGCTGAGGTCCTATGCCACTTTCTGGTTCATTTGCGTGCTTTGGTCCTTCTGGACTACTGAGTCTTTGTCTAGCTGGTTTTCACTTTGGTCGGCTTTAAAGGGAGATCTGTCGCTTAGTGTCCTTATATTTCCTGGGATTATTTTAGTTGTCATGTTCTTGGGTAACATCGAGCGAAACACGATTCGGAATGCGCGATCTTCCCAAGAGCCTAGCCACGACTGGAAACAGGAAAGATTGGCGACGGTTGGATCGATGATCCTTTTGGCGAGCATAAGCATGCAAAGTATTCACACTCAAATGGGAGCGGAGGTCGGCACGCTTGTGCACTCGTTGCGATCAGCACATTTAAGTCGCCTGGATACGGCTCACTTGGAGCGCGGTTATTACGAGAATCTTCTATCTGTCGACCGCTTTAATTCACAGCTATGGGAGGTCTATACCAAGAAGCCTCCCAATTGGTTAAGCAGTAATGCCGGCCTAAAGCGCTTCAGTGATGGTTTCGCACAATATGATTTAGTTCCCTCGGTCATGTTGAATACAACTTATGGAACGGTGAGCATCAATCGCTGGGGGATGCGCGATCGGGATTATGAGTTACAGCCGCCATCGGATACTTATCGCATCGCATTGCTGGGCGCATCTTCCGTTATGGGGTGGGGTGTTGGAGATGGCGAAACGTTCGAGGCATTGGTAGAAGATCGTTTGAACCATGAAAATGAATCTCGGCGGCGGTATGAGATTCTCAATTTCGGGATTCAGGGATACCAACCCTTACAACAACTTGTCGCCCTGGACAGAGCGCTGGAGTTTGCGCCGAACGCAGTCTTTTATGTTGCAACGGGGCGGGAAATCTCACGTGCTGCTTCCTATCTTGTTGAAGTCGTACAGAAAGATATCAGCATTCCTTTCAAGCCTTTACTGGAGATCGTTGCGCGTGGCGGGCTGGCGCGCGGGATGGATGAAACAACCGCGCTCAAGAAGATCAGGCCGCATGGCGTGGAGATTTTGTCCTGGACCTACCGCCATATCGTGGAACGGTCTCACAACAGTGGTGCCATACCTGTGCTTATCTTTCTGCCGCAAGTCAGAGAGGGAACATGGCAGGAAGAAACATCAGAGACATTGAATATAGCGGAAGCGGCGGGCTTCGTTATTATCGACCTGTCTGACGTATACAAAGGCAGGGATGTTTCCGCCATACGCCTCGCGGAGTGGGATGAACATCCGAATACGTCTGGCCATGAGTTAATTGCCTCACGTCTTTATGATGAATTAAACAAGCAGCGAAAGCTGATTTTTTCCGATATCAACGTATCGGGAAGATGATTTGTTGCCGACTGTTTACTATGCTGCGATTAATGACATAAACTGGAGATTCAAATGACCCAAGAAATAAAATCCGCTATTAAGGATTTCATCCTTCGGGAATTTCTTCCGGGTGAAGATCCCAATGAATTAACCGACTCAACGCCTCTTATCACGGGGCGGATACTCGATTCCATTGCCACGATCAAGCTGGTACTCTTTTTGGAAAATCAATACGGTATAACGGTTCAGGCTCATGAAACCGATCCGGAATATCTGGATACGATTGCATTAATCACGCAGCTTGTTAGCTCAAAAAAATCATAATTTCGGTATTCATATGACAGCACGCGCGTTACATCAATATTTTGTGCACGCCGCACAGCATTACCCGGAATATACCGCAGTCGTAGAGCCCGGCGCTGGAAGTATTAGCTATCGCGAGCTTTCCGAACTGTCTGACGGCGTGCGCGATTATCTTTACGACCAAGGCGTTCAGGCGGGCGATCGTGTCGGTATCTACATGCGTAAGTCGATTGATGCCGTGGCCGCAATTTTGGGTATTTTAAAAGCCGGTGCAGCGTATGTCCCGGTTGATCCGAGCGCTCCGCCTTCGCGCAATGGGTTCATCCTGCAGGATTGCGGGGTCAAGCTGATTATCGTGGACGAACGCTTTGCGGACCAGCTCGGAGCTGAGTTGGTACAGCCGGATTCGGCTCCCTTCTTTCTGACTATCGAAGGAGTCGGTGGTGGAATCGGGCTGGATAAGGCGCTGAAGCAAATCGGATCGGCTACGCGAGTGGCAGCGGAGCCTGTCGCCTCGAAACCGGATGATCTTGCCTACATTCTCTATACCTCGGGCTCGACAGGCAAACCGAAAGGGGTAACGTTGACGCACGAGAACGCTGTAAGCTTTATTGACTGGTGTTCGGACGTTTTTCAGCCGTGCGAAACCGATCGGTTTTCCTCTCATGCACCCTTTCACTTTGATCTCTCGATTCTAGATATTTATCTAAGCATTAAACATGGTGCAACCTTAGTTTTGGTGCCGGACGATATCGGTAAGGATCCCCATCGGCTAGCGCCATTTATCGCGGAACATAAGATCACATCCTGGTATTCTGCACCGTCCATTCTTAGTCTGCTCGCTCAATTCGGTGATCTTGCGAATAAGGATTATTCATCACTTAGACTCGTATTATTCGCCGGCGAGGTTTTTCCAGTAAAGCATTTACGAGCCTTGACGCGGCTGCTACCCAAACCACGGTACTTTAACTTATACGGCCCAACCGAAACTAATGTTTGTACGTACTATGAGCTGCCCCTCCCGATTCCGGACGAGAGAACGATTCCTTTCCCGATCGGAAAAGTTTGCGATCATCTGGAGGGAAAGATCATCGATGAACATGGACATGTCCAGTCACGGGGAGAAGCCGGGGAGCTTTGCATCAGTGGAGGTAATGTCATGGTCGGCTATTGGGGACTTTCGGAGAGAACGGCGGAAGCTTTCCTGATCGAGGATGGACGCCGTTGGTATCGTACCGGCGATCTCGTGATTCAGACGGATGACGGCAATTATACCTATGTAGGAAGGCGCGACCGTATGGTCAAGCGGCGCGGCTATCGCGTCGAACTCGGCGAAATTGAAGCAGGTTTGTATTGCCATGCTTCGATCAAGGAGGCGGCGGTAATAGCAGTTCCCGATGAAGAAGTCGGCGTTAGAATCAAGGCCTTTTTGAGTTGCCGCAATACGAAGCACCCGTCCATGATCGAGATGAAGCGTTTTTGTTCAGAACATTTACCTTTTTACATGATTCCGGACGTATTTATCTGGCGCGAAGCTTTACCCAAGACCTCGACTGACAAAATCGATTATCAACGGTTGAAGGAGATACTTTGATGGATTTCTCGATTTCGGAAGAGCAAAAGGCGCTGCGAGACAGAATCATTAAGTTTGCACAGCAGGAATTGAACGAGGATGTCGTAACGCGTGACCGCGAGCAAATATTCTCGAGAGAACTTTGGCAGAAATGCGCCGAATTCGGCATTCAGGGCCTTCCGGCCGACAAGACCTATGGAGGAAGCGGCGTCGATGCCTTAACGTGCGCAATGGGACTGGAAGCATTCGGTTATGGTTGTCGTGATGGGGGGCTGGTATTTTCGATCTGCGCGCATATCTTGGCTTGCATAGCACCGATATCAAAACATGGCACGGAGGAACAAAAACAACGTTACCTACCGGGTCTTTGCGACGGCCGTCTGATCGGCATGCACGCCATTACCGAGCCCGGCGCGGGTTCCGATCCGTTTTCAATGCAGACACGGGCGGAGCGGGACGGCAACGGCTGGCGAATCAACGGTACCAAAGCCTTTGTCTCGAATGGGCCTATCGGCGACCTGGCAATCGTTTTCGCGATGACCGATCTGCAGAAGGGGTTTCACGGAGGCGCGACGGCATTCATCATTGAAAAAGGCACGCCTGGTTTTTCACATGGAAAGCGGTTCGAGAAGCTGGGGTTACATACCGCGCAGGTCAGCGAGTTGGTGCTGGACAACGTTTATGTCCCTAAAAACGCCGTGCTTGGCACTGTTGGTGGAAGTACGAGTATCTTCGCAACCGCCATGGACTGGGAGCGTATCGTACTGGTTGCAAGTCATGTGGGAACGATGGAACGCCTTTTGGAGACATCGGTTGCTTATGCACGGAAGCGCTCCCAATTCGGACAAGCCATCGGAAAGTTCCAGGCGATTTCACATAAGATTGCCGATATGAAAGTCCAGCTGGAAGCGGCCCGATTATTGGCGTACTGTGCAGCGTGGCGCTTGGATCACGCAAGAACTGCGGCTCTGGATGCGGCGATCACGAAGCTCTTCGTCAGCGAATCGCTCGTTGGATCAGCTCTCGATACCGTTCAAATCCACGGTGGTTATGGATTTATGGCTGAGTACGAGGTTGAGCGCGCCTTGCGCGATGCCGTAGGCAGCACCATCTATTCAGGAACTTCGGAAATGCAGCGAAATATTATCGCCCGTTGGCTGGGGCTTGGATGAAAGACCGGGAGACTCTCGCTCAGAGGCAGAAAGAAAACTTACGATCCGAAATGGAGAGCTTTTCTACCCAAGGATGGGGCGAAGGAAGTGCCATGGGCGGATTCGGCGCGGTGCAGTGGCAAGCCGGCGTACGCCCTCAGCGCTGGGCGCGGCGGGCAGTTCGGTGTCAGCTAAAGGTCGGTGGCGGCAGCGCCGGAATTTCGGATGGAAATTTACCGGACCTACGAGCCAATCCCAGTAGGCCGTTCGCCCTGAGCCTGTCAAAAGGCCGGTCCTGAGCCGATTGGTGCCTTCTCGCCCCACCTGTTGTGCTGCTTTCCACGGTTGGAAAAGCCAAGGTTTTACAAGGTAGCCGAGTATATAATTCCTCGGCAGAACCGGAAGCTTCATCTCGTAAGGGATTCGTAACTACTCAGCCCCCCGCGAAAGCGATGCGGAGAGTCTGAAAAGGGTTGATGCCTTGGAGCCTGTGCTTCCGTCTTAAAGGTCTTGCTGGTTGGTGCCCCCCTTCACGTCTGACTTGGACATTCCAGGACCCACTAGGAAGCTGTTGGATGGTAGCCATAAGGAACCCCTGTCATCGTTCAATGTGAATGATTTGTGAACGGGAAGGGATCTTAGGAACGCTGGCTTTCGCTAAGCTTTTGACTTGAATGGCGCGCCCGAGACGACTCGAACGTCCGACCTTTGGCTCCGGAGGCCAACGCTCTATCCAACTGAGCTACGGGCGCATGCGGTGCATTTTACAGGAATCAGGATCGGTTTAACAGACTTCGGACTGCGGCAAAGCTGTCCATGGCCCGTTCTTTTTTCGTTTCGGGATCGAGCGCGCGCCGTTCCGGCCATTCGAGCTCTTCTTCCGGCAGTTCATTCAGAAACCGGCTCGGCTCGCAATTCACGATTTCGCCATGGCGTTTTCGGTGCGTGCAGTAGCTCAAGGTCAGAAGCTTCTGCGCACGGGTGATGCCGACATAGGCCAGGCGGCGTTCCTCCTCGATGGTATTTTCTTCGATGCTGGTCTGGTGCGGCAGCAGGTTTTCCTCCATGCCGACCAGATAGACGTAGGGGAACTCCAGCCCTTTCGCGGCGTGCAGCGTCATCAGGTTGACCCGGTCGCCGGCATTTTCTTCCTGGCCGCGCTCCAGGACGTCGAGCAATAGGATGCGGGAAACGACTTCCGAAAGGCTCTTTTCCTTTTCGTCGTCCTTGGCGATGCGCTTGAGCCAATCGATCAGTTCGCGGACTTGTCCCATCTTGCGCCGCGCCGCATCTTCGCTGTTACTGGTCTCCCTCAACCAGTTTTCGTATCCGATCTTGGCGATGAAGTCCTCGATGACGGCGAAGGTATCGCCACGCCGAGCCCGGTCGGCGACATCGGTGATCCATTCGGCGAAGTGGCGCAGCCGGTTTATGGCCGTTTCCCCCAGAGACTGTTGCAGGCCTAATTCGAAGCAGGCGGCAAACAGGCTGATGTGGCGCCGGTTTGCATAGGCGCCGAGCTTTTCCAGGGTGTTCGGTCCGATCTCGCGGCGCGGTACGTTGACCACGCGCAGGAACGCCGCATCGTCGTCCGGGTTCACCAGCAACCGCAAGTAGGCCATGATGTCCTTGATCTCGGCATAGCTGAAGAAGGACATACCGCCGCTGATGAAATAAGGAATGGAGTGCTCCCGCAACGCGCGTTCGAACAGCCGCGACTGATGGTTGCTGCGATACAGGATCGCATAGTCCTGGAATCGGGTGCCGTGGCGAAACTTGTGGTGCAGCAAATCGGACGCGACCTGCCGCGCTTCGGCAACTTCTTCCTTGTGCGTGAGCACCCGCAACGGATCTCCGTATCCCATCGCGCTCCAAAGGCGTTTTTCGAATACATGGGGATTGTTGGCGATCAGCGAGTTGGCGACCTTCAGAATCCGCCCGGTCGAACGATAGTTCTGTTCCAGCTTTATGACCTTTAGCCGCGGAAAGTCGCGCTGCAGCTGGGCCAGGTTTTCAGGCTGCGCCCCGCGCCACGCATAAATCGACTGATCGTCGTCGCCGACCACGGTAAAACGGCCCAGTTTGCCGGTCAGCAACTTGACCAGTTCGTACTGGGTCAGGTTGGTGTCCTGGTACTCGTCGACCAATAAGTAGCGTATCCGATTGCGCCATTTATCGAGGATGTCCGCGTGCTCGTGAAACAGGAGCACCGGGAGCAGTATCAGGTCGTCGAAGTCGACGGCATTGTAGGACTTCATGTGCCGGACATATTCGGCATAAAGTTGGGCCGCGGACTGTGCATCACCCTGCCCTTCCGCGAGCGCCCGCTCAGGGGTCACGAATAAATTCTTCCACCGGCCGATGCGCCAGATATAGCTTTCCGCCTCGTCGATCTCCCAGTTTTCCGATCCGTGCTTGATCAGTTCTTTGGTCAACGCCAGGCGATCGTGCTCATCGAAAATGGAGATATTCTTCTTGAGGCCGAGTGCGCCGTGCTCCTCGCGCAATATTTCGAGGCCCAGCGAATGGAAAGTGGATACGGTCAGGCCGCGCGAGTCCTTGTCCGAAAGCAGTTTGCCGACACGGCTCTTCATTTCCCGCGCCGCCTTGTTGGTGAAGGTCAGAGCGGCGATGTGCCGCGCCGGTGTGCTCTGTTTGACCAAATAGGCGATTTTTTCCGTGATCACCCGCGTTTTACCGCTGCCGGCGCCGGCAAGGACCAGCAAGGGGCAATCCAAAGTATTAACGGCAGCGAGTTGCTGCGGATTCAGTTGAGCGGCCATCAAACGCCCGAAGATACGCGGTCGAGCCGCCGAAATCCGATGGCTTCGCCAAGGTGAGGAAGGGTGATTTTCGCTTCGCCGGCAAGATCGGCGATGGTACGGGCGAGTTTCAGGATGCGGTGATAAGCGCGATGGGACAGTCCGAGCTTTTCGGTCGCTTGCTCGAGCAACCGGTTTCCCTCGTCCGTCAGCTCGCAATACTTCTTGATTTCTTGCGGAGCCATCGAAGCATTCGGCTTTCCGGTCCGCTGCAGGGAGATTTCCCGGGCCGCGATCACCCGCCGGCGAATCTCGGAACTGGTTTGTTCCCCGCCGGGCGCGCCATGGCGCAACATTTCCCGGGAAATGCGCGGCACCTCGATATGGATGTCGATCCGGTCGAGCAATGGTCCGGAAATCCGCGAGCGGTAACGCTGAACCTGTTCCGAGGTACAGCGGCAGCGTCCGGAGGCATCGCCCAAGTAGCCGCAGGGACAAGGATTCATTGCGGCGACGAGCTGAAACCGGGCCGGGAAATCGACTTGCCGCGCGGCACGGGAGATCGTGATACAGCCCGTCTCCAACGGTTCTCTCAAAACCTCGAGCACCTTACGGTCGAATTCAGGCAATTCGTCGAGAAAAAGCACGCCATTGTGCGCCAGGGAAATTTCGCCCGGCTTGGGATTGCCTCCGCCTCCCACCAAAGCAGGAGCGGAAGCCGTGTGGTGCGGCGCACGGAACGGAGGAATGCGCCAGCGTCTCGGATCGAAAGGCAAATCGCTGACCGACGCAATGGCCGCGCTTTCCAGGGCTTCTTCGTCGGTCAATGGCGGGAGTATGCTCGGAAGCCGTGCCGCCAGCATGGACTTGCCGGTTCCCGGCGGCCCAAGCATCACGAGGTTGTGTTTTCCGGCAGCGGCGACTTCCAGCGCCCGCTTGGCCTGATAATGTCCGTGCACATCCGCGAAGTCGGCAAGTTCATCGAAACCTATGGCCGTCCCCTCGTTCGATTCGAACGGGAGCCGCTGCTGGCCGTTCAAATGGGCACATACCTCGAGGAGATGGCTTGCTGCCAGAACCTTTCCGTCCTCGGCGAGAGCCGCTTCACCCGCATTTTCCCTGGGCGTGATCAGTGCGCGTCCGGCACGTTTCGCTTGAATAGCGACCGGAAGTACGCCGGTCACCGGGCGCAATTCTCCGCCCAGAGATAGCTCACCCACGCACTCGAACTCTCTAAGTGATGCGCCATTGATCTGTCCCGACGCTGCCAGAATACCCAAAGCGATAGCGAGATCGAAACGGCCGCCCTCTTTGGGGATGTCGGCAGGCGCCATGTTCACGGTGATTCGCTGGAGTGGAAATTCGAACTGACAGTTCAGAAGCGCGCCTCTCACCCGATCTTTACTTTCTTTCACCGCGGTTTCCGGCAGGCCGACGATGGAAAGGCTGGGAAGACCGTTGGAAATGTGAACCTCGACGGTAACCAAAGGCGCTTCGATGCCTTGCCTGCCCCGAGTGTATACGACGGCCAAGGACATGGATTCCGCTTCCGTGGGGGTTTATCGATCGGCGATCCGTTTTTCCAACTCGTCGAGTTGAAGCTGCAGCCGTTCCAGTTGCTCCCGCGTTCTCGCGAGAACCGCGGCCTGTACGTCGAACTCTTCCCGGCTGACCAGGTTCATTCTTGCAAAAGAGGCCTGAAGAATCGCGCGGAAATTCTTCTCCAAATCGTCCTGCAACTTGAATAAGTCGGTCGGCACCGACTCGGCAAGATGCCGAGCGAGATCATTTAGCATGGATTTATCGAACATGGCGAAAAGAATAGCCGACTGATGCCGTAAGCGTCCAGTGGAACCCCCTTCAGCCATCACGCACCGTTATAGTGCATGCAAATCTGGACGCTCCGTAATGGTGCATTTTTTGCGCCTGTCATCTTGACAATCGCATTTCATGCCTTGCCGGCCGCGTCAAACTACGTTTGGCACAAGTTCTGCTTTTAGGTCGTAGAACGCCTCACGTCTGAGCAGGGCTTCGCCGGTTCAGTCTCGAAACAAAGGCGGCGTCCGCACCACTATAGGAGAACTCTCGCATGAAATTTGTGACCGCGATTCTAAAACCGTTCAAATTGGACGACGTCCGCGAGGCTTTGTCCGATGTAGGCATCTCCGGAATCACCGTTACCGAGGTAAAAGGATTCGGCCGTCAGAAGGGACATACCGAATTGTACCGGGGCGCCGAATACGTCGTCGATTTTCTTCCCAAGGTCAAGCTCGAAGTCGCGGTAACGGACGAACAACTGGAAGCCGTGATTGATGCTATCTCCAAGACGGCAAACACCGGAAAAATCGGTGACGGCAAAATTTTTGTGCTCGATCTTGAGCAAGTCATCCGTATCCGTACCGGCGAAACCGGAGCGGAAGCCCTTTAAAACGAATAGGAGAAAAATAACATGAGACGAATCCTGACCGCCCTGTCTCTGTTCTTTACCGAGTTTGCATTGGCCGAAGAAGCTGCTACGCCGTCCCCTGACAAAGGCGATGTCGCGTGGGTGCTCATTGCCGCCGTATTGGTCATCTTGATGACCATTCCCGGACTGGCACTGTTCTACAGCGGCATGGTCCGCGCCAAGAACGCGCTATCCGTTCTCATGCAGGTGTTCGTGGTTTTTTCGCTGATGGCGCTATTATGGGCGATATACGGCTACAGCATCGCATTCACCGAGGGCAACGCATTCTTCGGCGGGTTCAGTAAAGCGTTCCTGAAAGGTGTCTCACCGGAATCGCTCGCCGGCACGTTCAGCAAAGGCATTTATATTCCGGAATACGCCTACATCGCATTCCAGGCGACTTTCGCGGGCATCACTCCGGCCCTGATCGTCGGCTCTTTCGCCGAACGCATCAAGTTTTCAGCGGTACTGTTGTTCATGATACTTTGGTTTACCTTCGCCTACCTTCCCATGGCCCATATGGTCTGGTTCTGGGCTGGTCCGGACGCCTACACGGACGCCGCCGCAGCCGAAGCCGCCGATGCAACGGCCGGATTCCTTTTCCAGAAGGGAGCACTGGATTTCGCCGGCGGGACGGTGGTGCACATCAATGCCGGTATCGCGGGACTGGTCGGCTGCCTGTTGATCGGCAAGCGGATCGGCTACAAAAAAGAATTCATCGCGCCTCATAGTGTAACCATGACCATGATCGGCGCATCGTTGCTCTGGGTGGGCTGGTTCGGCTTCAACGTCGGATCGAATCTGGAAGCTAACGGTGTGGCCGCTCTGGTTTTCGTAAACACCTTGCTGGCTACGGCTGCAGCAACCTTAGCCTGGGTGGCCGCCGAATGGCTTTCGCGAGGCAAGCCCAGTATGTTGGGCGGGGCATCGGGCGCCATCGCCGGACTGGTTGCCATTACCCCGGCCTGCGGCTTCGTCGGCCCCATGGGCAGCATCGTTCTCGGCCTCATTGCCGGTGCCGTCTGCTTCTGGGCAGTGACCAGCTTGAAAAATATTCTGGGCTACGACGATTCGCTCGACGTATTCGGTGTTCACGGTATCGGCGGCATCATCGGCGCATTGGGTACCGGTATATTCGCCTCCCCTGACCTCGGAGGAGCCGGTATTTACGATTATGTGACCGACTCGCTGGTCGAATACGACATGCTGGCCCAATTCACCAGCCAAGCGTGGGGAGTCGGAACCGTAATCATCTGGTCCGGCGTGGTATCTCTTATCGCCTACAAGATCGTGGATATGCTGATCGGACTTCGCGTTACCGAAGAAGTCGAACGTCAAGGACTCGATACAACCGAGCACGGCGAAACGGCTTACCATCTTTAGTTTGGCGCCCTTCTTGTCATGTCTGTGACGGGCGTCTTCGGACGCCCTCTTTTTTTGCAAGCCTCAGTCCGGATCCGAACGGGATCAGCGCGAAAGAATCCAATGCCGAAGATTTGCGGCATTCATTGCGCCCATCACCCGGTCGACTTCTTTCCCGGACTTGAACAGCATTAAAGTCGGAATGCTGCGGATATTGAATCGCCCGGCGAGAGTCTGCTCGGAATCGACATCAACTTTGCCAAAACATACCTGTCCTGCCAGTTCTTCCGCCAATTGTTCGATTACCGGTGCCACCATTTTGCACGGGCCGCACCAGTCTGCCCAAAAATCGACCACGACAGGCAGGTCGCTTCGTCCGATATACGTTTCAAAATTTGCCGCGCCCAGAATTACCGCCTGCCCGCTAAGAATTTCTCGATGACACCGCCCGCACTTCGGATGGTTTTTCAGGCGCTCCGGGGGGACGCGGTTTAAGGTCATGCAGAAAGGACAGACAACATGCATAGCGTGCTCCAAATATGTCGTTTTAGTCATCCTCGAGGTCGCGGTCCGGATCCCAGCCCAAGGCTCTCGCCCGAACGACCGCGTCTTCCTGAATACTCACATACCGACGGAAAAGTTCTTCCGGAAAGTTATGCACCGAGAAGCCATAGTGATCCCAGGCTTCATGAACCTTTTCCCACAGGCTCTCGATGGCCCCCGCTTGCCATCCGGCACAGGTCTCCGCCTCGGGGATCAATCCGAACGCCCAAGCATCCCTGATGATGCGGCCGATATCCGTCATTCCGCCGTAAAGGTCGTCATGTATTCCGACATAAGGTTCGATCGTTTTCATATCAATACCCACAGTTGAAGTTACCGGATCGAGGGACGGATATTCCGAGTGATGCATTGCGTGTCGATGCCGGTTGAATGCGTGCTCGGGAATCTCGCTGGAACGATGGCGGAACATCAGTTGAACGGCCGGAAGGACATCGGCAATCTCAGGGTCACCTTGGCATCCTGCGCATCTTCCGTGGCGCCTATGCTCACCGACAAATTGAGGCTTGTGTCTCTAGTGAGCTTGAAGGAGTAGCCCAAAAGAAACTCGCCGAGATCCAGATTAGATCCTTTAAGGGATTTTCCGCCCACTTCCGTTCCGAACACATGTTTGTGCGAGTATCCGATGCTGAAAGATGAGCGTTCGTTGATACTGAACCCCAACCCGAAGCTTGCTCCTATCGCGTCGCCCGGTTCCACCCGTCTTTTTTCCGTTCCGTCGCTTGTCTCGAAATCTTCGTCCGTTTCAACGTTATACGCATAACTCAAATTGCCATAAAACACTGCCGGATCAGTCGGATACAAGGCCGTGATGCTCGGCTGTACACTGACGTACCCCGAACCGGTCGGGAGTTCGGTCGGATAGGTGGCACCCGGAATGCCGGGAACCACGACATAGTCGACATCATACGGACTCCTGCCGGAAGGTAAGGTAGTTGCAAGATTCGCCACGAATATCGGCCAGCCGCCGCTCCCACCGTTCAACTGGTAGCGCGCGGTAAGTTCGATATCGCCTAAACCGGATCCCTCGATATCGAAGGTTTCGTCTGCGTTGACATTGACCGAGATCGGTCGCGAACGTTGTCTGTCCTCCCGATAAAGCACGGGTACACGCGCGCTCACCTCAAAACGGTCGCTAAGCCCATAGCGAGCGGTAAGTGCAGCCAGCAACGTATGCCGGTCGAGGTTGGCGATGTCGATGAGCCCGACGGCAACAGCCGGAGCGAAAGTCGCGCTGTTGAGAAAAACCCGATTATTGCTCGCATAATGGTATTCGAGCGAAGGCTCCAGGGTCAGATTTCCCTTTGGCGTCAACACGCCGCCTACGGTTTCCGAAATTCTCGGCAGTTCCGGCGTCTTTGCCGTTTCTGCAGGATCAGGAGCTTGTCCGACCGGCCCCGTGGGCCTGGACGGCTGACGATTACCGGCCACCTTCCGGGGGCTGGCGGAGCCGGCGTCGGTCCGGTTTGTTTGTTCCATAGTCCGGCTCTTATCGGTTCGTTTGGCCGGCGCAGCTCCAGCCAAATGTTCAAGCTGGTTTTGCAATGTCCGAAGCTTACGCTGCTGTTCCTCGAAAGCTTTCTTTTGCTCATCCAACAGCCGTTGCTGTTCCGCCAATGCCCGCCGCAACTGCTCGATCTCGCCGTAGTTCGCGGTTTTGCCGGTCGCTTTTTCAGTCGGGGACATAAGACTGGCTCCGGGTTTTCCAGCGTTTTTGAACCGGGGTGACTTGCCGGCACGCTCCGACATTGGGCGCTTAGGAAATTGCACCAAGAGCTTGGGCGAGCTTCCATACGACGCCGGCTCCCAGAATTGGGTAAACGTCGCAGGCCGCTTCAAGTCGACCACTAGACGTAAGTCGGCGTTGACTTCCGAGGTGCTCGCCACGCCGGAAAACAAGGGATGATCATGAGAAGGTTGGGAAAGCGTTCCGCTGATGCGGCTACCTGGAAACTTGATGACCAGACGATTTTGATCGTCCACGATGAAAGCCTGAACCGACAGATATTCGGAGGCCGAAACTTCGAGTCTTAGTGCATCGACCGACTCTCCATATTTTATATCTGTAATTTCCGCTCCGACACAGACGGAAACCAGAAATATCCCGAAAATAGTGAAAACGACCAACACGCGCAATGACGTTCCCTCCCTGGGTCCATGTCTTATACTTGCGACGTAACAAAACGTACTTTAATCTAACTGGTTTCGCAAGCGATTTTTGACATGATGCGTATACTAGTCAAACCATAGTTGCGCCATGCTCTGGATTCCCTTAATTGCGCGCGACTGGATACGCTTTCCAAAAAACTTTACCAATAGTTATGAACCTTCTCCGTTTTGCCTGGAGAGGAATAGGTAAGAATCGAAAAGCGATCTCTTCCTCATAAAACCGCATTCCGGCTAGCAATGAATAAAGGCACGAATATAGCAGATTTTTTTTCGCGCAAAAGAAAAGCCTCGACGAGGATAGTAATCATGATTATCGTGAGGCAATTCGAACTCACTATCTGCCGCAATAACAGGAAAAATATGTCGGCAAATATTTAATGGTTTACATTAAGCGTTATTAATTAATTTTTCATTTAATAAAAAGCAAATATATCTACCCGGACTCGGCATAACTCATCCAGCGACTTGTTCGACGCCCGGCGCCGTAATGGAATGTTTTTCCATCAGGCGATAAAGCGTCACACGAGAGACTCCTAGACGGCGCGCAGCACTGGTGATGCTTTTAGATTCCGCCAGGGCCGACGTCACCGCTTGCTCCACGGCCTGAGCCTTTATCTCTCTCAACGTTCTTCCGCTGAATCGCGCGGAGCGGGATAACCCTAGATCTGCCTCGGTAATCAGGCGACCGCTCGAAAGAATGGCAGCCCGATTGACGCAGCTCATCAATTCGCGCACGTTTCCGGGCCATGAATAATCGAGAATCGCTGAGATCGCCTTTTTGGACAAACGTTTCGCATTCCGTCGCTTGCCTTGGTTGAACCGGGTTACGAAATATTCCGCGATTTGCGCGGCGTCGGTATCCCGATGTCTCAAAGCGGGAACATCGATTTGCAATACATTGAGCCGGTAAAATAGATCTTCTCTAATTGTCCCGGCAGCCACCGCTTCTCGCAGATTCGGGCCGGCGGAAGCGATGATGCGTACGTCAACAGGACGCGATTCCTTTGATCCCAGGGGAGTCAGTTCCTTTTCCTGCAAAAATCTTAATAGAGAGACCTGTCCCAGCGGCGAGAGATTTTCGATTTCGTCCAGGAACACGGTACCGCCGGCGGCGGCTTCGAAATGCCCTATTCGCTCTTCAACCGCACCGGTAAACGCTCCCTTGCTATGACCGAAGAATTCGCTTTGAACCAGCGTTTCGGGAATGGCTCCGCAGCTTACGGCGACGAATGGTCGTTCCGCCCTGGGCGACAATCCGTGGATCGCCCTGGCTATAACTTCCTTTCCCGTCCCGGTCTCGCCGCTAATGATGATCGGTTCGTCACTCCGACTGATTTTCTGCATATTGTCATAGACCAAGGACATGGCTTTACTGGACCCGATCAATCCAAACCTCTGATTGATCGCTAGATGAAACTCCCCGCGACTGGCCTCCCCGAGTTTTGCGGAGCCATAGGCATGCCCGAGCGAAAAGGCAAGCCGGCGTATGTCCACGGGAGTGGTATGAAAATCGAAGAAGAAAGAGCTTAAGAAAGAGGCGTGCTCGATCGAGCCCATACACGCCGGATCGACGATCGCAATCCACTCCGTGGATAAACTTTCGTTGATGACCTCCAATAGCTCGCTTTGCGTTTCTTCGCTGAAGCTTGCGTCGAGCAGGACTACGCCGACATAGATGCGATTCGACCTAAGGCATCTTATCGCTTCCCGGGTATCCATCGAGATGTGGGCCTTCCAGCCCTTTTCGGCAAGGCTTTTCGCCAAGCCGAGCGAGTCGGCCCAGCCCGGCTGAAGTAAGATGACATCCCTGAAGTCGCTCCAGGCCTGATTGGCCGGAAACACCCTTTCGATTCGAGAAATCCCAGCTGTTAGTTCCATCTGCTTTCCCTTCCCTTTGGTTATAAGAAGTAAGGAAAATATTCCCTATTAACAAAACCGGATACAATTTTAAATGATGACGTCTCCTATCAACAAATGGCAATACCGTTTCTCTATCGGGCAAACCAGCGACCATTCGGCCCGATAGCGCTCAAATTCATGTTCTTAAAATTGGAAAGAGTTATATCGATCGTTCTAACCATGGTAATTAGCTGATTATCCAGCGTATTCTGAATGACGGCCATGTTATTCAGACCGGCATCGGACAGCGCCAGATTTCCAGAGCCGTTATTCACGGCCGGTCGACTCAGTTGATCGAGGGAAAAGTCCTTAGCGAGTACGAGGCGATCAGAAAATTGTTCTCGTCCGTTGACGAATACGGAAGTGGCGAAGGATAAATCAATGACGATTCCGTTGTCCAACACGAACCCGGCGCGCGATTCATCCAGTTCTACGTTTTCGACGGCCGCCCAGCCGACGTCGGTTTCGTCACTCGCCGTACAAATCGCAATTGAACAAGGCATCAAAGCAAAAAAAATAACGCTCAGAACCAGGTGTCTGACGTTGAACTTTCCCAACCCAGGAACGTCCTTGCCCGAAATCATGAGACTACTCCTTGTATCTAGAAATCATATCTTCCGGGTCGCATCAAGTTAAAAGTGGCAAGACTACCATTATCAACCCCTGTAGCCAGCGGTGCCTTGGGGGTAAGCGACCATTCGTCAACATTATTGAAATGTCTGTTCGCGATATTCTTTTTGTTTCGAATGACGAAAAGAATACGATTATTCCACGCTGCCTCAAACTCCTGAAGACCCACCCTTTTCAAACCCAGGGCCGGATCGCCGAGCAGCACGGATGATTCTTCCAAACCTTTGATTACGACAAAGTGCAAATACCCTTTGTTATTAATGATAGTAATCGCAGGTACCCTTTTTGCGGCCAATTGCTCCAAGCCGATTTTGAAGCCATCAGCCTTGTATCCGCGGCGTTCAAGGTACAGCTTCATGTCCAGCAAGGAAAATCCCTGCGTTTTGATTCTTTCCTGGTCGCCATGGTCCCACATGTCACCAAAAACTTCCAGTTCGCCGACCGTATCTTCGTAATGAAACGCCAGCAAACTCGCCAGCGCGGCGGAGCCGCAGCTAAAATCGTACTGCTGCTTGAGGATAGTCTTGAATCGCCTTTCCGCGAAACTCATGACGCCGATGCTATAGTATCCCTGCCCCGCCGGGCCGTCTAAAAACTCTACGGTGCCGGCTCGAACGCCGGACACCGTACTGACCAGGCACAAAGCAACCAGCAAACATGAACTGAGAAAACCGGTGCTTCCGTTCATGGCATGATCGTGACGTTTACGTCGGTGAGATTCTGGATAATGACGTTATTTCCGGTGTTCTGAATCACGGATATGATTCCGCCGGCATCGTTAAATGCGCCGCTTTCTATGACATTGTATGTCGTCATATTGCTGGCATTGACCGTGTTGCCGGCCATCGTTGCTTTAAGAGCGCCTCGGGCGAACGCCAGATCATCCACGCCCTGGCGGGCACGCTCCTCGGCCAGATCGCCGTTTGCGACGGACGTATTCGATTCGAAGGCGAATGTGACATCCTCGTCAAGAGCGCCGGCAAATCCGGTTGCCCATGAACAGCTGACGAGAAAACCCAGAATTCCAACCAATCCTTTTAGCATTGTTCACACCTTTTTCCATTAGGCTGTGGTCGAGCACCGGCGAGCGCTTCGACACTCACCGGTGCTCTAATCGTCCGTTATCCCGTCGTTCTTACTCCCTGACGTTCACGGTGCCGAAAACATTGGTATTTTGTTGAACCAATGAAGCGTGGCCTAGGTTCTGGGAAATTTGTATGATACCGGCGGCACCATTAACCGAGTTGTCGATGCTATTGGCTGAAGCCGTAACCGGTACCCCGGCTTCGAGGGAGAAACCGATAGGCGTAACGAATAC
Source organism: Methylocaldum marinum (assembly GCF_003584645.1). GTDB lineage: Bacteria > Pseudomonadota > Gammaproteobacteria > Methylococcales > Methylococcaceae > Methylocaldum > Methylocaldum marinum. Next base: position 1,739,873 of record NZ_AP017928.1, read on the forward strand.
ATGTTCGATTTCGCCTTCAAGATTGACCGCGGTGCTTTCAAACTCAACGTTGCCGTCGTGATTGGCTACGCCGCCATAAGCTCTCTGGGAGCTGACATCGATCTCGAAGCTACGCTTGTCAATCGTCGCCGTACCGCCGTTCAAGGCACTTGCGGCGTCCGCGCCGCCGGTAGCCGAGCTATTTTCGCTGTTGTCGACGGTTGCCGTGCCCCCGTTGTTTGCGGCGGCTGATTTGTCGTCGGCGTAAGCTTCGCTCTGGTCGTGGGTCGCGTTACCGCCGCCGATCGCGATAGCACCGTCGCTCTCGTCGTCGATTTCAGCTTCGTTGCTGGCGTCCGCCGCCACGCTGAAACTGGCAAAATTGTCATTACTATCCGCCTCAGCCCATGCCCCCGCCGAGAAGCCCAACGCGATGCTGATACCGGTCGCCAACAAAGTCGTCCTGAAGTTTGTCATTTCATATCTCCTTGAATTAACGGGTGCTGAATCATTATCTGATTCGTGGTCATTGCGCTCGTCCGAACGCCGCCATATCTCCATCAATATTTGTACCAGTTCGTCATATCTTTGTTTTCTCGGATATTTTGCAAAATGAGCAGCGTGCGTTTTTGTAAAGATTATGGAACGCCGCGAATCCCCCATTCCTCCGCATATCGTAATTTCCCGTGCGCCATCAACAGACAAAGCCGAGCGACTCCGGGGCAAGTAGTCGTAACGCATTGATATTGATACGGGCATTTAGAGAAAAAGTGCCGTTGCCCTTCTGCTCTCCGAATGTAAAATTTTCTGACGCCCGATCGTGCAGCCGTTTTTTTCTTGATGATGCGCGTTTCGACTTGAGAGCAGCTTTGATCTGTCGCACCATTCGCGGTTACGATCAATCTCCTCGATTCACGCAAGACAGAACACCCGAACAATAGGAGAACCGCAGACATGAAAAGCTATCGCAAAGAACTTTGGTTCGAAGCCCCGAGCCGGATCGCATTCATAAATATCACCCGGCAGGTGGAGGCCTGTCTGAGGGAAAGCGGAGTACGGGAAGGCCTCGTCTTGGTCAATGCCATGCACATCACCGCTTCGGTGTTCATTAACGACGACGAATCCGGGCTGCATCGGGATTTCGAAACCTGGCTCGAAAATCTGGCGCCGCACGAACCGATCAGCCGCTATTTCCATAACCGCACCGGCGAAGACAATGGCGACGCCCACCTGAAACGACAGGTCATGGGCCGCGAAGTGGTAGTGGCCATTACCGGCGGGCAGCTCGATTTCGGCCCCTGGGAGCAGATTTTTTACGGCGAGTTCGACGGTCGCCGTAAGAAGCGGGTCCTGGTAAAAATTATTGGCGAATAGGCCGAGTGACGATGCCGGAAAGCACTCAAGCCTCGGCTCGAAATGATCGGAGACCACGAGAGTCCCCGGCCCACGCGAAGAATTGTAAAAGCGCCGTGAGCAGTACTGGACGACGCGCCCGGGAATGGCTAACCGAGATATCCGGACAGGAGACTCGCCGGCGGCACCGTCGAGGCAGGAGCAGCGCCGCCTCGATGACGCAGAGGCTTGCGGTCTTGACGGTACGGGGAACCGACTCGTTCAGTCCCCTCACCAGTTCTCGTCATCGTCTTTATACGGTTTCGGCTTGACTGAATCCGGGATTTTGGGCTTTTTCGCAGTTCGAAGCAGAATCATCAGGTTGCCGATGACGAGAGCGACCACCAGCAATATCGCGATCCAAAACATTCCCATAACAATCACATCTTCACAAATGCATGAGTCAGCCACTAGGATAAGCCCGAAACGCCGACGCCCGAAACTTACCTTACCGCTTGGACTCCGATGCCAGCACGCTTACTCAAAGACCAGCACTCCATAGAAATCGAGCGGCGAAACTCGGACACCGAGGGCTGCGATCCATGACCGCGTCTACCTGGCGCATCGGACAATGGTTGAATGCCGTCCAGAGCACCTTCGTCGGCCTGCTCCGGATCCTGTCGATACCCATCGTGCTGTCGCTCAGCGTCGCCGAAGGATACAACACTTGCTACGGCCTCAGCTATTTCATTCCGCAGTGGATCGCACTGATCATGACCATCGCGGTGCAATCCATGATCGTGATCTGCACGCTGGAGCTAGCCGGCATGCGCTGGCGTGCGAATCCCATGCGCTACCTCAGCGTGCTGCTTTCGCTGTTGGTCGCCTTAATCGTATCGATTTCATTCGCCTATTTCAGGTTTTACGAATTTTCTCAACGCGATGCCATCCTGCTTGAAAGGCAAACCGGCATCGTCCTTGATGCGAACCGATACATTGAAGACCTAGTCGGTCTCAAGAGCCGGCTGATCGCTGCTCAGCAGAAGCGCGTCGAACTAGCCTCGGATGACGCCACGCGGGCGTACCTGGGTACACATCCGGGAATGCAGGGGCAGATCGGAAAGGGTAAGGTCTGGGGCTTTTACAACGAGATACTGCAGAACGAAGAAGCCAAACTGAAGCAGCTGAACGGCCATTCGGAGGCGCTGGAAAAGCGTTTATCCGAGGTCAGGTCGGCGCTACAGGAATTTTTACTCATGGTAAACGATGCTGCGGCCTATGAGCGACTGATCCGAACGTTCCAGGATCTGCAAGGGGAAGCGGAAATCCTGGCCTCGAACTATGGCACTCTCCCCATCGAGGCGCCGCGATTCGGCTCCTACGCGGAATTTTCCCTCGGCATCACACCGTCATTCGCCATGTGGAAGAACATCTCCTGGTTCACTCTGGCCTTGGCCGCCATGGTGGACTTCTTCATTCTGTTCCTGTCCTATCGGCTCGAATCCACCGCACCCGGCCCGCTCAGCGAAGACGAAAAGGAATTGGCCTACCTCGGTCTCCGGCAATTCGGAGAATTCACCATAAATGAAAATGACGAATTGGAGTTTGTGATCGAAAAAACGGAACTGGAAAGGGCGCGCCGTTATTCCGACTGGAGTCGGATGTTCTCCGTGGCGTTTCTCCTGAATCGCGGTTATCTTCGCAAGATCAACGACAAATCGGTGGAGTTCGCTCCCAATCTCTACCCGATCATCGCCGAACGCTTGAAGCGTCGACAAACGGCCAACCCCACGGAACAACCGGCTAACCAGAACGAGCTGAACGATATCCTGAAGAGGAAAGGTTATGTTTGAGGATAGCCCACTCGACACCGACTTGCGCTGGGAAGCGGGTTTCGAAGGCGACCGCCGCATCGTGGTCTCCGTTCTCGGCCCTTACCGCCGTATATTTCCTCGCCCCCAACGCTTTGTCCGGCGTTTTTACCACCGCGTATACGACCTGAAAATTGAAGATTGGCAGATCCCCCTGGAACCGCTCAAACTGGGGACTCTTTGCACGATCGAGGCGGCGCTGTCGGTACGCTTCCAGCCGACCGTCAAATACGCGCATGCCAATCCCGACCACATTGCCGACCTCGGTGGCTACATCAGAGCGAATTATCGAACGCTGCTGCAAGATGCCGCCGAACACGAGCTTCGACAATTGGACCAGGCGGGACTTGACGATAGCAACGTCCTCATGGAACGCCGCATCGAAACCGTCGTCAACGAACTGTTGGCAGTGCGCGATATTCAGTGCCGCGCGTGGTGTACGATCCAAACCGTGTTCGCCGATCTCGACAAAATCGAAGAGTACGCCGAAAACATCGACTCGAAACACAACGGCATCTACCTCGAACTGATCCGGCGCCGTCGCCAATTGAACGAAAGGCTGGCACGGGAAAACTACGAACGTGAAACGAACGAACGCAGGCTCAGACTGGAACACGAAAAACGGATGCTGGAGTTGATGCAGCGGGAAACCGAATTGCGCAAGGCGCGACGGGATCATGAAGCCGAGCACGTCCGCGCTGAGCTGACGGCTGAAGAAACCCGCGCGGCCGAACAATATGATAGCGAAGTGCGTCTCCGCGAGGCACGCATCCATCACGAGACCCGCTTGAAGCAGCTGGAACTCGAGGCCGACTTGGCCGAAAAGAGCCGGCGTGCCGGCGCCTTGGACGACGTCGAGAACCAGCTCAAACGTGAAATCGAGCTGCTCGCGCTGGAGCGCCAGCGTCTGCTCCTTGAGGAAGAGATACGCGACGTCAAGATTGCCAAGGCCAAAGGCTGGGTCATCAACGCCAAGCGTCGTTTTCCATTGGGCGAAAGCCAAAAGACCCTAAAGCCGCAGGATCCCGGAATGACGCCACATCCGGACAGCGACTAGCCGATTCGATTCAGGTTCCCACTACCCCCTCATGTATTCGATTCGAAAAACTCTATTTTTGCTCTGCTTTCCTGGCACTCTTTTCGGCAATCCCTGGGCTGAGGTAGCCGGCCCGGCCGATGGTCCTCCGCTCGCCATCGGTACAACCAACAACGGCTGCATCAGCGGAGCGGCTTCTCTGCCCACCGAGGGCGACGGGTTTCTCGTCATGCACTTGGAGAGGAAACGCTACTTCGGCCATCCATTATTGATCCGGACGATTGAGACTTTGGGCGAGCGCGCGAGCGAATCGATCGGCGTGATTCAAGTCGGCGATCTTTCTCTGGCGAGAGGCGGCCCTATGCCGTTCGGCCATCGCAGCCATCAAACCGGTCTCGACGCCGATATCTGGTTTAACCTGGATCCCGGCCGCTATGCGAAAGCTGACGAATGGCGAGCCAACATTCCCGCCCCTAGCCTCTTGAACCGTGCCGGGAAAGGCCTCGATCGCCGACTCTGGAGCAAGCAGCACGCGCGGCTGCTGAAACTAACGGCGACGATTCCCGCGATCGACCGGGTCTTCGTCAATGCGCACATCAAGCGAGAACTCTGTCGTACGACCCAAGGCGATCGAACCTGGCTAAGAAAGCTCCGCCCCTGGTATGGCCATCACGACCATTTCCATATTCGCCTCGCTTGCCCATCCGACAGTCCGGATTGCATCCGACAGGACCCCGTACCGCCCGGTGACGGCTGCGATTCCAGCCTCTCATGGTGGTTTCAGGAACACCCTCCGAGCCCGATCAAGCCGAAAGCGCCGAAACGCCCCATGCCCATCGCCTGCCAAGCTATCCTGGATCGTGGGCAACTCCCTCGGATGCGATGAGAGACGAACCGCATCGCTCTCGCGGTCTCCCGGTCTACAAGTTCATCTTCGCGCACCGCCGAGAACTTGAGATTCCCGAAAACCGTAAGGACAAGCGCCGAGGCGCAATCACTCCTCGACCGGCTCCATGGTTCCGCCTCTTCCGGCCGGCGGCCGGGTGGCGGTACATCGCAGGCTAAGCGCTTTGGGTATAATGCCCGCAGACGATACAGTCATCGCCTGCATCAGCCCCGGCTTAGTGCTCTAGCCGGAGAGTCCCGTTCAGCATTATTGGATCCTTCTGTGAATGAGTGCTCGGCGCTTTTCCGACGAGTTCTGCTATTAGAACAACACTGCGTTTTGGAGAAAATGAATGACATGGTTGATTCTTATCGGGATCGCCGCCCTCGCCAGCTTGCTTTTGATCATCCGAAGCGCACCGAAATCATCCGAAAAATCGAGGAAATCCGCTTATCGAAGCGAAGATTTTTTGTTTTCGCCCGAGGAACGTGTTTTCTTTCTCGCCCTGAAACAAGCCGTTGGCGAAGATTATGAAATTTTCGGCAAGATTCCCGTGACGGAGCTCATTTCCGCTCGCTACGAAGGGGCGGGCAGCGGCGCGCGGAAAACCTTGGAGCGGGTTGCCAACCAATGTTTCGATTTCCTCTTGTGCTCTAAAACCGATCTGTCCGTCGCCTGTGCCCTTGAACTGTACGAACATCCCGTTTCCGGAAAGGGGCCGGCGCCGCCCGCGGATCCCTTGAGAGCAATCTGCGACGCTGCCGGTTTGCCATTGGTGAGGATCGAAGCCGGTCCGTTTTATGACTCGGAAGAAATCAAACAGACCATCGCATCGGTGGTCCGCAAGGACCCCCTGTATCTGGTCGAATCGGACGGGCGCAGGGAGCCACGAATTTCCAGTATCGAAGACATCGAGTTCGACCCATGACTGAACTTTACGGCATCCGCAACTGCGACACTTGCAAGAAGGCCCGCGCCTGGCTCGAAACGCGCGGAATCGCCTACCGGTTCCACGAATTACGCGAGAACGGGCTGGATAGGCCCGTCCTGGAAGAAATGGAACGCGCGCTCGGCTGGGAATCCCTTCTCAACCGGCGGAGCACGACTTGGCGCCAGCTCTCCGAAACCGACCGGCAGGATCTCACCCGGGAAAAATCGCTGCAGTTGATGCTCCGTTTTCCTACACTCATCAAACGGCCGGTATTGGTTGCAAACGACAAAATTTTCGCCGGGTTTTCCCCGGAACAATACCAAGGGATATTATGAGCGACACGTTGAATTTGGCTGTCGAACTGATCCGCCGCCCCTCGGTCACGCCCGACGATGCGGGCTGCATGGATTTAATTTCCGCCCGGCTGGAGCCTTTTGGCTTCCGCACCGAATGGTTCAACTTCGCCGACACCAAGAACATCTGGCTGAAGCGGGGCGATTCCGCGCCCTTGCTGGTTTTCCTCGGACATACCGACGTCGTGCCGGCAGGACCTTCCGAGGACTGGCACTCGCCCCCGTTCGAACCCGCCGTCCGGGACGGTTATCTCTATGGCAGGGGCGCGGCGGACATGAAGAGCAGTGTTGCCGCCATGACTACGGCATTGATCCGATTCGTGGTCAAGCATCCCAATCATAAAGGCTCGATCGCCCTGCTCCTCACCAGCGACGAGGAAGGCGCTGCGGCCAACGGTGTGATCAAAGTCATGGAAGCCTTGCAGAAGCGCGACGAGAGAATCGACTGGTGCCTTATTGGCGAGCCCTCCAGCTTCGTTTCACTCGGAGATGTGGTCCGCATCGGCCGGCGCGGGTCGCTGTGCGGCATGCTCCGTGTATTCGGCGTGCAGGGCCATGTGGCCTATCCGGACAAGGCTGAAAATCCGATACACAGATTCGCACCGGCCCTTTCGGAGCTGACCAGCGAGGTCTGGGATCAAGGCAATGAATACTTCCCTCCCACCAGCTTCCAGATATCCAATATTCAGGCCGGAACCGGAGCCGAAAACGTGATTCCGGGACGGCTCGAAATCCTGTTCAACTTCCGGTTTTCCACGGCCCTGACGGAAGAGGACATAAAACGGCGCGTCCATGCCATCCTGGACAAACACGGTTTGAGATACGAACTGAACTGGCGGCTGTCCGGCTCACCATTCCTGACGACGCGGCCGGAACTGATCGATGCCACTCAAGGGGCCATCGAAACCGTGCTCGATCAGCGTGCGAGGCTCGACACCGGCGGCGGTACCTCGGACGGCCGCTTCGTTGCACCCACCGGAGCCCAGGTGGTCGAACTGGGGCCGATCAACGGCTCTATTCATAAAGTCAATGAACACGTGCGTATCGAAGACATAGACAGACTCTCAAAGGTTTACGAGCAGGTCCTGATTAACCTGCTCGCCCAATAAAGGCCACAATCATGGACAAAGATCTGCAATCTCCCTTGGTAGACGCGGAATGGCTGCTTGAACGGCTGGGCTCCCCCGACGTCGTGATACTCGACGGCACCTTTTTCCTCCCCAACCAGGGGCGCGACGCAAAGCAGGAATATGCCGCCGCACATATTCCGGGTGCGCGATTTTTCGATATCGATGGCGTCGCCGACCAAAACAGTCCGCTGCCGCACATGCTGCCCTCCCCCGAGGTTTTCGCCGCATCGGTCGGTCAGCTCGGCATCGATAACCAGACCCGCGTCGTTGTTTACGACAGCAACAACTTCATGGCTTCGGCCCGGGTCTGGTGGACGTTCCGTGTGTTTGGCCATGAACGCGTCTCGGTTTTGGACGGGGGGCTCTCGATCTGGAAAGCCAAGGGATTACCCCTGGACTCGAGCCCTGTCAGTACCGAACCTTGCCCATTCAAGGCCGGCCTCGACGCAAACCTGGTGCGGAACCTCGAACAAATGAAAGCACTCGTCGGTGATGCGGGAACGCAAATCATCGATGCCCGTTCGCCCGGGCGGTTTGCCGGAACGGAACCGGAACCTCGCCCCGGCATCCGGTCGGGCCATATCCCGGGAAGCAGGAACCTTTTCTTCAAGAATTTGGTCGACGATTCGACACAATGCCTGAAGTCGGCTGCCGAGCTCCGACAGGCTTTCGAGAACGCCGGCACGGATTTCGAAAAACCTATCGTGACGACGTGCGGAACGGGCGTAACCGCATCTATACTCGCTCTCGGTCTGTATTGCCTTGGCAATGGATCCGTCGCTGTCTACGACGGCTCATGGACGGAATGGGCTAGCCTAAGCGATACTCCGGTAAGCGTCGGCTAAAAGCCTCGGAAGCCGCACGCATATTAACCCGGCCTGTCGTTTGGGCGGGGTGAATTCGGGGCAGAGAGGCGCCATGCCGCGCGAGCCGAGGTTTGGCGCGTACCGCGCGCGGCCCTCGCGGCCGCCCGAAGTACCGGGAGTGTATTCGTTTTCAGCCTCATCGATGTGATGGTTAGGCAGGCTTCCAATCCGTTTGGCGCCGCCGGTTGGGCATCAATCCGACGATTACTGGAAAAATCCGAGGATTTTTATCAGGTACCAACATCTGAGATAATGAACGCCCGCTTCCAACCAAGGTGCCGGAATTTTCCGTCGACATGCCATATGGCCAAGAAAAACCTGAATTTCGAAGAGTCCCTGGCCGAACTGGAACAATTGATCGAACGCATGGAACAAGGCAGCCTTCCCTTGGAGGAATCACTCAAGCTTTTCGAGCGCGGGATTCAATTGACCCGCTTCTGCCAAAAAGCCTTAAAGGAAGCGGAACAAAAGGTCCAGATTTTGCTGGAAGAAAACGGAGAATCTACATTAAAGCCCTTTGCCGATGAATCTTGAAACCGACTTGAATCACTTCATGCAGATCTGCCAGGCACGGGTAGAATCGGCATTGGATCATAGACTGCCCGCTGCCGACCGGATGCCCGAGCGGCTGCATCAAGCAATGCGCTATTCGGTGCTGGAAGGCGGAAAAAGGCTGCGTCCGCTGCTGACCTATGCCAGCGGGCAGGCCGTCGGCGTAGCATCCGAAACTCTCGACGGACCTGCTTGTGCGGTGGAGTTCATTCATGTTTATTCGCTGATTCACGACGATTTGCCGGCGATGGATGATGACGATCTACGCCGCGGCAAGCCGACCTGCCATATCGCATACGATGAAGCCACCGCGATCCTGGCCGGGGACGCCCTGCAGGCCTTGGCTTTTCACGTTCTGGCCCACGATCCGTCGATCGCGGTACCTGCCGTTAACCGGCTTGCAATGATCGAGACACTGGCAACGGCAGCCGGGTCTCTGGGGATGGTCGGCGGTCAAGCCATAGATCTGGAATCGGTTGGAAAAGCGCTGGATTTGCCGAGCTTGGAGAATATGCACATAAGAAAGACCGGAGCGCTGATTCGAGCCAGCGTCAAGTTGGCGGCTCTGGCTAATCCCTCGCTGGAAAGGGAAACTGCCGATAAGCTCGATCATTACGCGAAATGCATAGGCCTGGCTTTCCAGATTCAGGACGACGTGCTGGACGAAGAAAGCGACACGCAGACCTTGGGCAAGACCCAAGGCAAGGACAAGAACAATAACAAACCCACCTATCCTGCTCTCCTCGGATTGGCTCAGGCCAAACAAAAGGCGCGCGAACTCCATGAGGAAGCCCTGGCCTCGCTATCCGGCTTCGGCGAGGAGGCGGAGGTCCTTCGCGCACTGTCGCTTTTTATCATCGAACGGCGTGCCTAGCCGCTCACGACCAAGGGAATATCACCGCCTTGAAACGGCATCGCAAGAACAATCTATCCTTGAAAGCACAAACTTCGAGTTTCATAATTGGTCGGCTTATGCCTGATTCGGTGCCACCATTTACCGCGAACAAGCCTGGTTTGAAGCCTCATAACATCAATGAATAACGCGAACGAATACCCTCTTCTGCAAACCGTCGGCAGTCCCGCGGATTTACGCGCCCTACCCGAAGACCAACTAGTCCAACTCGCGGATGAACTGCGCACTTTCTTGTTGAACAGCGTGAGTCGGTCGGGCGGTCATTTGGCTGCCGGACTGGGTGCGGTCGAACTGACCATTGCATTGCACTATGTCTTCGACACGCCTGAAGACAAGCTCGTGTGGGATGTGGGCCATCAAGCATACCCTCATAAGATTCTGACCGGCCGCCGTGAAAGATTGCCTTCGATCCGCAAGAAAGATGGACTCTCCGCATTTCCGAACCGGGATGAAAGCCCTTACGACTGTTTCGGGGTGGGGCACTCGAGCACGTCGATCAGCGCGGCACTGGGGATGGCGATTACCGCATCGCTTCGGAAGCGCGACACCCACGCGGTCGCAATTATCGGAGACGGCGGACTGACCGGCGGCATGGCGTTCGAGGCGCTTAACCACGCCGGCGTGCTCGACGCCAATCTTCTGGTCGTGCTCAACGACAACGAGATGTCCATCTCGCCGAACGTGGGCGCTCTCAACAATTATTTGGCAAAGCTCCTCTCCAGCAAGTTCTATTCCACGGTGCGACAGGGCAGCAAGCAGATTCTGATGAGGAGTATGCCCAGCGTTTGGGAACTCGCTCGCCGCGCCGAAGAACATGTCAAAGGGATGGTCGCCCCCGGCACGCTCTTCGAAGAATTGGGTTTCAATTACATCGGTCCGGTAGACGGCCACAACCTCGACACGCTGATTCCGACTCTGCGTAATTTACGGGATTTGCCCGGCCCCAGATTTTTGCACGTCGTCACCAGGAAGGGTAAAGGCTATTTGCCGGCCGAGAAAGATCCGGTCGCTTACCACGGGGTGTCGTCATTCGATCTCACCAAAGATCATTTGCCCAAGTCGAAGCCGGGGAGCCCTACCTTCACCGAAGTCTTCGGACAATGGCTGTGCGACATGGCGGCAAAGGACAGCCGGCTGCTCGGCGTTACTCCCGCCATGCGGGAAGGTTCCGGACTCGTGGAATTTTCGACCCGTTTTCCGGACCGTTACTTCGACGTCGGCATCGCCGAGCAGCATGCGGTAACCTTGGCCGCCGGCCAGGCCTGTGAAGGATACAAGCCGGTGGTCGCAATCTATTCGACCTTCTTGCAGCGCGCTTACGACCAACTGATACACGATGTGGCGCTTCAGAATTTGCCGGTGCTTTTCGCTATCGATCGAGCCGGGCTGGTCGGACCCGATGGACCGACCCATGCCGGTAGCTTCGATCTGAGCTTTATGCGTTGCCTCCCGAACATGGTGATCATGGCGCCGGCCGATGAAAACGAGTGTCGGCAGATGCTTTTTACCGGGTTTCAGCATAACGGACCCACGGCGGTTCGTTATCCCCGCGGTAAAGGCCCGGGCGTCGCCGTGGTCAGCGAGATGGCCGCGCTTGCGATCGGAAAAGGTGAAATACGGCGGCGCGGCAAAAGGATTGCGATCCTCTCGTTCGGCACCCTGTTAGCGCCCGCGCTCGAAGTGGGTGAAAAAATCGACGCGACCGTGGTCAACATGCGTTTCGTGAAACCATTGGACGAAACGCTGATTCTCGAACTCGCGAAAACTCACGAAATCTTCGTGACCATCGAAGATAACGCTATCGCAGGTGGGGCCGGCAGCGCGGTGAACGAACTTTTGAACGCTCGCCAGTGTTACGTGCCGATACTCAACCTCGGGCTGCCGGACCAATTTCTCGAACAAGGTAGCCGCGAAGAATTGCTGGCGCTCTGCGGCTTGGATTCCGAGGGGATCATAAAACGTATCGAGCAATACTCGCTTAGCCTCGAATCCTTGAAGCCGGCTTCTCCCCGCGTTACGGTGGCCACTCGAGGGCTCTGACATGGAAAAACTCAGAGCCGCCATCCGGGATATTCCGGATTTTCCAAGACCCGGCATTCTCTTCAAAGACATCACGCCTCTGGTCAAAAACCCCGTGACCCTCAGACTGGCGGTGCATCATTTGCTGCATCCATATCTGGACCGGGAAGTTACCGCCGTTGCCGGGATGGAAGCTCGCGGTTTTATTTTCGGCTCCCTGGTCGCCTGGGAACTCGGTGTCGGCTTCATCCCCCTTCGAAAACCAGGCAAGCTCCCTTATGACGTGCAAACCATCAACTATGACCTCGAATACGGATCGGCCGCACTGGAAGTACATATCGACGCATTAGGCTCCGGAGACAAAGTCCTGTTGGTCGATGATCTGCTGGCTACCGGCGGCACGGCCAAAGCCAGCTGTGAACTGGTCGAAGCTCTCGGCGCGGAAATCGTGGCGTGCGCGTTCGTGGTGGAACTCGATGAGCTGAAGGGCCGGGAAAAGTTGGAACGATACTCGGTCCATTCACTCTTACATTATTGATTCTTACTTGCGCAACAGCACCGTCACTGCCGAAGAGCGTAGATACGGCGCTTTTCATCTGTCAGGGGAAGCCTTGAATCGAATCTCACCGATGAATTTGCCGCTTCCATCTGCGCCAAACAGCGTTTCCCACCGACCGAACGTCAGATGAGCAGCGCGGGCCAGATCGAGAGCACGGATGTACTCTCAAATGGGAAGACCGCGGTTGCCCGCGTTCTTCACATTTCCGACTTCCACTTTCTCGAGGAACCCGGTCAAACTTTGCTCGGAGTGGAAACCGAGATGAGTTTTGCGGCTGTTTTGGAACGTGCCACGCAAGCGCCCTGGCGTCCGGACCTTGCACTCTTGACGGGTGATCTGGTGCAGGATCCGTGCGTGTCAAGCTATGAACGGCTAAAACGGAGACTGGGCGCCTTGGATGTACCCTGTTACTGCCTTCCGGGAAATCACGACGATTCTCGCCTCATGGAAGAGCTTTTGCCGACCGAAACCATTCGTATCCAGCCTCAAATAACCCTGAATCAATGGCAGATCATTTGCCTGGACAGCACGATCCGCGACAAGCCGGGCGGGCGTTTATCGGACAAACAGCTCCGCCTGCTCGAAACGGCACTGGCGAGTTCGCCCAACCGTTATACTTTGATCGCACTTCATCATCACCCCATATCCAGCGGCAGTTCGTGGATGGATACCATGGTGCTCGAAAATGCCGACGCGTTTTTCGCGATAGTACAAAAATTTCCGCGCGCCCGGGCCGTCGTATTCGGCCATGTTCACCAAGCAATGGACGAAATGCGCGGTCCGCTGCGTCTGCTCGCAGCGCCTTCGACCTGCTTTCAGTTTAAACCCCGAAGTCCTGATTTTGCCGTTGACCGGCTTCCTCCCGGCTACCGCTGGATCGAACTGTACTCGGATGGAACCCTGGATACCGGCGTGGAGCGGCTCGCCGAAATTCCGGCGGGCCTGGAGTTCACGACGAAGGGATATTGAGAGAGCTACAAATCCACTCGTTCGCTAAAAGCGAAAGGATAGCTCGAGAGCAAACAAATCCCAGTCCGGGTCGAGCGCTTTCGGATCCGGATTCTCCGTATCCGAAAGCCAGCCGGTGCCATGTACGCGGTGATACTCCGCTCGCGCCATCCAATTGGAAGTAATATCCCAGCGTACGCCGACGGTCCAATCCTTTGCGAAACGACTCGAGCCGGGTCTGTTGGTTTGACGTTCGAATTTGCCGCCGTAACGATCGCCTATATTCGAATAATAAACATCGTAACGGACCAGAGCCTCGATTTCCTCGGTGAGACGATAAGCGCCTTGGAAATAGTAACTTTCCGATGTCGTAGTGACATTCGGGAATAATGGGCCAAAACCCTTTAGATTAGTATCGCGAATTGCGTATTCCGCGGTTAACGAAAGGCGTTCACCGTTATATTGAGCGGAAAATATATACGGCTGAAACCGGAATTCGCCATCCTGGAGAAGATCATTTCGTGTGGAGTCGTAACTCGCATGGGCTGACGCAGTCGTAAACGCAAGACGAACCAGGCCGCTCTGGTATTCATAAAGCAATTGACCGAGATAGGACAATTTTCCGTTCAACTCTCCCGGCCGATTTCTGCCAAACGTCAATCCTTCCAGAGATTTATCGACAGTAGGTACCCCCACATTAACTCTTAGCGAAAATGCCCCGATAGGGCTTTCGTATTCACCGTATGCCTGGCCTCCATCCGATGAAAGCGCAAAATTCCGAGTACGGTCGAAATAGATACTTTGCGGGAGAAAAATCGAAGGGCGGGTAAAGGCCACATCGCGAGTCTCGTTATATAAGCCGAGCGGATTTTTTACACGTCCCAAGCGGAGTCCCGCGCGGACCTCTACCGCTTCCAGAGCAGTGAAGTCGACTACGCCGTAGTCCAAGCGCACTTCTTCGTCTTCCAGCTCTCCTGCGCGGCGATACAATACCTGGGCCGCCAGACCTAAGCGAGTCAGCGGACGTAGTGAAAGGTTGAATCCGGCCTCGGTAAAATCGAAACTTCCCTTTTCGCTTTCCCCATAGAATTTATTTTCGGAGCTCAGAACGAAATTTTGGCTGATAAAGCCATGATATTGAAACGTATCTTTCCAATCGGCACTCGAACTCTGGGAGCAGCAAAAAATCAGCGGAGCAGCTTTTAACCAAACCTTCTTTGGACCGAACAATTTTGTCATTGGACGCCTTCACGGATAGTGATCGAGCGTACGGTGCGGTCAATTTCCGCATCGGGCAGGTAGCCAATTGCTCCCGGCGTCTTTGAAATCAGCGTACGCATTTCCTCGACGGTTGATACCGGTTCGGGAGCCTGGCCCGTTCCGGAAAAAACTTTTCTATCCCATGTCTGCCTGAGTTGGTGTGCAAACATCCCCAAATGCTTTTTGCAGAACTCTTTATGGACCCGACTGTTATCCGGCAGAACGAACACGACTACCGGACTGCCGTCTCGCCAAGAACGCTGTGACATCGTGAATATTGCCCGAGCTTCCTGCTGGCTGATTTCGGTGACGGGGGCATCCGGATGCACTACGGCGGATTCGGAGTCCGCCCGTCTGGCAATGAACAAAAAGACCGCAAGCGTAAGAATACGCGCGACAAACAAATACTTGCGCGCAGGCTCTAATAGCGGGAGGTTCAAAACGGGTTTCGCGGTGCTAGGTTTTTCGGCCAGCAGACAACGAATCGACAGGACTGACTGAAGCCGTTCCTGGTGCCAGATAATTTCCCAGCTCCGTCAACGCTTGACGGTAGACTTGTCGTTTAAAATACACTACGTCGCTCACCGGATACCAATAATCGACCCAACACCACGCATCGAACTCGGGCTTGTCACTGCGATGCAAGCAGATCCGCGATTCCTCGCCGGATAGACGCAGGATGTACCAGAGCTGCTTTTGGCCTATGCAAAGCGGAAACGAATGTTTACGGATATATCGTTCCGGAAGGTCGTAACGCAACCAATCTCGGGTTCGTCCGATGAGTTGCACGTCATGCTTTTTCAGCCCGACTTCCTCGTACAACTCTCGGTACATTGCAGCTTCCGGAGCTTCGTTTAATTTTATACCGCCTTGCGGAAACTGCCAGGAACGCATGCCGACTCGCCTGGCCCAAAAAACGCGGCCATCGTTATTGCATAAAACGATGCCCACGTTCAGGCGATAACCATCCGCGTCGATCATGGTCAGAGTGAAATCCTAATGCTGTCCTCGGTGATATAATCCTAGCGCGTTGGATCTGCCCGAAGCCCCGGCGCGGTCATCGCGACTTGCGGACGGCTCCATGGTACTCGGTAAATCCTTTTTAACTTGTAAATCTCAGCGCTAGCATTCGATTCGAATTTAAAGGAAACGCGTGAGTCTGGCAATATTTGACCTTGATAACACCCTTCTAGGTGGCGACAGCGACTATCTGTGGGGACAATTTCTGGTCGAGAAAGGAATCGTGGACCGAATCCGCTACGAAGAGGCAAATGCCCAATTTTACGCGGATTATCGGAACGGAACGCTCGATATTGCGGCGTTCCTGGAATTCGCCTTAAGCCCGCTTGCCGACCATGAAATCGATGCGTTGCACGCATGGCGTGCAGCCTTCATTGATGAAAAGATCAGGCCGATACTCTTGCCCGCCGCAGCGGCGCTCATCGAAAAACACCGTGCCCAAGGCGATGTACCGATCATAATTACCGCCACCAATCGCTTCGTGACGGAGCCGATCGCGGAGCTTTACGGCATCGAACATCTCATCGCGACAACCCCGGAATTCGAGAACGGCCGTTACACCGGACGGTTCACGGGGACTCCGTGCTTTCGTGAAGGCAAGGTACAGCGCCTTGAGGCGTGGCTGGCGGAGAACCGCTACGATATAGCCGCTAGCTGGTTTTACAGCGATTCGCACAACGACCTGCCGCTACTTTCATTGGTACGGTTTCCGGTTGCGGTGGACCCCGACGAGACGCTGGAAACCCATGCCGTACGGAACGGTTGGCCGGTAATCAGCCTGCGTAACGGCCGCTGCCCCGAAATCCACGCCAGGTTACTGCAAGAAAGACATCAGGCCTTGCGTATCAAGTAAAAGAAAACACCCGTCTCCTCTCTGTGATCCAGCATCTTATGTCCAGCCTGTTCCAGAAAAACGCCGAAATCCAGGACGGAGGCGGGATCGGTAGCCAGGACCCGCACCACCTGGCCGGTTTCCATAGTCTGCAAAGCTTTTTTTAATCGCAGCAACGGCAGCGGGCACATTAGCCCCGAAGTGTCTATTTCAAGATCGACCTGCACCATTCAGCTATACCCGTTGGAATACCCGTGACAACCGCGCCATTTTAGCAAAACCGCACCCTATGGATTATTTGCCGATCTTTGTCAATCTCAAAAGCGAGCCCTGCCTGATCGTCGGCGGCGGATCGGTCGCTGTCCGCAAGGCCGAGACCCTGCTTCAAGCGGGCGGAAAAGTCAGTGTCCTTGCCCCGGACTTTCATGACAAGCTGCTGAAACTAGGCGACTGCGGAACCCTGACTTTGGTCCGGAAGGCATTCCAGCCTCAGGACGTGCTCGGCTTCAAGCTGATCGTGGCGGCAACCGATGATGCCGATCTGAACGCCCAAATCGCCGCGACGGCGAAAACACACAATATCCTCATAAACGTTGTCGACCAGCCGGTCCTCTGTACGTTTATCTTTCCCGCCATCATCGACCGCTCTCCGATCGTAGCGGCCGTTTCCTCGGGCGGCGCGTCTCCGGTTCTGGCTCGCATACTGCGCATGCGGCTGGAATCTCTGATACCGCCGGCCTATGGCCGCCTGGCCAAGATCGCGGAAAATTTCCGAACCCGGGTCAAGCAGGCGATCGAAGTTCCGCAAGCACGCCGGAGGTTTTGGGAGACCGTCCTCTCCGGATCCGTTGCCGAACTCGTTTTCGCCGGAAGGGATGATGAAGCAGCCGAACGCCTGGAACAAGCCATCACAGCCCAGACCTCCTGCACGGAAAACCTGAATTTCGGAATGGTCTATTTGGTGGGTGCCGGACCGGGTGATCCGGATTTGCTGACCGTCCGGGCACTACGACTGATCCAGGAAGCCGACGTCGTGGTTTATGATCGCCTGGTTTCCCCCGAGATTCTGGAACTCATCCGGCGGGATGCGGAAAAGATCTATGCCGGCAAGCAGCGTAACGACCATACGCTCCCTCAGGCCGAAATCAACCGGCTTCTCGCCGACCTTGCCAAAACCGGCAAACGAGTCGTCCGGCTCAAAGGCGGCGATCCGTTTATTTTCGGCCGGGGCGGAGAGGAAATCGAAACCCTGATGAACGAAGGCATAGCCTTCCAGGTCATTCCCGGAATTACCGCCGCTTCGGGCTGTGCCGCGTACGCCGGCATTCCCTTGACCCACCGTGACCACGCCCAGTCCTGCACTTTCCTGACCGGACATATGAAAGACGGCCGGCTCATCGCTGTCGACTGGAACCAGTTATCCCGGCCCGGCCAAACGCTGGTCTTTTACATGGGACTTCAAGGATTGCCGGAAATCTGCTCAAGGTTGATCAAACATGGCTGCCCGGCGCGTCTGCCCGCCGCTCTCGTTCAGCAGGGGACCACCCGGCATCAGACGGTATTGACCGGTACCCTGCAAACCCTGCCGGACCTGGTGAGCCAATCCGGCGTCAAGGCGCCGACACTACTTATCATCGGTAGCGTCGTTACCTTACGGGAGAAACTCGACTGGTTCCGGCCGTCCGACATACCTCGGCATGGCCGTTGACAGCGGGAATGAGTCAGAAAGATTCTTTTGAGTCCGAGCTATAATGCCTTTCGCGTGTAACCAGCCAGTCGGCCCAGTTCAAAATCGCTCTGAGACGGGACCCGAGGAGTTTATTCGCTTCCTTGAAGTTCACCCATCTGAACTCGTCGTGCTCCGGCCTGCCGAGCAGCGGGTTGACGGGTAAATACACTTCGCCCCGGGGAGATTCGGCCAGATAATAGCGTGCGATCTTGCCCACGCCATAAGGCGGCGTCTCCTGGTAACCCTTACCCCAACGGAAATTCAATCCGGTCAGGTTGGTTTCCTCCAAAACCTCGCGCTGTGCCGCGGCGAGAGCATCCTCCCCCTCCTCCACCACGCCTTTCGGGAAATCCCAATAGCGGAATGCGCGGAGCAACAGATAGCGCGGCTCGTCGGCGCTGCCGCGCACGATAACCACGCCCGCCGACAAAATATAGTTCTTGATCATGAGCAAGCCACTCCGACAAGCCGATGGAAGCGGGATTTCGAGCCAATCCCCTAGTTATAGAAAACGAATTGCGAATCCGAGGGCAAGCCGCCTACCGGGAATGCCGCCGGCAATTTGCTCAGCCGACTCGCCGCAGCAACTCATCGAGTGCCCGATCCGGCAAAACTCTCTTCAGAAAACCGAACAAATAAGTGGGAAATGTGACGTAATAACGGGCTTTCGGTCTTTTCGACTCCAGCGCATGGATAACGGCCTTGAGTACTGCTTCCGGACCCAGGGTGAACGGCACGGCGGCGCCTTCCTTCGCCAGACGTGCTTCCATGGACAAATATTTCTGCCTATGCACGCTCCGCTCCCTATCGATGTTCTTCTTATACATGGTCATGGCGTTGTCCCGAAATCGGCTCAAAATCGGTCCGGGTTCGACCAGGGAAACGAAAATTCCGGTGCCGGCCAGTTCCTGTCGCAAGGTGTCGGACAAACCCTCCAGAGCGTATTTGCTCGAGTTGTAGGCTCCTCGGTAGGCCATGGCGGCGAAACCGAGCACCGAGCTGTTCTGAATGATGCGCCCATAGCCTTGCTTGCGCATCACCGGCAAGACTAGCGAAGTCAGCTCATGCGTTCCGAACACGTTGGTTTCGAATTGCTCGCGCAGTGCGGCGCGGCTCAGATCTTCCACCGCACCCGGTTGGCCATAGGCACCGTTATTGAACAACGCGTACAGACTGCCGCCGCTGCGCTGTAATACTTGGTCCAAGGCTACTCCGATGGAATGGGAATCCGCAAGATCGAGGCGGAAAGCTTCGAACCCTTCGGTACTCAAATTTTTCACATCGCCGTCTTTCCGCGCGGTCGCGAATACACGGTAACCCCGCTGCCGCAATCCACGGGCGGCACACAAGCCTATGCCGGAAGAACAACCGGTAATGAGAATCGTCTTGTTTTGATTCATCATGACAGAAAAGGTCGGAAAAATCGGGAATTACTCATTTTCAGCTTTGATGGTTCAGGAGAGATTCGGCGCTCAGCAGAATGACTTCGATTTCCTCGACGATCTCTTCTTGGCGCAAGGCGTTGCTTTTGCGCCGAAGATCCTCGATCTTGGTGTTCATCCGGCGTAAAGCGTTTTCCATGTGGTCCAGGCGACGACGATTCTCGGCCATCAGCGAGGCGTAGAACAAACCCGGGAGTTTTGCGAGCAAATAATGTTCGGTGAGTTCGGCGAAGAATGCCGTCGGATCGAGATTCAGCCTCGGAGGATAGGGAAACCCGACTTCTTCGAACGGCATGATCGGCAAGAGAATATGAGAGGCGACGCCGCCTTCCGGATCGTGGGAAAGAACGCTCAGGCGCTTCCATTGGGTCTGTTCCGCTCGCACACGATGCAGCACCGCCATCAGTTCGTTCAAAACAGGTTGCACTTCCTCGGCGACGTTGGGCCCATCCAGCCAGGCTTCGACTCCCGGGTAATCCTGGAGTTTGCTCGCAAGCCGCCGCCCGACCACGACCAAGCGCGGTCGAATCGGCGGCAGGGCAATCAGGGCAGCCATGATCGCTTCGTTAAAATCGCCGCAGAAGCCGCGTTCCGATCCGATCAGGATGTACACATGCGATCCGCCTGCCGCTGGCTGGTCATTGCTCCGAAATTCCGGATGAAAGGCCAAAAAGTCGGAGCTAGCCGACTCGATACTTTGGACCAGACGCTGCTGATGTCCCATGAATCGGCTGAACTTGCGCGTTTCGATCAGGGCCAGCGTCTTCATGGCGGTCATGATATCCGCGATTTCCCCTAAACGCCGCAAGCGCTGCTCGACTTCCGCTCGCCGACTCATCCGCCGTGTCGCCCGATGCCGCTCAAACGGCGATCCAGCCATTGATTCCACTCTTCACGGCTGGCCGATAAATCGATGGGAAAACGTTCCAGGCCCTTGGCGAGGACATCCAGTTGTTGTCGAATCGTAGCGGGATCGGGATCGTCGAATCGGCCGGTGTTGTACGCCACCATCCAGGCTAACTGAAACTCGGGCGACAGCGGCACCAGCCTTTCTTGCTTCAGGATTTCGCGCAGCACCTGACCGCGCCGAATCTTCTGTTCCATGGACGCCTCCAGCTTGGACCCGAACCGCGTAAAAGTCTCCAGCTCCAGAAACTGCAAAAAATCGAGTTTCATGCGCGCGGCTTCTTCCTTGATGCGCGGGTGCTGCGCACGTCCACCGATGCGGGAAACCGATCGGGTGATGTCGATTGCCGGGAGAAATCCGCTGCCGAACAGGCGGCGATCCAGGTAAATCTGGCCATCGGTGATCGAAATCAGATTGGTCGGGATATAGGCGGCAATTTCCCCCTGCTCGGTCTCCACGATAGGCAGGGCGGTCATGCTGCCGCCGCCGTGAGAGGCCGCAAGGCAAGTGGAACGTTCGAGCAGACGTGAATGCAGGAAAAAAATATCTCCCGGATAGGCTTCGCGTCCCGGCGGGCGGCGCAACAGCAAGGACAGCTCGCGGTAGGCGCGTGCGTGGGTTGAAAGATCGTCATAAACGATCAAAGTGTCCCGGCCGTGCCACATCCAATACTCGGCCACGGCACACCCGGCGAACGGCGCCAGGTATTTGAGCCCCGGCGAATCGCTGGCCTCGGCCACGACTACCGTGGTGTAAGCCAATGCACCGTAACGCCGCAATAAATCGATGACACTGATGGTGTCGGAGCGCTTCTGACCGATCAGCACGTAAACGCACAATACGTCGCGGTCACGCTGGTTGAGCACGACGTCGAGCGCCAGTGAGGTTTTTCCGACGCCGTTATCGCCGATGATCAGCTGCCGCTGTCCCCGCCCCAGGGGAATCATGGCATCGACGATCTTGGTGCCGGTGTAGAGCGGACGATCGACGAAATCCCGGGCGACGATCGGCGGTGAAGAAACATCCAGCTCCCGCCGAAGAGCCAGCTCCGGGGCCGGCCCGCCGTCCAGAGGCTTTCCCAGGGGATCGATCACTCGTCCGGCCAGTCCGTCGCCGACACTTAGAGCCAATCGCTGGCCGGTGAGATAAACCGGCGATCCGGAAGCCAGACCTACGGTTTGTTCAAGCAGGATGGCACCGAGCCGCTGATTGCCGAGATGGAATACCAGGCCGCGGCTGCCGTCGCCAAACATCAGGAGTTCGTCCATGGCGGCCGACGGCAAGCCGCGGATCCAGGCTATACCGTCTCCGACCGAGAGAACCTTCCCGTATTCTTCCAGGCGTAAACCGAATCGATAGTGCTCCACTTGCTCACCGAGCCGTGCGAGTGAGGAGCCGTTACGCGGCGTCGCGTGAAAAGGCATCTTGGAAAAATTTCAGTTCGTCACGGAGATTGGCGGACAAGACCCAGGAACCCGCATGGATCCGAATCCCCGCCAACAACGTGGGATCTCCTTTAAATATCGGTTTGACCTCGCTTTCTGCCGTTTGTCCGATCACACGCGCTAAAGCCGTTCGCCGACCCGCGTCCAGCGAGTAGGCGCTTGATACTTCCACAGCATCTTCGGCCATGGCCGATCGCAGTTTGTCGATTTCGGCTTGCGGCAAGCGACCGAGATCACTCAAAGCCAAGTCGATGAGGCTCGCTTCCAATTCTTGCGAAGCCAACCGCTCCAAAAGCTTCACCGTAAAGCGACCGGCCAGCTCGAGCGCGCGCTGCTCCGTGGTATGCATCCATTCTTGCCGCTCTCTCTCTTCCTGCGCCCGATCTTTAGCGCGCCGAGCGGACTCCTCTTCCGCCAGCCTTTCCAGGAGACGCTCGCGCTCCGCGGCGATCTCCTTCTCCAAATCACTCCTGGCCAGGTCTTTTTCCTTTTCCCAGTTCGCCATGTTCCGCTCGCATGCCTCCTTGGCCGCCAATGCCTCCGAACGCGCCTGGTCCGCCCTTTCCAACTGTTCCTCGATCTTCCGCCGGCGCGCCTGGATAACGCTCAAGACGGGCCGATAAAGAAAACGCCGGAGTATCCAAACCAGAACGATGAAATTGACGAGTTCCAGTACGAAGGTCGTCCAATCAAAACTCATGGAACGGCCTTATCTCAGCAAATATTCCAGCAGCGGATTGCGGAACAAGATGATCAATACGACGACCAGCACGTAGATTGCCAGGGATTCGATCATGGCAAGGCCGATGAACAAGGTGCGGGTAATCGCCTTCTCCGCTTCCGGTTGTCGCGCCAAAGCCTCGAGCGCTTGGGATATCGCCCTGCCCATCGCGATACCCGGAGCCACGACGCCCAAGGCAATGGCCAGCGCCGCGCCGACTGTGGACAAGACGACAAACCAAGTCATATCGCTCATGCACTACTCCTACTTTTGTAGCTGGTGTGTTTGAAGCGCGCCGGTGATATAAATCAATGCCAGCATCCCGAAAATATAGGCCTGCACGAGTGCCTCCACAATGTGCAGCAAGAGCAAGGGCACGGGCGCCAGGAAGCCGGCTACCAGGAGCACCAGGAGCACTGCCAGTTCGATACTCATGATATTGCCGAACAGCCGCACGGCCAGCGCGATCGTTCGCGATACTTCGCTCAAGAGATGAAACGGCAGCATGAGCGGAGTAGGCGAGAGATAATGGCGCAGGTAAGCCCAGCCGCTGGTACTTACGCCGTACCAGTGTACCGATAAAAACACCAAAAGCGCCAACGCCGCCGTCTCGGACAAATCGGCCGTGGGCGACCCGAGCCCCGGAATCAAACCGGCGAGATTGGCCACGACCAAATAGATCCAGAGAGTTCCGACAAACGGCAGCAACTTAACGCCATGAGTCGGCGCCACCGCACTTATGGCCCGCTCCATGGAAACTATCACGCCTTCCAGCATGGCTTGCAGGCCGGACGGCTTATCTACGCTCAGTTTACGGGTAGCCAGCCAGGAGAACGTTGCCAACAGAACGGTCAGGAGCCACGTGGTAATGACCGTCGGCCCGATATGGACCGGACCGATGTCGAACGACAGCAGGGCGATAAGCTCGGCTTGCTCCATGGTCAATGTTCGCGCATGAACAGATAAACGTTAAAGATCCCCACTATCACCCCGAGGATAATCAGACTGATCGTCCAGTGTATTGAATAGTTTTCCGAAAGTGTATCGAGCCAACGTCCCAGATACGCACCCAAAATGATGGGCACGACCAAGAGCAGTGCCAGCACGCCGAGAAAAGCCGTCTGGGACAACAGGGTCGAACGGTCACGCTCGGCCTGCTCCATGCGTTTCGCCTGCCGCTCGATAGAACGGCGAAGTTTTTCGTGCTCGTCCATTTCACCTTCCTCGTTCGATTTCCAGCAAGCGTTTCAACATTTCTTCTTCCAGCCGGCGCAAGCTTTGCTTTAGGCCGGCGAGCGTTTCTTCCTCCTTCAGCAACTGTTCCGTCAGAACTCTGCTGATACGACTGTAATCGGAGTCCCGGATATAGCGCCTGGCGTTGATGAATAATTGATTTTCGACGAAGTAGGCCAGGCCGCCGGGCAAGGCCAAATATTGCCAGGGCTCGCCTTCGCGCCGGTAGCGCGCGAGACCGAATACCAAGGCGGTCATGAAGCGCTCATGATAGGCACGCACACCGAAGCTGCCGGAAGCATCCTCTGCAACGAAGCTGTCCACAGCTTCAATGCGCTCGAATTGATCGAAGCTTTGTAAATTAAGAATAAAGGTGCTCATCTCTCGTCGCCGTATCTTCGATATTCTCGAAAGCTTTGTAAACATACTCTCTCGAACGATTGTCGAAAGCTTAGAAAAGCATCATGGCACGTCGGTTTCCCGGCTTCATTAAACCGGATTTTCTGTAAAATCCCCGGACGGGAACTCGTAGATCGAGCCGAGACGCAACGGATCACCCACACACCGCGCTCACGTTCCTGAACGGAGCCCGGAAAAACGTGCCTGAAACCGCGCAAAAGTCACTCTATTGACCCACTATGACCCATAAGCTTCAATTTCCTGCCGATTTCATCTGGGGTGTCGCCACCTCGGCCTATCAGATCGAAGGCTCTCCCCTGGCGGATGGCGCCGCCCCCAGCAACTGGCACCGATTCTGCCGCGTGCCGGGAGCGGTGCTTAACGGCGATACCGGCGACATCGCCTGCGACCACTACCGACGCTGGGCGGATGATGTAAAACTTATGAAGGAATTGGGCCTGAAGGCATACCGGTTCAGCATCGCCTGGAGCCGCATTCTGCCGAACGGGCAGGGAAAACCGAACGAAAAAGGCCTCGACTTTTACCGTAATCTGGTGGATGCGCTCGTCGCCAACGACATCGAGCCATTCGTCACGCTGCATCACTGGGATCTTCCCATCGCGTTGGACGATCTCGGCGGCTGGGCTAACCGGGATGCGGCCCACTGGTTCGCCGACTACGCCCACCTGATGTTCCGAACGCTGGAAGGCCGGGTCCAACATTGGACCACGCTCAACGAACCTTGGGTGATCATGGATGCCGGCTACATGCACGGTGTCCACCCCCCAGGACTCAGATCGCTCGAAAAAGCGCCTGTCGCCGCCCATAATCTGCTGCGGGGTCACGGTCTGGCCGTACAAGCGTTCCGCGCCGACGGCAAAGGCCAAATCGGGCTGGTCGTGAATCTGGAACCCAAGTATGCCGCCTCGAACGGTCCCGAGGATGCGGCGGCCCTGGCGAGAGCCCACGCCTATATGAACCGGCAATTTCTCGACCCCGTTTTTCTCGGAGCCTATCCCGACGAACTTGCCGAAATCTTCGGACACGACTGGCCTCGTTTTCCTGAAGACGATCTAAAGCTGATCCGGGAACCCATCGATTTTCTCGGCATCAATTATTACACCCGATCGGTAGTCCGCAGCGATCCGACAGCAGCACCCCTGTGCGCCTCCCCGGTAGCGCAAACTGGCGCGGAACACACCGAAATGAAGTGGGAGGTGTTCCCGGCCGGCCTGAAATCCTGCCTGCTCTGGGTCAAAAGGCGCTATGGCGACATTCCGTTATACATCACCGAGAACGGTGCCGCTTTTGCCGACCCGGAGCCGAAGAACGGACGTTTGGAAGACCCGCGCCGGGTTGACTATTTCCGGACCCATCTCCGCGCGGCACACGAAGCCCTACAGCAAGGGGCTAATTTAAAAGGCTATTTCGCCTGGTCTCTCGTCGACAATTTCGAATGGTCTTGCGGCTTTGCCAGGCGCTTCGGCCTGGTGCACGTCGACTACGCGACTCAGAAAAGAACGCCCAAGGACAGCGCCTCGTTTTACCGGCAGGTCATAGAGAGCAATGGAGAGGAGATCTGGCGTTGAGACTGCCGCGAAGCGCTTCCACCCCGTAGGACGACTTACGAAAACAACGTTGTTATCATCTCGTCCTTAAAAGATAATCTGCATTTACGCGCAACACACTATTCACTTGATTGCTATAATGCGCGGCCGTACAGGAAAGGTAAGCCCCGCATCGCGCGGGTCAAGCGACAAGCAGTTTGAAAACACAAGAAAAATTATCGAGGAGGAACCACTCATGCGAAAAATCAGCACTCTGTTTTTAGGTACGACTTTAATGATCGTCGCGGCACCCGGCGCGTGGTCCGACGAGGACACCCGTTATCCCGCGCATCATTTCAAACCTTCCGTGATTTATCAAGATCACGAATTGATCGCCCAAACCGGCTCGAACATTTCTTCGGATAGCCAGCCCGGCGCGCGGCAGGATTCCAAATATCCGGGTTCCTCTTTCACGCCGACGGTAATTTACCAAAATCCCGAATTCGTCAAGAACTAGGGTCTATCCGTCCGATTTGTGGAACGCACCGATGGGCAGGAGCCGATGCCGCATCGGTGCACCAATTTGCCGGAGAAATATATGTCCCATCTGTCACCCACCGCATCGAAATCAGGCGCTTGCCTGAAGACGATCATCGAGCGTTTGAATGTAGACGTTTTTTTGAATCATCCACTGCTCACCAGCCTCTTCGTAACGGATTTTGCCTTATTGAGCTTCGGACGAGCGCCATTGCTGCTCCGTTTCGTGCTGCTCGTGGGCCTGGTTTATCTCGGGATGTTTTTCAGCGCAAAATCGTTCGCGGCACGCTCCAACGCTGAAAAACGGCCCTGAGCGAAGGCCGACGAAAGTTCAAGCAAAAACCCTGGCGTTACGTCAAACGGAGTACGCATGTGAATACGGTAAAGGCGTCGGAGCCTAAAATCCGCCTTTTTGATTGGCAGAAATCGCTCACCATCATTTTGGACCATCCGGTTCAAACCAGCCTGTTCATTATCACCTTTGCCTTTCTGCTTCTGGTCGAGCCGCCGGTTCTGGTGTCGCTCTTGCTGCTCTCGACTCTGCTTTATTTCATTTTTGCGCTCGGCGAAAGCGTGTCCCGAGTCGAGGACCCGGCGGAGAGCAGTTCGGTTTTAACGGAAGAACAAGCCCCGTCCACGGATCCGGCTATCGCCGAAAGTTTCGAGGCGCCGTCGACCGGCACAGGCGAAGCAGGCAGAAGACCGCCGAGACGAACCGCGCAAAGAGGAAACGATCCACAGAACGCTCAGGCGAATCGGCAACAGCCCAGGCGAAGAGCTTCCAAGACTCCCAAATAGGATCGATAGCGAGTCAGTGGAAAGCGCCACCGAGCCGGTGACGCCAATTTGATATTTCCGCGGAGTCTGGCGGGAATCCTTCCCGTCAGGCTAGGCGCTGTGGGAAACGGGGCTACGTCGAAGCACGGACGCTTTCGCGTATTTCGAAACCAGCGCCGTGAAGCGATGAGCGCCTTCGGATAGCGTGTGCCCGGGGCGGAATGGGTCCCCGCTCTTTAACCCTCGCTGACGACGTTGATTTTTTTCGGTTGTACGGCGGCTTTCTTCGGTATGGAGATTTCCAGAACCCCATTCTTGCTGCGCGCCGTGATTCCGTCCGCATCGGCGGTGTCCGGCAGCGAGAAGCGGCGATAGAAGGATCCGAATACCCGCTCGACGCGTTTCAGGCCTTCGCGACGAACCGTCGCCTCGGTT
The DNA here is from genome assembly GCF_003584645.1 of Methylocaldum marinum. Lineage (GTDB taxonomy): Bacteria > Pseudomonadota > Gammaproteobacteria > Methylococcales > Methylococcaceae > Methylocaldum > Methylocaldum marinum. The sequence continues at coordinate 1,767,532 of NZ_AP017928.1, forward strand.
TTCCGCTCGCCTTTCAGCGTGAGTATGCCGTTCTCCATCATGATATCGATGCTATCCGAGCTTACGCCGGGAAGATCGGCCCATAGAATATAGCGGCCCGGTTCCTCCTTGATATCCACGGCGGGGGTCCATTCCGCGGTGGCCGCGGTATCGGTCCCGGGGCGACCGCCTTCGAAGGAACGTTCCAGCTCTCTTTGAAGCTGATTCAAAATGCTCCAGGGTTCGTATCGAGTCATCGTGATTACCTCCTGCGGTAAAGAGTTTCGGCTCTAAACGCAATATGGAGGTGTGAGCGGGCATTTCAAGCGTCCGCGAATCAGCCCACCCAAACCCGCGCATTCCGAAATAGACGCATCCATGGCCCGTACTCGCCCCACCCTGCCGGATGCCAAGAATTCTGCACCGTGCGGAAACACCGTTCCGGATGCGGCATCATGATGGTGAAGCGACCGTCAAGTGTCGTCAGGCCGGTAATGCCCAAAGGCGACCCGTTCGGATTGTGTGGGAACGACTCGGCAATCTTGCCGTGGGTATCGGTATAGCAGAGCGAAACCAAGCCGAGACTGAGCGCCTTGCGTGCATCGTCATGGAATTCGGCTCTTCCTTCACCGTGAGCCACGACCACCGGGATACGCGATCCTTCCATACCGGTAAACAAGATGGATGGCGATCGCTGGACTTCGACCAAGGACACGCGTGCCTCGAACTGCTCGGATTCGTTTCGGACGAAGCGCGGCCAATGGACGGCGCCGGGAATCAATTCGGCGAGATGGGACATCATCTGGCAGCCGTTGCAGACGCCGATACCGAACGTGTCGTGCCTTTCGAAAAAGGCGCGGAATTCATCGCGGCCACGCGCATCGAGCAATACCGATTTGGCCCAGCCTCCCCCGGCACCCAGTACGTCACCGTAGGAAAATCCGCCGCAAGCGGCCAGGCCGACGAAATCGCGGAGCTTTACATGTCCCGCCAGGATATCGCTCATATGCACGTCCACCGCCGTGAAGCCGGCTCGATCGAACGCCGCCGCCATTTCCACGTGTCCGTTGACGCCTTGCTCCCGGAGAATCGCCACGCGCGGCCGGCCTTTGGCGATAAAGGGCGCGGCGACATCGTCGGCGGGATCGAAGCTCAGCTCGGCGTTGAGGCCGGGATCGTCCTCGACCGCGATGGCTTCGAATTCCCGGCGTGCGCAGTCCGGATTATCGCGCAAGGCCTGCATGCGGTAGCTGGTTTCCGCCCAGGTGCACTGCAGCTCGGCACGGGACTCGGACAACAAGATCTCGCCGCCCCCCCTGAACACGATTTGCTTGTCGGCACCGGGCAAGCCGATGACATGAGTGAAGCGGCCGAGCCCGGACCGATCGAACAGTTCAGTGACTCCACTCAGATCCGTCTCCCGCACCTGAATCACGGCTCCGAGCTCCTCGGAAAACAGCGCAGCGACCGGATCGTCCCCTAGCGCGGAAACATCGATTTCGAGTCCGCAGCGTGCGGCGAAAGCCATTTCGCAGAGCGTCGCGAACAAACCGCCGTCGGACCGGTCGTGATAGGCCAGCAGTCGCCCTTCCTCGTTCAAGGACTGGATTGCGGCGAAAAAGGACTTGAACAGGGCGGGATCGTCGAGATCGGGCGAATCGTTTCCCATTTGCCCGTAGACTTGCGCCAAGGCGGAACCGCCCAGGCGATTACTGCCCTGACCGAGATCGATCAGAATCAGACGGGTCGGGCCGCAGTCGAGCCGAAGCTCGGGCGTCAGGGTGCGGCGCACGTCGACCACCGGCGCGAATGCGGAAATGATCAGCGACAGCGGCGCCGTCATGACGACATCGCGTCCGTCCTGCCGCCATACCGTCTTCATCGACAACGAGTCTTTCCCGACCGGAATCGCAATGCCCAGGGTGGGACACAAGTCCAGGCCCACGGCCTTTACCGTATCGAACAGCTTGGCATCCTCGCCGGCAGCGCCCGCCGCCGCCATCCAATTGGCCGACAGCTTCACATGGCTCAAGGAACCGATTCGGGCGGCGGCGATGTTGGTCAAGGCCTCGCCAACCGCCATACGCCCCGACGCCGGTGCGTCGATGACCGCCAGGGGCGTTCGTTCACCCATAGCCATGGCCTCGCCGGCGTACGCCTGAAAACCGGAAACGGTAACCGCCACATCCGCCACCGGCACCTGCCACGGTCCGACCATTTGATCGCGCGCCACCAGCCCGCCGACCGAGCGATCGCCGATCGTGATCAAAAAGCGTTTGTCCGCCACCGCGGGGAAGTTCAAAACCCGCTTGGCCGCCTCCCGGATTTCGATGCCGTTGCGGGCAATAGGCGCTTGCGGATTGGCAATTCTCGCGGCGTCGCGCTGCATTTTCGGCGGCTTGCCGAACAGCAGCGCCATGGATATATCGATCGGGTGGGTACCGAATCGAGTATCGCTGAGGACCAGGCGCTCTTCTTCGGTTGCGTAGCCGATGACGGCATAAGGGCAGCGCTCACGCTCGCAAAATGCCCGGAACCGGTCCAGTGCCTCGGGTTTGAGGGCGATGACATAACGCTCTTGCGATTCGTTGCACCAAATCTGCATCGGCGACATGCCGGGCTCGTCGATGAGTATGTCGCGAAGCTCAAACCGTCCGCCCCGCCCTGAATCGTGGATGATTTCCGGCACGGCGTTCGATAGCCCGCCGGCTCCCACATCGTGGACGGACAAGATTGGATTGTCTTCACCCAGCGCGGCACAGCGGTTGATCACTTCCTGGCAGCGCCGCTGCATCTCCGGGTTCTCTCGCTGAACGGAGGCAAAATCCAGATCCTCGGCGCTCTCGCCCGACGCGACCGAGGACGCGGCTCCGCCACCGAGCCCGATAAGCATGGCCGGGCCGCCGAGCACGATGATGGGAGCACCGGCCGGAATCGGCTGTTTCGCGAGATGTTGGGGCCGAATGTTTCCCATTCCGCCGGCGATCATGATCGGCTTATGGTAGCCGTACAAACCGGAACTATCCCTGGCCTGTTGCTCGAAGGTGCGGAAATATCCGCAGAGATTCGGACGGCCGAATTCGTTGTTGAATGCCGCTCCGCCGATCGGTCCCTGCAGCATGATGTCAAGTGCCGAGGCAATACGGCCCGGCTTGCCGTGGTCCTTTTCCCAGGGCTGGCTGAAGCCCGGGATGCGAAGATGGGACACGGAAAAGCCGGTGAGACCGGCCTTCGTCTGCGAACCCCGTCCGGTGGCCGCCTCGTCGCGAATTTCGCCGCCGGAGCCGGTTGCAGCACCGGGATGAGGTGAAACGGCCGTCGGATGATTATGAGTTTCCACCTTCATCAGGATGTGGACCGGCTCCTCTCGATAACTGTATTCGAGCGTTTCCGGGTCGCGCAAAAACACGTTGGCCGTCGGCCCCTGCATGACCGCCGCGTTATCGCGGTAGGCGGATAAAACCCCTTCCGGAGAGCGCCGGGTCGTATTCCTGATCATGTCGAACAGGGTTTCTGCCCGAGTCTCCCCGTCGATACGCCAGCTGGCGTTAAAAATCTTGTGCCGACAATGTTCCGAATTGGCCTGGGCGAACATCATCAATTCGACGTCGGACGGATTCCGCCGCAGTGCCGTGAAGCTATCGGCCAGATAGTCCAGCTCGTCCTCGGACAACGCCAGTCCCAGCCTGCTGTTGGCCTTGACCAGTGCCGGTCTGCCTTCTTCCAGCAATGGAATGTACTCCAATGGCGTCGGCGCCGGGTGCTGGAAGACGAGAGACTCTTGTCCCGGCAGGAGCACCGTTTGAGTCATCCGATCGTGGATCAGAGACTTGACGGCTTCCTCGTTCGAGACCTTAACGCCCTTACTGCTTCGGACGCGATATTCGATTCCCCGCTCCACGCGCAGGACGGCTTCGAGATTGCTGCGCCGCACGATATCGGTCGCCTTGCTCGACCATGGGGAAATCGTGCCCAGCCGCGGTACCACCAACAAAGGGTCGCCAGTACCGCTCGGCGAATCGTGGGCCGGTCCGTAAGCCAGAATACTCTCCAGCGTACGCTTCTCCGTTTCGCTCAACGCGCGTTCAAGCTCGGCAAAATGCACGTAGACCGCCGAGACTTCGGCAATGGATGGCTCGACGCCTTGAAGATCGGCCAAAAGCTTTTGCAGACGAAACGTGGAAAGGGCGGAAGGACCGGAAAACGTGGCAAACATGGTCTTGGCTTTCTCTTATCCTGGGTACGGCAGTTGGATGCGTCCGAGCGCGAGGCGAGCGGACCGGAAGACACGCCTGTCCTGTTGGAAACGCCGGGGGAAAGCGTTATTCCTTATCCGGCTCCTGAAACTCGTCGAGCGACGACAACGTTTGGTGCAGCCGCTTAAGCAGATCCAATCCCGGTCCTTCTCTCCGCGGCTCGCCGTTTTCGTCGAGAACATAGATTACGGTGACGTTCCGCCTGTCCTCCAGCTTGACTCGATATTCCTTGGCCGGCGGTTCGGAACCCGTGAATAAGGCGCTAAGGTCGCCGAACAGCCCTCGGTCTTCGTACGGTTTGTCCTCTTCGCGGAAATAGACGTAGTAGAGGCCGTCCGAACGGTTTTGATCGCTGACCTCGAGTCTGAGCCGTCCCAGGGCCTTGCCCACTTCGTTCCAGGCCTCGGCATAGGACGCTTCGAGCTCGATCAGCGGTATGTCGTCGGAATTCTGCGCCAAAGTGGCCTGTGAAGATCCGTTCTCCGACTCATCGGACAGGGTGGATTTATCCGCGGAAGCGCTCAACCGGCTCGGTTCCACCCGATTTTCGCTGCCTTCGATGGTGGATGCATGCAAATCCGGCGGTATTTCCAGCGCGGGAATCTCGGAACTGAACTTGTATTGCTTCTGCTTATCCGGAAACAGACCGGCGACGAAGCTGCAGCTGCTCAAAACAAGAACACTCGAGGCCAAAATAACGGCTCTGAAATCGAATCGATTCATACTGCATTCGAAATTAAATCGTACCGGCTTGGCGCATGGCGCTACGAACCGTTTCCCGGCAGCTCTCCGAGAGCCAGGTCAACGGCAAGCGAATGCCGGATTCTATCAATCCCAGTTCGCACACCGCCCACTTCACAGGTATCGGGTTCGACTCGACGAACAGGTCGCGGTGGAGCGCGGCCAGCTTGGCGTCGATGGCTCTGGCCGCCTCCGCATCGCCGGCGACGGCCGCTGCGCACATCTCGTGCATGAGCTTGGGCGCCACGTTGGCCGTTACCGAAATCACGCCTTTTCCGCCGAGCAGGCAGAATTCGCACGCCGTCGCATCGTCGCCGGAATAAAGGAGGAAATTCGGACCGCACAGGCGCATAATTTCTCTTGCTCGATCCAGATTGCCGGTAGCCTCTTTGATGCCGACAATATGGGGAACTTCGGCAAGGCGAGCGACCGTTGCGGGCAGCAGGTCGCAAGCAGTTCGGCCGGGAACGTTGTAAAGAATCTGGGGAATGTCCACCGCCTCGGCAACGGCTTTGTAATGAAGATAAAGACCTTCCTGCGTAGGCTTATTGTAATAAGGCGTCACCAGCAGACAGGCGTCCGCGCCTGCCGCTTTGGCGCGCGCCGTCAGATTGATCGCCTCGGTGGTGGAATTGGCGCCGGTGCCGGCAATCACGGGAACCCGTCCGGCAACCTTTTCCACTACGAATTGAATGACGCGGCAGTGCTCCGCCTCATCGAGAGTCGCCGATTCTCCGGTGGTTCCCACGGCAACGATGGCATCGGTTCCCTGTTCGATATGAAATTCGAGCAAGCGGCTCAAACTTTCGTCATCCAGCGTACCGTCCGGTTTCATCGGGGTTACCAATGCGACGATGCTACCTTGAATCATGCAATTCAACTCGGTTCAATAAAATGAACATGTTACCGTGCGCCACTGCCATCTGACAACCGCGTAAGCCGTGTATACGGAGGAAAACCGCCGGAAACCGAAGCAGGGCCGGCAGCGGCACCGCTTGGATGAAAGTGATACACTTTTTGCATTTTTTCATGAAGAGAAACAACACTTCTATGCAGCTCGCCATCACCGTCCTGGGCGAAGATCGCTCCGATCTGATCGTGGAAATAACCCGCGCCATCAAGGACTGCAAATGTACGATTCTCGAAAGCCGCATGACCGAGCTGGGAAACGAATTTGCCGGACATTTGCTGGTCGAGGGCAATTGGAATCACATCGTGCGGCTGGAAAGTGCATTCGAAAACCTGGCAAATCGCTTCGCCATGAAGATCAACACGCTGCGCGGGCGGGAACCGGAGGACAGGGAAGACAATACCCTGCCCTATGCGATCGACATCTTCGCCACGGATCAGATCAACAGCATTCACGAACTCAGCGTGTTTCTCTCCACTCGCAATATCAAGATTCTGGATCTCAGCACCAGCCGCTATCCTGCCCCCTTCAGCGGCACCCCATTGTTTCTCGCACATATGGTCGTAAAGATCCCGACAGGCATGCGCATTGTCTCGCTGCGCGACGAATTCCTTGATTTCTGCGATCAGCAGAACCTGGATGCCATACTTGAACCCGTAAAACGCTAAAAATGGAGCCACTATGACAACTGCTTCTCCCGGGCAAGCCGCGCCGAGCTTTTCGGCTCCGGCCACATCCGGCAAAACCATCACGCTTTCGGATTATCGAGGCAAATACCTCGTCCTTTACTTCTATCCCAAGGACAATACGCCCGGCTGTACTCAGGAAGGCCAGGATTTTCGTGACCTGTATGCCGATTTTCAGAATTTGAATGCCGAGATCCTGGGGATTTCCAGGGATAGCGTGAAATCTCACGAAGGCTTCAAATGCAAGTATGAGTTTCCGTTCGAGCTGATCTCCGACGAGGACGAAACGATCTGCAAGCTCTACGATGTCATCAAGATGAAGAACATGTACGGCAAACAGGTACTGGGCATCGAGCGCAGCACCTTTCTCATAGACCCGGCCGGCACGATTGCCGCCGAATGGCGGAAGGTCCGCGTCGACGGCCATGCACAGGAGGTACTGGGGAAAATCCGGGAGCTGGCCGCCCAATAAAGAGCGCCCGTTCGATCTCCCATTCCCTATGTCAACCACAATCCATCATGAGTCAAGATCAAAGCGCTGAACAAAAGCTTTTCATACTCGACACCAATGTACTGATGCACGATCCGGCCTCGCTGTTCCGTTTCCAGGAACACGACATCTACATCCCCATGATCGTGCTGGAAGAACTGGACCATTCGAAAAAGGGACTATCGGACGTTGCCCGCAATGCCCGCCAGGCCAGCCGTTTTCTCGACGAATTGATTCAACATGCCGATATTCACGCGATCAGCAACGGCATACCGCTGAATCAACTGCAATATGCCTCCCGAATCGACGAAAAATGTTGCGGCCGCCTGTTTTTCCAGGTTCGGCGCATGGACTCGGTCTTGCCGGAAAGCCTGCCCGGCGATTTGCCGGACAATTCCATTCTCGCCACCATGCTGGCCTTGTCCGAGGAGCAGCCGGAAACACAAGTGGTGCTGGTGTCGAAAGACATCAACATGCGCATCAAGGCTTCGGTGCTCGGAATACGCGCCGAGGACTACCACAGCGATCAGGTGCTGGATGATATCAATCTGCTGTACAGCGGAGCTTTCGAGCTCCCGCTCGATTTTTGGGAAACCCACGGCAGCAAGATGGACTCCTGGCAGGACCCGCTGGGGCGCACCTTTTATCGTGTCTCGGGTCCGTTGCTGAAAGATTGGTATCCCAACCAATTTCTTTACCTTCCGGACGAATCGAATTTCGAAGCCATCGTCCGCAGCAAGGAGAGCGGCAGCGCCGTCATCGAACTGGCCCGCGACTATCGCAACCCGCAACACGCGGTATGGGGCATTCAGGCGCGCAACCGGGAACAGAACTTCGCCTTCAATGTTCTTCTGGATCCCGAAATCGATTTCGTCACATTATTGGGTATCGCCGGAACCGGCAAGACGCTGTTGACTTTGGCGGCCGGTCTTGCCATGACACTCGAACAGAAAATCTACCGGGAAATCGTGATGACCCGGGAAACGATACCCTTGGGCGAAGACATAGGATTCCTACCCGGTACCGAGGAAGAGAAGATGACACCCTGGATGGGCGCGCTGCTCGATAACCTGGAATTGTTGAGCAACCATGAAAACGGCTCCGCCTGGGAGCGACAGGCCACGAACACTTTGCTGTTGAACCGCGTCAAGATGCGTTCGCTCAATTTCATGCGCGGCCGCACATTCCTGAACCGTTTCATCATTCTGGACGAGGCGCAGAACCTGACATCGAAGCAGATGAAAACGTTGATCACCCGCGCCGGTCCCGGCAGCAAGATCGTCTGCCTCGGCAATATCGCGCAAATCGATACGCCGTATCTGACCGGCACGACTTCCGGGCTGACCTACGTGGTCGACCGGTTCAAGGATTGGCCGCATGCGGCGCACATTACCTTGAAGCGGGGCGAACGCTCCCGCCTGGCCGACTATGCGGCAGATTCCTTATAGCTTTAGAATGGACGATGACGGCGACGGGAATGCCGGGCAGCGTGAAATGTCCAATGTACAAATGCGGCTCACAGACTGACGGAGTACCGATTCTTGGATAAAAAAGCCGCTGCCGGAACGGAATCTCAAAACTGGTACCGAATCCGGCTTACGCGCGACGAGTACGAAAGCGGCGAAGTCTCCGTCATCCGCGGCACGTTCCGCCGCATTTACATCGCCCGGAACGGACCGAGGGGCATGGCGATGTATGGGACCGCATCCGATGACAAATCGGCTTATTTCGTTTATTTCACGCCCGAATCACTGCCCCATGCGCTCGTATTGATAAAGGCGTATTCCGCAGAACCGCACGCCCCGCCGCCCTTACCCAGACTCAGCCTGATTTTTGGAGACGAAGCAAATCGAAGCTGAGGCACCGACTTCGATACCATTGAACTGCAGAAGACGAAAACCCCGGAAACGGCAGTGTGCATAGCGACTTCACCGAAACGGAGGGATCGGTAGAAGAAGGTAGAACGGTCAGAATTCGCACGGCTTTTCCACTCCTTCCAAGCAGACGCCTGCCGTTTCCGGGATAATGCGACGGTTCGAAATTTGCCGCAACGACTTGACGAAATGCCGTCGGGTACGGTCTATTTCCCCTGACTAAATCCAACAAGCCGCCTTCTACGTGCCCCTTCCGACGCAACTGCGGCTCGGAGCTAAGCGTCATGCTTTTCAATTCGGGGCCAAACCGGGGACAAGCTTCTACACGGAGTACAGATTGACGGCGAATAACCCCTGAGACATCGAAAATGACGACAGAAAATGATGAGAAAGAAATGAGCTCCGTTGTACGAGCTTTGATTTGGGATGGGATATGTTCGATCGGCGATTCCGCCACTCCGGACTCAATGGCTGACTACGTGATAAGGAAATTCGATCCGGAAGGCAAGCTCTCTCCGCTTATGGCCCATGCCGCTTGGAACGGGGCGCGGAAACTTGCTGTGGAAGAAATGGCCTGGCAGGAATCGGAAGCCGGAACTGCCGAAGCTCGTAATGGCTTGAGTGCGAGAGCAGCGAGACTATCGCTCGAAACGGCTGTGCTGCGGGCAAGGATGGAAGCGCAACTGGCCACGGATCAATTTTCGGGAGACGCGAACTCAAAAATGTGAATATTTCACAGATTCGCCGGGGTTTTAGGTTTTTAATTGGGGCAGGAGATAGAGGGTCACGGATGGCCCATGGATGCAGGCATCGGATCGTATTTCCGGATTCGCGCCGCTTGCACAGGGAGATCCAATAGCCGGGCGGGATAGACCGTGCCTCATTGCGACATCTTCATCTGCTACGACCGCCTCTCCGCCGCAACTCCGGCATCAGTCCTCTATCGCCGTTTATGCCGTTATTTTCCCCCTGAATGTATCGCCATCGGCTACCGCGACATTCTATCGGAGGGCTTACCTCCCGATCCCTTAGACGAATGTGTCCGGCGAGCGAAAGTGATTCTCTGTTTGATCACCGGCGCCGGGACCGATCCACTCGAAGTCCGCCAATGTCCCGAAACCAATGCGCTACGCGCCGGTCGTCTTGAGCACGAGCCGTCGCTTTGGGAAAACAGGCGGCTTATTCCCATTTTATATCGCGGGGCAGTTCTGCCACCGGAATTCGCCGGGTATGATTCGTTTATCCTAGGCAGCCTGGAAAGCGATCTTCAGATCGACCATTTGGTGCATCTGATCGCCTCAGTGCCGGGATTAGGGCAATTGCAGCCGGAAAGCGTCGCTTCCAAACCGGCGCCGCCGGATGAAAGAACCTTGGCCATGAAACCAATCGAACCGAACCGGAAAAGCGCAACGCATGCGAGCAGCCCGCCGTGTCCGGGGACTGCGATTCACCCGATCGGCATCGGCGAACCCGGTGCACCTAAGTTCATAAACAAAATCACCAATACCGACCGCTTCGACAACATCACTTCACTGCAGCGGGAGGCCGAGTCCCTTTGGCTCAAGGGAGAATTCACCAAAGCCCGCATACTGCAGGAGATGGCACTCGACAGTTGCTGCCGAACGCTGGGAAAAGAAAATCCGAATACTTTGACCGCCATGTCCAATCTGGCCGAGATGTTTTGGGCACTCGGCAATGTTGCCGAGGCGAAGGCGCTTCACCAGCAGGTGTTGGACGTACGGAGATACGTGCTGGGAGATCGCCACCCCGACACCACCGCCGCGGCCTGGAACCTCTTTCTGACTTTGACCCATACTTCCGACCATGCAGCGGCCGGATACGTCATACAGCAATATCTGAATTGGCTACAGGACAGTAGCCCTGACATTCTGTCTCCCGAGCAACGAAGAATCCGCGACATGATCCGTCAGTTTTTCAGCTGAGCTTTACGCCTCGGACAAGTGATCGGCAGAAGCTTGCCGACCGCGCATGCTGGCGAGGGCAAACGTCTGTTCATGGGTAAACAAACGAATCCGCCTTCACCAATTCCCCCGGATGACGCAGCGGCAACATCAGTGTTCGCACCTTTTCGTCGGGCGTATTTTCATCGGTGACGATCGTTAGCTTGGCGACCGTGATCCCGTCGTGCGGGTTCCCCTCCGCACCCGCGTTCCAATCCGACCAGTAGTTCACGTAAACAAGATAGGTCCCGGCCAGAGGCGTAGGGGTGACGAACATCTTGGGACCGTAGCCGCCCCGCGAGAGATCCACGTCTATGGCGCCGCCGTTTTCGAGCACCGGGTTGTTCCAGGAACAATGCGCACCGTCCGGCGTAATGACATGGAGATCCAGTTCCGCGTGGGTATCCCAGGACAGAATAATGCGCATCTTGGGATGAGCGGTCTCTTGATGGACTTCATAGAACTGAGTGCGTACGTGCTTACGGCGATCCGGGCTCCGAATCTCGACGGTATTCGAGCCCGGACTGAAGGTATAAGGTTGAAAAAACTTCCCGTTCTCCACCAAAAGAGGCATCGGGTTGCCGTTCACGATCAATTGAAAAGGTTCATCGCCGTTCGCGTCGATGCGCCCCCGGATCACATTCGAACGGTTTTCCTCATCCTCGGTGTCGGCCGCCGGCGCCATGCCGCCGAAGTAACGGGAGTGGTCGACCCGTTGATCGAAGGAATTCCGCCATCCGTTCAGAGGCGTACCGAGATCGATTCCGGCTTGACTGCCGCTTCGATCGGAACGACCTTCCAGTTCGCTTATGCGGGTTCGATAAACCTGCTTCAGGCAGGCCATATCGGTACACCGTCCCCGCTGACGCAACCAGGCTTTTTGTTCGTCACCGAGTTGCTTGAGACGGGTCTTGTCTTCCGCGAGCCTCTCCGCGGCTTTCCCATAGACCTCGCTCAATCGTTGGTCCTGCCGGGAAAGGTCGGTGTCGGCACAGATCAGCTTTTCCACCGTCGCCCGGGCCTTGGCACAATCGAAGCTTGCGGCCGGAAGCGCCGTTGCGAAAAGGCCGCCGAGCAATACGAGGCCCCCCTTAAGGATGCGCTGATTAAGTCTCCAATTCGGAGAAGCAAGCTGTGCAACGGATTGATCTAACGGGCCCTCACTCAACCCTCTCCCGGAGGGAGAGGGCTTATTCAGAGCGTCCTTAATCAGGGTTATATTCATAACGATCTCCTTCCAGAACCAGCCGCCGGGCCAGTCCCTCGATGAAACCTTCGTCACGGGAAACCGGGTGATTCCTGAAAGCGAGGTGCAGGTATTCATGGGCCAGGCTTGCCCGGTCCTCGTTTTCGTCCACCCGGCGCAGGAAAATGCGATCACGGCGATAGTCGACCCGCGGGCCGCCGCGTCGGGCGAGGCAGATCGCGAAGCGTTCCGGCCTCTCGTAACCCTCGAAGGCCAAAAGGCGTCGGTGCCAACGCTCGGCCTGGCGTTCCAGCCAGGCTTCCCACTTTGCGTCCCGGCGGCAGGCCCCGCCCTCCTCGGCATTCGCCGGGCGGATGACGAGCAGCGCCAATGTGCCGATCATGGCGAGTCGCCCCCAAATCGTTTTGGTCCTTCGCATCGGATCTAACGCACCGCTACGGAACGCGAGGCGCTGCCCGCCTCATAGGCCTGATCGTCCGGCCGATACATGCGGAAATAGCGGGCCGGCGGCAGGCTGAAGCCGCCCCTTTGACCGAAACGCACCAGGTGGCGAAACACTTCGGATCCCTGGAGCTGATCGACCGGGATGGAATACCCGCGTTCGCCCCCCGCCCGACGGGATTCCGGCATCTCCACAGTCTCGGCTTCGCCAGGCAGTCCCTCGATGAACAGGCCCCAGGTGGTGGGCTCGACATCGGCGCCGGGCGGCAGGGGCACGTCGACAACGCCGAACCGGAAAGGGCTCTGGACTGTGGAAGCAAGCCGCACCTCGTCCAGATAGAGCTGTCCGACTTCTACCTTCCAGGGTTCGTCCACGGGTACGGCACGGAACACGGTACCCTCCTCTCCTCCTTCTTCTCCTTCCGAATCGCTCTTCGCGCGTTCCTCCGCTGGCACCGGCTCCACTCGGTAAAGTTTGCGTTCGATCCGCACCGGCAGCCGGGACTCGCCTATCGTGTAGCGGTCGTAGCTGATCCGCAGGGACACGGGGACGAGCGGCTCTTCTTTCAGCTGGATTACCGGCGGTCCGGCGCCTTCATCCCGGTGCCAGACGGAAGCTCCCGCCTCGCCGTCCCGCTTTTGCCAACCGGGACCCGGATCGAATTCGCCGACCGCGGGCTCCCAGGCATCCAGCGCCCGGTCGACCATAGCCAGCGTCAGAGCGCGGTCGATCGTTGCCATTTCGGGGCCTACCGAAGCGAGGATTTGCTCGGCGATCAGCGCGTCCATCCCGGCGTCCGGTTGCGTCTTGGTCGCCAACAGCACCGCCTGGGCCAGCGGATGCTCCAGGTCCGCGAGCCGCTCGCGGGCGGACCGGGCCAGTTGTTCCAGAGCAATCAGCCAAGCCGTCGCCTCGGCCTGGGGCTTGGCCGTTTGCAACTCGGCTCTTGCCAGAGCGCTCAAAAGGAGCAGGGCCATGTCCTCGCTTTCCCGGCTCTTCGCTTCCTCCATGAACCGGCTGACACTGGGGATCAATCGGGCTTCGGCCACCGGCGCGGCGGCTTGTATCGCCTCTTCGATGGCGCCGCCCAGCAAGGTTCTGACCGGAAGCCCCATTTCCCTGGACATCCAAAGGATCACCGCCTTGTGTAGCAGGGGCTGGTCCACCGCAGCGTACTTGTAGACATCCAGCAGCGTTGCCCAGTGACTGCCCGGCGCCTCGATGCCCAAGGCGGCCAAGGCATTCCAGTCGGTGTAATAAGCATAGGCGGTGAGGAATGGATCGGCCCGGGTCAAATCGCCCCACCAGCCGAACGCCGCCTCCGGTCCGGCCATCCGCGCGAGGCGGAGGCGGTGATGGGCAATACGGTTATGCAGCCGGTCCAGCACCTTACCGCTGGTGTCCAACGGTTTCAGGTGACGATAGATCAGCGTCAACGGCAATAACCGGCTCGCCGTCTGCTCCACGCAGCCGTAAGGATACTCGATCAGGCTGTCGGCAATGCTCAGGAAACTGTCGGCGGCCCGGCCGGACAGGCTGAGACGGATATTTTTCGCATCCGCCGGAAGCGATACCGGCGTTTCGGCCTGCATCAGCTTGAGCGGCATCGATTCAGCGGTGAGCCAGCCCTGCGGCTCGACCGACAGCACCGTCTCCAGGTGATCGACGCTATTGCCGTCGACTTCCAGCTTGGTCACGACGACGCCGTCCTGCGCGGTCTTGAGCGGCAGTTCCAGGTAGTTGGCGCCCGGATGCAGGTCGATTTCCCGTTCCAGCACCAGTCCGGGGCCGGTGGCACTGACCTTGCCGGTCCGGGTCTCCGTGCCCTGATTGAAGCCGAGCAGGGTCACCACCGGCTGATCGCCCTGCCTGAACCGGGTGGGACCGCTCCACTTAAGATAGTAATCCTTGCCGGACAACACATAGGCGCCACCCTGCCCCACGCGGCCGTCGGCACTCATGGCCCGGCCGGTGATGCGCCAGCGGGAGAGGGATTGCGGCATGACGAAGCTGAAATGGGCCTTGCCGTCCGGCCCGGTTTCGAGATTCGGAAGCCACAGGGCAGTGTCGATGTTTTCGCGGCGCGGCCGCTCCAGCATCTTCAAGGCCCGATTGCTGTAGGACGCCTGCAACGGCTCGTCGCGCACCGCCGGGATGGCCTTGTCGTAGGTGTGAAAGTTGAGACTGGAGGCCGTGCGGACCTGGTTGCGCCGGATATGGTAGAAGAAGTCGCCGATATCGGGCGCGATTTCGGGCTGGAGAACATACACCATCTCGTCCACCACGCCTACCGTCAGCCGTGCCGGCAGAGGTTCTCCTTCCAGCGTGGTGGAAACCTCCACCTCGACCGTTTCCCCGGGCGCGTAACGCGGCTTGTCGGACTGAAAAGCCACCCGGATGCGCGGCACCTTGACCGTGATGCCCTTGTTCTGGAACACGTAATCGCCGTTTCGGACATAAACGACCGAGAACGTCATATTGGGACTGTAGCGCTCCTCTACCGGGATTTCCGCGCTCCACTGCAGTTCGCTCTGCCGGGTCAGGCGAATCCAGTTCCCCCCTCCACTCAGGAGACCATGATGCGCCACCCGGTCCCGCTCCAGCGTGACCAGGGCGTTTTCCACCGGCACCGGGAAGCTGATGGACGCCTTGGCGGTCTCGCCGGGCCGGTACTCCGGCTTGTCCAGCACGATTTGGATGCCGCCAGGCGAGCTTTGCAGCTCCGGTCCCGCGACCCAATGGTTGACGCTGCCGAGAATGTTCCCGTCGCCGGCCTTGACCGACACGGTATAGGAACCGGAGCGCTCGAACCGGACCGCAAAACCCTCTTTATCGAGCGTACCCGACATGCGGGTCTGATCCTCCAAGCGCACGGCTTCCCATTGGGTCGCCTCGCCCGGCGCGGTGTTGAGCGCTCTCAGGGTGAAATTCGCGCTGTCGCCGATGCGCGTCAGCTGACTATCGGTGACCAAAGCGTAAGCCTTGGTTCCCGGCTGGATCAGGATCTCCTTCATGGCCGTGACCCGATAGGCGGCCTGATCGAAGCCCCGTACGCTCAACACGTAACGGCTGGGCTCTTTCGCAGCGGGCAATTCGAACTCGGCGCGGCCGTCCGATCCAACCGTCAGTTCGCTTTGCAGCAGTTTTTGCGGAAACAGCCCCTGCGCCTTGATGGGATACCAGTTCTGGTACGGATAATAGATTTCGTCACCGACCATGGTCAGGGCCCGGGCGCGCAAGCTCAGCTCCACCTTGGCGTCCCTGACCGGTTTGCCGTTGGGATAAACCAGGCGCAGGCTGCCCTTGACCGGCTGGCCGGTTTTGAACTCGGCTTGAGCCAGGGCAATATCGATCTCGAAGTGGGGCTTGGCGTACTGGCCCACTCGGAACGATCCGGTATAGACGGACCCTCGGTAACCCATGTGCAAGGTGTAACCGCCGGCGATGGCCGCCTTGGGCAATTCGAACGCCGTGTCTCCGCCCGCTTCGGCCCGGACGGGGAAGGTCTTGGCGGTGACCGGCGTGCCGCTCGGGTCCAGCACGGTCAGCCGGACGTCGCCCGCCGCGAGCGGCGTGGACTTTCGGGCGTTCTCGAATACTCGGCCCATGAGCTTGACCTGCACCGTATCTCCCGGGTGATAGAGGGGACGATCGGTGAAGGCGTACAGCTTGGTGGCGTAAATCTCGCTGTCGTAGTAGAAGTTCTCGGAGACGAACACGCCGCCCTCCGCGTCCATGCCCAGCACGTAGCTCCGCTCCGGGCTCTTTCGCTCCATCAGGAGCAGGCCTTCGGCATCCGTCGATCCGCTCTGCAAAATCCCGACGCCGTCGCTGAGCAACAGTTTTGCATCCGGCATCGGCGTGCCGGTGGTCCGGTGGGCGGTCCAGACCAGGAGTTGATCGCCGGAGGTCTTGGTCACCGCCACCGTATCGGAGACGAACACCACGGTGGTCGCCCGATGCGCGCCGATATAGGCTTCCACCAGATACAATCCCGGTTTCAGCTTGCCCACGGGAATGCGCACGTTGCCCGGGCGCGGCCGTATGAATTCGCTGCTGCTGCCGCTCATCTTGGTGTCCTGGGGCGGAGCGATGGGGGTAGCGTCCCAGATCGGGTAACGAAACGCGGCAACCTGCTCGAAGCCTTCGAGACGCTTAAACTGCGGCGGATGCCGGAAGCGCGTGCGGTAGCTATGCGGCGGGGTCTGTTTCAGTTCCGGCGCTGCCTCGACAACCTTGGTCCGCGCCTCGGCCGAAAAGATGCGCTGCCAGGCCAGGCGGGATTTCTTGTACCAGGTGTCCCACACGTAGTTCACGGCATTGGCGAGGCCTTCCTCGCGCGGTACGCCTTCGACCTGAATGCGATGGAGGTTCTTCTGCCGTTTCAGGAATTCCAGCGCGTCCGGGATGCGATAAACGACGATGTCGGCACCCGCATAAGCGAGCAGCGGATCGTCGTTCGCCTCGTCTGGCGCTGCCTCGTTCGTCTCGGCCTCGGCGGACGCCTGCCCGCCCTCCGGCGCCGTTTCGGATTCCTCGCTTGCCGCTTGTTCCGGCCATTCGCGCTGCGGAGCTTCGAGCCGAACGGTGGCCTGCTGGTCGGAACCGAATCCCGATTCCGCCAGCAGGAAAAAGGTCTCACCCAGCGTGGGCCGATAACCGCTGGGTCCTATGTCGTCCGCAACCGCCGCCAGCGTCAGCGCGACAAGAAAGAAAAATGAAAGACACCGATAAAATTGGGATTGTCGATTCGGGGCTGCCACCTAGCATCCTTCCAATGCATGAGTTGATCGAAACCGACGGCGCGCAGGCCGTTGTCCTGTCGCGTCGACGTGCCGCGGTGATAAGCGATGTAATCCCCCATGAAAATCATGAGGTGCTGATCCTCGCCTTGGTCGAAAAACAATAGATCGCCGGGCCTCGCCTGATTGAGGTCCTTGGCGACGAAACGGCTGTTGTCCTGGATCAGTCCGATCGCGGAGGCGTAAGCGGAGGTTCCGCCGTCGAAGCTCTTCCAGCGGTTGCGGAGCGCCGCCTGCTCCGGCGTGAGATTCAATTCCGGCGGCAGATAACGGTTGGAAAAGCCGTTGGCCTTCAGCCATTTGCCGTCATGCGTTCGGAGCGCTTCGTTCACGGCGAACCGCACGAGGCCCGCGCAATCCTGGTGAACCCAGCGGGGCGATGGCCCCTGGCGAAGCTGCTCGCCGACGATGCGTACGAACCAGGCGCGGAAGTCGGCCGACTGCTGTTCGTCCAGAGGGGGATTGGCGCCGGCCGCTCCCCAGCAGGCCCACAACAATATGATCAGCGCGCGGCGAGCGGCTGCCATGCCAGCTGTTCCCATCCGGTCGACGCCCTGGGTGTCGCTAGACCATAGGCCGGCCAGGTCTTGAACCGATCCAGCACCGGCAAGAGTCGAGCCGATACGTTTTGCCGAAACACCACTTCCCGGGCTTCCGGCAAACTGTCCAGGACCGCTGCTCGCACCAGCTCGCCGAGCTGCTCGGGAAAGGCCACCAGGGCGAGATCCGAGTCCTCCGGCAGGGAATCGGCCAAGGCCGGATAGCGTTTTTCCAGGGTGGCGATGGCATCGTCCACCCGTTTCCCGTCGGGCGAGAACAGAAGCATGTCTTTCCAGCGCGCAAGGCTCACGTCGAAATAGCGCGCCGAGCGCATCTTCTCGGCATCGGCACTTTCCGAGCCGGACCGGCTGCCATAAGGCGAGCTGACCGCGCGCCGCCACACGGTTCCGCCGGACTCCCGGCGCTCCTGCACGGCGAACGGCGGGTAATAGGTCTTCGGGGGCGGCGGATCGGCGTTTTCGGGAGGCTGACGACCCGCTTCGTGGGTTCCGATATGTTTCTCGAACAGCGTCTTGAGCGTGTCGTCGGACACGTCCCCATTTGTTTTCACCAGCACCAGGGGTTCGTAAAGTTCGGCCTCTCGGTACCAGCACACCGCTGCCGGGGGCGCCAGGACGGAGGCCAGATTCTCCGCTTCGTTCTCCGCCACGAAACGATTCAGCAGCCCCTTCACCCGCGCGGGTTCCAGGGGCAAGGCGACACACAGCGCCGGCCCCACGGGGGCCGCCTGCCACAAGTCGCGCGCCGGGGGCATCGCATCGTCCAGAAGCGCCGAGGCATGCCAGCGCTCCCCGGTGAAATCGAACCTCAAGGCGGCAAAGGCGGGAAAGAAGCGCTGATAGCCGAAGGAGAGATAATGGGCGGAGACGGCCAAGGTATGAGCGCTCGCCGGATCCTCGGCCTTCAGGCCGAACCCGGAAGCGGCAAGCCAGACGCCGGGATCGTTCGACGCCAGAAACTCCCGCACCTGTTTCTGCCGTGTCCCGGCCTTGGGGAGCAAGATTTCGGCATCGGAGAATACCAGCAGCTTGTCCGCGTGGCTCACGAAAAACAGACGGCGCCGATGACCGTAGCGAAATTCGTAAACCGGGAGACTCTCTTCGGCCAGAGCGATGGCTCCGGCCGGCTTGAGCTGGCGATCGTTCAAAACGACCTTGGCGGCGAGTTCCAATGCGCCGATCAGCCCGCTGCGGTCCAGGATCAGGAGATGGTGGCCAAGCTTCCCGTCCCGGCTCTTCCACATCGCGATCCGTGCCGGCGAGTTGAAGACATAAGCCAGGATTTCATCCCCGATACTCAGATCATGCTCGAACGCGATGCGCCGGAGCGTCCCGGAAAAACTGAGGCGCTCCTCGTTTTCCTCGTAATGGAAAAAGAAATCCTCGGTGAGGACGTCCTGAAACACGGGAAGCGTACGGATGTCCCGTGGCAATTCGCTGAGACTCCGGGTTACCAGCAAAGCATCGGGTCTGGACAGATCGATATCGGCCAGGTGTGATCTCTGCGGCGGCACATGGCTAGCGGTCCAGCGGAAATCGAAACCGTTCAGCCGGAAAAACACCCACGCGCCAGCGGCCAGCAGAACGGCCATGCCGACTCCGAGGATGAGGAATTTCTTCTTCATGACTGCTCCCTGAGGCGTCGTGCCTCGCGAACTCTTCGTCTTGTTATTCTGGTTCTTGTTGTTCTTGTGCCGCCTGCAGGTGCCGGTAGGAAAAACAAGAAATCCGATGCTGCCGGCGTCGGCCCGCTATCGCGCGTTCATTTCGAGAAGGTGACATGCCAAGCGCGGATCCCCGATCACGCCGATCCAACTGTTCGCCATCCGGGGCTTCCGAAGTTCGGGAAGGCAGGCTCTTTCCTGCTCCCGGAGGAAAAAGCCGCGGCACCGAGACCCCGGGAACGAGGTGATCCGTCCGGTATGCGGCGGTCTCGGCCATCCGTCGGCTGCTGCAGAAACCGTGTACTCGCATCAAACAGCGCCCTGCTGCTGCAACTGCCAGGCCGCCCGCGATCGTAGCGGATGCTTTGCTGACACGCAAGGCCGGCTCAACCGGAAAACGTTCGCATCGGGGGGACACCCTACGGGTACTCGAGGTCGGCAATCCCTTGCCGACGGCATGACCCGGCTAAGCGTCTGCGTCGGCAAAGGGTTGCCGACCTACTTCCGGGCACCCTGTCGGTCGGCATTCCATCCGCGACATGACGCCGCTCCCCCGTAGGTTGCATCCTGATTGCCAAGACGGGATCGACGCCCTGGGCGACAGCGCCGACGGCTTCCGCCAAGCCGTTTTTGCCATATGAGCGAGATTACTGTGCGTAAAGTAAAGTCCTATTCGAATCGCCGCGCTCGCCGCAAAGAGGACGCCCGTCGGCTTGATCAGCCAAGACTTACAAAAAAATCAGCGCAAGCCTACATTGGCTTTTGCCTCAGTTGACGGAAGATACGCATGTTTGCGGCTGTGCCGCATTCAAAACGGATCGAGTCAGGGAGGGCGCGTCTGGTCCGACACGGGAAGTCCCCGCTCAAGGCGCAGAAATCACCGGTTGGTCTTAATCGCTCGCACGAACGAAAACGCCGCCGGCATCCGCTCCTCTTCCTGCCGAATTCGAATAGCGAGTTCCTTGTTTCCAACCCCATCTCCGCGATGAACGGGCGTTCTCCGGACAGCGGCGGCTGCCTATCCGTTCGCCGAAAGCCCGGTCTCGGCGGGACGCGGCCGGAGCAAGGACGGCTTTTCCGACCAACACAAGGAGGACGAACGATGCCATCGCGTGCACTCACCTTAGGAATTTTAGGTTTAATATTTGTCGGCGATGTCCAGGCCGGCAACGGATATCCACAGGGAAACCGGCCCGTTTATCTGAGCCAGAATTGGGACGGCGAGGAACGGAACCGGTTTTATTTCACGCCTCAGGGCTCGTATATGATTCCGTACGCCTGGTTCCTGGCGCTCGAGCAGGCCAATCGGACGCAACCGTTCAACAGCCCCAAGCACATCGAAAGACTGGGCTTCCTGGTCGACGACGGCGCCTATGGTGCGGCCAACCCGGACGGACTGCCCATCGGTTTCGCCAAGGAGCCGGTCGAAGGCGGGGAGGATTGGCTGGGTCTCACCTGCGCCGCCTGCCATACCGGCGAGATCAGCTATCGAGGCCAGCGCATCCGCATCGACGGCGCGCCCACCCTGGGCGATTTCACTGCTCTCACCACAAGCCTGATCGAGGCCTTGCAGGCGACTCTGGAAAAGCCGGGAAAGTTCGAGCGCTTCGCCAAGGCGGTCTTGAACAAGCCGGGCAAGGCCGAGAAAGCGGCATTGCGAGCACGGGTTGCCGAATATTTGGACTGGATTTCCGGATTCGCCGCCCGCAGCACCCCGCCCCATCCTTATGGTTACGGCCGTGTGGACGCCTTCGGCATCATCATGAACGAAGTGTTCGCCCGCGATCTGCAACAGCCGGAAAACCGCAGGGTGCCGAACGCTCCGGTCAGCTATCCCTTCCTCTGGACTTCCCCGTACATGGATTGGGTGCAATGGAACGGCTCCGCCAACAACCCTTTCGGACGCAACGTGGGCGAAGTTCTCGGCACCTTCGGCCATGTCACGCTGACCGGACCGGCGGCCGAGCTCGGAAAAAGTTCGGCCCGCCCGAGAGAGTTGTTCGAGCTGGAACGCCTGGTCGGTACTCTGACCCCACCCGAATGGCCGGAATCTCTGCTGGGACTTATCGATCGCGAGAAGGCGGCACGCGGCCGCGTTCTGTACACCACGCCCCTGGACGGCAAACCGAGCTGCGAAGCCTGTCACGCTCTCCCGGATGCGAACGGCCGCTATCCGATGACGCCGCCGGAGGAAAATCTTTTCGGCGCCAGTTTCATCCGGACCCATATGACAGGCCTGAGCGAGATCGGCACCGATCCTCAAATGGCGTCCAACTTTGCCACCCGCACGGTATACACCGGCGAGCTGGCACCGCTGCTGCCGGCACCGTACACCGGCTATTCCGAATTGCCGGCGCCGACTCTGCTGTCGATAGCGGTGGGCATGGCTGTGACCAAGGCCATCGAACAAGCCCAGCCGCCGTTCAGCGACGCCGAGTTCTCAGAGCTGATGGGCTACCGCCTCAAGGCTGCCGGCGAGCCGCCCTACGCACCGAAAAATCTCCTGGCCTACCGCGCCCGCCCGCTGGACGGTATCTGGGCTACCGCACCTTATCTGCACAACGGCTCGGTCGCGAACCTGTACCAACTGCTGTTGCCCGCTGCGAAACGCCGAAAGGTGTTCTATGTCGGTAGCCATGCGTTCGACCCGAAAGCGGTGGGATTCGTGTCGAAACCGGGACCACGGGCGTTCAGGCTCGACACCCGCCTGCCCGGCAATCTCAATTCGGGGCACGATTACGGGACCCGCCTTAACGACAGAGAACGCTGGGACCTGGTCGAATTCCTGAAGACGCTATAGGCCTCACGGCACGCCGCCCCTCGTCCGGAGCGGCGTGCAGCCTGTCCCTCGACGGCACTCCGGACCGATTCCGAACGCAAAGCCCGACATCGAAATGAATGCCTCGTTGAAAGCGTTTTGGAATTACGGCTCGCCCTGCGCGTGTTGCCGAAAAAACCGGACCATCTCTTCCGAGGCATCGGGCCCCCGCGGTTCGGTGTACCAAACCTCGGGATTTCCTCCCGACCAGCCGTGGCCCGCCCCATGGACCATCCATTGCTCAAGGAGCGCCTGGCCGCTCGCGTCGTGATAAGCGGCACGCGTGTAAGCGTATCCCATGGGCACCCGGCTCCGATTCGTGGTCAGTTGCAGCGGTCTCGGCTCACCCGAATGTACCGCGGCCCATTGCGCCAGCACTTGATCCCCGTTACCGGGATGAACCGTAGTATCCCGGTCCCCGTGGAACACGATGGCGGGAACCGCCCTTGGCATATTCAGCACGGGCGGGATAACGCTTTCCCGCTGGAACAGACCGGCACCTGGCCCTTGCTGCATGGCAGCGAAGGCCGAGGCGAGATCATGGGCAACGCCGTAGGGCAATCCGGAATGGACACCGATGGCGGCAAAGAGATCGGGGTAGTTCACGCCCATGACCATGGCCATCGCTGCCCCGGCCGAATGCCCCGCCACATAGACACGCGCGGCGTCGATCCCGTGCATACTCAGAATTTCGCGGGTCATGCCGGCAATGATGGACGGTTCGCCCCGTCCCCGTACCTGGTCCTCCCCCTTGTACCAGTGCCAGCATCGCGACGGATTGGCTTGTGCCGCCTGCTCCGGGTACAGGACGAAGAATTTCTCTCGCTCCGCCGGGACATTCATGCGGGTAGCCGCCGCGAAGCCGTCAGAGTCCTGGCCGCATCCGTGAAGCATGACGACCAGCGGTAAGGCCTGGGCGTGCTTCCCGCCGGGAATGTACAGTCTATAGGCGCGGGTTCCGCCCTCATTGGTGAAGGAACCCGGCAAAAACTGCCCTTCTCTTCGGGGTTCGGAACGGACTCGGTGCGGCTTGGTCGTCATGGGTACGAATCGGATCTTGATGGAACGAAATTCGGGGTACAGAGCGAGATTACCCTATATTAGGACCGTAACACCACTCCGGCATTTCTGGCCGATGCCGGCCCGGATGCGGCCGAAACTGATCGGAATCAGTTGAGTGCCGAAACGAAGAGCACGATCCCGATCGCGCGTATCGGCTTCCGTCCTTACCGATTCGAAGAAGCCAAGTTTCGTAGCTCGGACGCCATATCGCTGCTCAACCGATCGAGGCAGAGGTTGAGCGCTGCCACGATACCGGGGTAGCCGGATATCGCGGCCGGCTCACGGTAAGACTTTTGTCGATCCACAAGCAGGTCCCCGCCTCGCGCTATCCGCCATTGTGCCGTCAAGCCGGCCTGCCTTTTCGGGTCGGCATGAAATTCCAGGATCTCGACGGATACCCGGAAATTTGTCCGGCCGTCCGAAGTCGGCGGGTTGGAAAACCTCACCTCTGCCGGCACCAAAATCCCGAAGTTCCGGGCCAACACGCGGCCGATGTTGTGATCCAGCGACTCCGCCCAGCGATGGAATTCGCTCAGCTCGTAGGCATTTCTGGCAGTCGAGGTCACGATCTGCGGCCGGTCCACGTAGTGGGGAATACGAACCGGTTTCAGGTAAACGACGGGGTTTTGGCCGACTCCGGCCGAAGCCTGGTATTCGATAGAACTGATAGGCTCCAGCAGATAAAACTTCGGCGGAGGCGTTTTCCCGCCAATGCAGGCCGTGAGGGACAGGATCAAGACCGATAGCAGGGGAAGCAAAACGAGCCGGTTCGTTGCCATGATGAATTTCCTTAGTGTCCCTTTCCGGTAAGCACCGCTTCCGGATGGCGTTCCAGATAGTCGGTCAGATTTCTGATGGAGCGTGCGGCCTCTTTGAGCGCATCGAGGGTTTCGTACAATGCCGATTCAGACCCGATGGCACCGTCCAATTTCGCCATCGAATCTCTCGCTCCGTCCAGAGCGGCGGTGGCGGCGATCAATGCCTTGTCCGCGTTGGCGACAATGGGCCTGACATCCCCGATGAGCGTGTTGGCGTTGGCAACGGTTCGGTTCATATTGGCCAGCAACGGCGCCAGATTTCCGTTGAGCGTCTTTACCGCCTTTTCCGTTTCCTCCAGGGTATGGGCCAAGGCAGCCGTCGATCTCCTGGCGTCTTGGGAGGTCAGAAAGTTCTTGATTTCCTGCAGGCTAATCGATAAATCCCGGATCATGTCCTCCAGCGGCAATTCGTTAAATTTCTGTGCCACCTCTGTAAACGCATTGCGTAGTTCGTCCGCGGTCGTCGGAATGGCGGGCACTTCCAGCAATCCCTGATATTCAAGGCCGGTAAACACGGGCGGTTTATCGCGATGCACATCCAAGTCTATGAAAAGCAGTCCCGTCAGCAGACTTTGCATCTCGAGGCGAGCGCGAAAACCCGCAGCCACGAGCCGGTCACGGCTCGCCAGCCGCTCTTTGGAAGACCGTGCCTTGGGAAACGCCACGCCTTCCGGACCCGTTAGATTGCTGCGATCGATCTCGATCACGACCGGCTTGTATATCTTGGTGATCCTTGGATCGAACTGCAGAACGATATCCTTGACTTCGCCGATCTTGACGCCTTGCATTTTCACCGGCGCCCCGATTTCGAGCCCGTTGAGCGAGGAATCGAAGAAGATCACGAAACGGACCGTATCGGTCCGGAAAAACCGTCCGCCGCCGAATATGAAGACCGCCGCCAGCAAAAGCGCCAGGGCGCCGACCGTGAAGCCGCCGATGGCGACAGGGCTAATGGGTCTGCTCATGGAACTAATCCGCTCTTCTAAACCGTAGTCCGTTCACCCCGAGTCAGAAACCGTACGATTTTGGGATCGCCGGATTCGGCCAATAACGCCTGGGGCGATCCGGTCGCCAGCATAGTCTTGCTTTCGGGATCGAGGAAAACCGAGTTGGTGCCGATGGCGAAAATGCTCGCCAGTTCGTGAGTGACGACGACGATGGTTGCTCCAAGGCTATCGCGCAAGCGGACGATCAGATCATCCAATAACTTGCCGCTGACCGGGTCGAGTCCGGCCGACGGCTCGTCGAAGAAAAGAATCTCGGGATCGAGCGCCATGGCGCGCGCGAGACCGGCACGTTTTTGCATACCGCCGCTGAGTTCCGAAGGGTAATAGTCCTCGAACCCCGCGAGCCCCACCAGGGCAAGCTTGTACGACACGATATCGCCGATTTCAGGGGCGCTCAGATCGGTGAACTCGCCCAGCGGCAAGGCGATGTTTTCAGCCAGCGTCAGGGAACTGAACAAGGCGCCGCTCTGATAGAGAACCCCGATGCGCCGCATGGTGCGGACACGTTCCTCGTCGCCGGCCTGCCAGAAATCCTGCCGACCGTAGAACACCCCGCCCTTCGCGGGCCGCTGCAGGCCGATCAAATGCTTGAGCAAAGTGCTCTTGCCGCATCCGCTGCCCCCCATAATGATAAAGATGTCGCCCTGATGGATCGTGAAATTCAGATCGCGCTGAAGCACAAAATCGCCGTAAGCCATGGTCAGGTCCTTTACCGTGATATGAGGTGTACTCATGGTCCAGCCTTATCGCCGCTCAAATGCCGAGCCGATCGCAGATTAACGTAATCAAGGAATCCGCGACCACGATGTAGACGATGCTATTGACCACCGCTGCCGTCGCGGCATCGCCAACGGCGGAAGCGCTGCGTCCGCACTGCATGCCGCGCATGCAGCCGGCCGTTGCGATCAATATCGCGAACACCAGGCTTTTGAACAGGCCGATGCTGAAATCGGTCAGATCCACGGCTCTCCGGGTTTCGTTGTAATACTGGATCAATGACACGTCGAATGCGCTGACCGTGACCAGCGCTCCGCCCAGAATGCCCATCAGGCTGGAATAAAGAAAGAGCAGCGGCATCATCAGAATCAAAGCCAGCATGCGCGGCACAACCAGGAATTCCATCGGCGATAGCCCCATGGTCTTGAGCGCGTCGATCTCGCTGTTGACGTTCATGGTGCCGAGCTGCGCGGCATAAGCGGCTCCGGTACGCCCGGACATGATCACCGCCGTCATCAGCGCGGCCATCTCGCGGACCGTGCCCAGGCCGACCAGATCGGCGATATAGATTTGAGCGCCGAACAGGGCCAGCTGAACGGCACCGACAAACGCCAGAATCAGGCCCACCAGCAGGCTGATCAAAGTCACGATCGGGAAGGCCGAGGGACCTGCGTCCTGTATGCATAAAAACAGGTCGACGGTACGAAAGCGTGCCCTGCTTCGAACCAGTGCCAGGGAAGCCAGCAGGGTCTCGCCGATAAAAGCCAGCAGCCCCTTGGCGTCTTTAAGGCCGCCCTGGACAGCCTTGCCGATTTCGGCCAGCGTGGATTTCTTTTGCGCCGTACGGCGCGCGCCGGCTCGTTCGGGCACTGCACGCGCTAATTCGAGCAGAGCCTGTACCCCCTCGGGTAGCCCCGAGGCATCGACCTCGATACGCCGGTCCGCGCAATAATCGATGATCTTGAGAAGATAAGCCGGCAGCCGGCTATCCCAGCCTGCAAGCTCATGCGCCTGCAGCAGCACACGTTTCAGACTTTTCGGGGCGCCCAGGTCCGCGAGCACCTGCTCGACCGGTTTGATCTCGGCGTCGCAGCTCCAGCGGCCTGTCAGCCGTATAGCCACCGTCGAATCGTCAGTCCGTGCGACATTGACTTGGCCCGATACTGTGCTGGCGGCGTTCATGGCATTCTCCCGTAGGCCGAGTGTTATACCATCGTACCGATGGTTTTTCGAAAGCGGGTCAGCGCCAGAACGAAAAAGACGCTCCCGATGGCGATCAGCGCAAGGAACTGCGGCCAGACGATGCCGAAACCCGCCCCGCGGTAGAGAATGGCCTGGGCGAACGCGACGAAGTGCGTGGTCGGCGCCGCCAGCATGATGGTCTGCACCAGTTCGGGCATGCTTTCGCGCGGAGTGGTGCTGCCCGACAGCATCTGCAAGGGCAGCAGGACGATAATCATCAATAAGCCCATCTGCGGCATCGAGCGCGCCACCGTGCCGAGAAAAATGCCCATGGACGTGGTGGCGAACAAGTGCAGCGCCGTCCCCAGGACGAACAGCGCGATCGAGCCCTCGATCGGTACGTCCAGCGCCCCCTGCACGACCAAGAGGACCGAAGCCGTCGCCACCACGACCACCACCAGCCCCATGGCCCACACCTTGCTCATCATGATTTCGAAGGGTGTCAGCGGCATCACCAGGAGGTGTTCGATGGTGCCGTGCTCACGCTCGCGGATCAGGGCCGCGCCGGTCAGGATGATGGACAGCATGGTGACGCTGTTGATGACCTGCATCACCGCGCCGAACCAGGCGGCGGTCAGGTTCGGATTGAAGCGCATGCGCACTTCGAGTTCGACCGGCAGGGCGGCGACCGTGCGATACCCTTCGACGAAAGCGGCCACCTCGCCGTTGACGATGTTCTGGATGTAACTGTTGCCGATGAAGGCCTGCGACATGCGGGTGGCGTCGACGTTGAGCTGGATTGCCGGTTGACGCCCCGCCAGCACGTCGCGCTGGAAATTGGGCGGAATGTCGAGGACGAAGGTGTAGAGGCCTGCGTCCATGCCCGGATCCATGGCCCGGTAGTCGATGATTGCGGGCGGCAGAAAGTGAGGCGGATAAAAGGCGTTGATGATACGGGTCGACAATTGCGAGCGGTCTTCGTCGACGATCGCGATGGGCGCTTTGTGCAGCGACTCGGGAAGTCCCGTCGCGGCAACGTACACCTGGAACGAGAAGGAATACACGATCAGCACCAGCATCAGGGTGTCGCGTCCAAGCCCGCGCAGTTCCTTGATTCCGAGATGGAAGATGTTGAGCAGGGTGCGCACGGCTAACGTTCCTGTTTTTTCAGCAATGCGATGCTCAAGACCAGGATCACCGGAATGGCCAGGGCAAGCGGCAGCAGCGAGGAACCGAGATCGGCGAAACCCAAGGCCTTGGAAAAGGTGCCGCGGCTGATGGTCAGGAAATGGGTGGTGGGGTAGATCTCGCCGATCAAGCGTGCCCCGCCTTCCAGCGAAGACACGGGGTCGAGCATGCCGGAAAATTGTGAGGCCGGAAGCATGGTGGCGATGGTGGTGGCGAAAATGGCGGCGATCTGGGTGCGGGTGAAAGCCGAGATCAGGAGACCGAGACCGGTGGCCGCCGTCACGTAGAGCAGTGCGGCCACCGTCAGCAGCAGGAAGTCGCCTTTGAGCGGCACACGGAAAACGTAAACGGCCAAGGCGCACAGTAAGAGGAAATTGAGCATGGCCATGGCGATGTACGGCAGTTGCTTGCCGAGCAGAAACTCCAGTTTAGTCACCGGCGTGACGTACAAATTGAGTATGGAGCCAAGCTCCTTTTCGCGCACAACGCTGAGCGCGCCGAGCATGGCCGGGATCAGCATCAGCAGGAGCGGAATCACCGCCGGAACCATCGCCGGTAGACTCCTGACGTCCGGGTTGTAGCGATAGCGCGTTTCTATCGAGATCACCCCGGAAGGCAGGCGGCCGGTATCGCGGCGGCGCGCCTGCTGCATCAGCCAGCCCTGGTGCATGGCCTGTACATAGCCGCGCACGTTCTCGGCGCGCGAGGGCATGGCGCCGTCGATCCAGGTGCCGATTCTGACGTGATTGCCGCGCGCCACGTCGCGGGCGAAATTGGGCGGAATTTCCAGGGCCAGGCTCAGTTCGCCGCTGCGCATGCGCCGGTCGAGTTCGTCGTAATCGGCGATCGGCGGCCGCTCGATGAAATAACGCGAGCCGGCGAGGTCGAGCGTGTAGTTTCGGCTGAGCGTCGTCTGATCGCGATCGAGCACGGCAAAGCGCAGGTCCTCCACGTCCATGCTGATACCGTAGCCCATGATGAACATCAAGAGCACGGTGCCGAACAGCGAAATCGCCCCGCGCAGCGGATCGCGGCGCAATTCCAGCGTTTCGCGCCAGCTATAGCTGAACAACCGCAACGGGCTGAAACGGGCGGCGGCCGCGTGCGCCGGAGCGGCGTTCCGGGGCGCGGGAGGCGGCATACGCGCGGCCGGCGCCTCGTCATCCCCGCTCGCCCGTTTCAGATAATCGATGAAGGCGTCCTCCAGGGTGGCACGCCCGCTGCGCTCGATGAGCGCGGCGGGTGCGTCGCTGGCCAGCACCTTGCCCGTGTGCATCAGCGATATGCGGTCGCAGCGCTCGGCCTCGTTCATGAAGTGGGTTGAAATGAAGATGGTGACCCGGTCGCGGCGTGCGAGATCGATCATCAGCTGCCAAAACATGTCGCGCGCGATCGGATCGACGCCCGAGGTGGGCTCGTCCAGAATCAGGAGGTCCGGCCTATGGATGACCGCCACCGCCAGCGACAGACGTTGGCGCAGCCCCAGGGGCAGCGCGCCGGGCAGTGCATCCATGACCGTCGCGAGCAGGAAGCGTTCCGCCACTTCGGCGACGCGGGCGGGAATTTCGGCATCACGCAGATGGAACAGCTTGGCGTGCAATTCCAGGTTCTGCCGCACGGTCAGTTCGGAATACAGGGAAAACGCCTGCGACATGTAGCCGACGCGCTTGCGGGTTTCCAGATTGCGGGCGTCGACCACCCGGCCGAACAGTCGCGCCTCGCCTTCGCTGGGCGGCAAGAGTCCGGTGAGCATTTTCATCGTGGTCGTCTTTCCGCAGCCATTGGAGCCCAGGAAACCGAAAATCTCTCCGCGCTCGATGCTCAGGTCGACATGATCGACCGCGACGAAATCGCCGAAGCGCATGGTCAGACCATGCGCCTCGATCGCGATTTCCCTTTCGCCGCCGGTTTCGCGCGGCGGAATGACCACGGGCCGGTGGCGCTCGCGCTTTTGCTCCGGCATCAGCCGTATGAACGCCGCCTCCAGCGTTTCCGCGCCGGTGCGGGCGCGGAGCTCGGCCGCATTGCCGGTCGCGAGAACCCTGCCCGCATCCATCGCCACCAGCCAGTCGAAACGTTCCGCCTCCTCCATGTAGGCGGTCGAAACCAGGATGCTCATGCCGGCGTGGCGTGCGCGCAGCCGATCGATCAATTCCCAGAACTGCGCCCTCGACAGCGGATCGACCCCGGTGGTCGGCTCGTCCAGCACCAGAAGGTCGGGATCGTGGATCAGCGCGCAACAAAGCCCCAACTTCTGCTTCATGCCGCCCGAAAGCTTTCCCGCGGCGCGATCTCGGAACGGCGCGAGACCGGTGCTTTCCAGCAACTCGGCAATGCGCCGCCGACGCTCCGCCTCCTCTTGCCCGAACAGGCGGCCGAAGAAATCGACGTTCTCGAACACCGACAGGGTCTGATAAAGATTCTTGCCCAATCCTTGCGGCATATAGGCGATGCGCGGATACAGCGCGCGCCGATGTTCGTTATCCGCGATATCGCCGCCGAGCACTTCGATACGGCCCTGCTGCATCGCCCGCGCGCCGGTTAGCAGCGACAGCAGGCTGGATTTGCCCACGCCGTCCGGGCCGATCAGACCGACCATCCGATTGCCGGGAATCGCCAGGCTCAGATCGTCGAGGGCGAGCCGACCGCCGTAGCGCAGGCTGACGTGCTGGATGCGGACGACGGGCGCGCCGACGGCGGCGGTGTTCATGGCGACACTTTGACCTCGAGCTCGGGGGGCCATTCGGCATCCGGGTCGATCTTGACGTAAGCCACGCCGGGCAAACCGGTCTTGACCTGTTCCAGATGCCGCTTCAAGAGTTCCGGATCGATATGCGCGCGCACCCGAAACATCAGCTTCAAGCGTTCGCTCTCGGTCTCCACCGTTTTCGGGGTGAACTGGGCGACGCTGGAGACGAAACTGGCTCTGGCCGGAATCACATAGTTCGGCGCGGCGTCGAGCAACAGGCGGACCTCGCTGCCGATGGCCACCCGGCCGGCGGCCTCGGTCGGCAGGAAGAAAGTCATATAGACATCGGAAAGATCCACCATATTGAGCACGCGCCCGCCGGCGCTCAGGACTTCGCCGGGCTCCGCGACCCGGTACTGTACCCGGCCGTCGCGCGGCGCCCTCAGCTCGGCGTCGTCGATGTCGGCCTGCAGGCGCGCGACCGTCGCCTCGGCCGCCGCGATCACCGACTGCGCCTCCACCACCTGCGATTTCGCCGCCTCGATCGCGGCGCGGGCCGCCGCGACCTGCGCCCGCGCCGCACTGACCGCCGCCCTGGCGCTCAGCATCTGGGCGCGTTCGTCGTCGAGCTGCTGGCGTGAGGCGGCGCCCTCCCCGACCAGGGCCAGCGAGCGCCGCAGACGCTTCTCGGCGGCGTCGAGTTCCGCACGGCGCTGGGCGACGACCGCTTCCGCGGCGGACAGTTCGTTGCTGCGCTGAACCACCATGGATTGCGCCGTCAGGTAAGCGTTCTCGGCCTGGCGAACCTGGGCCCGCGCTTCGGCCAATTGGGCGCGCAGTACGTCGGTGTCCATCCGCGCGAGCAGCTCGCCGGTTTCCACGAAATCGCCCTCGCGCTTCAGGATTTCGACAACGCGGCCGGGCGTCTTGGTGGCGATGTCGATTTCGGTGGCTTCGATGCGCCCATTACCGGCCGCGATGCCCCTGGGCAGTCCGGCCGGGCGCAAGCTCCACCATAGCGCGGCGGCGGCGATGGCGACGCCGGCCAGAATTAAACCCCACTTCACCCGTCCGCTCATAGTTTCCCCTTTGCTGTCTCGCGCTGCGCCGGCTGTGCGTTCGCGCCGCCGCCCAGCGCCTTGTACACGGCGATCAGTTCCGTGGACGCTTTCGCCTCGGACCGGGCCAGCTCGATATCGGCAAGATAAAGCGCGCGCTGGGCTTCCAGCACGTCCAGGAAGGAGATGACGCCTTCCTGATAGCGCAGCTGGGACAGCCGGACGGATTCGCGCTGATCCGCCACCGATCGGGCCAGGGTCTGCCGCCGCACCTCTTCCTTGAGGTAGCGGGTCAACGCGGTTTCCGTTTCCCGGAGCGCTTCCAGCACCGCCTTTTCGAAAGCCAGATACGCTTCCCTTTGCTGAGCTTCGGCCAGATCGATGCCGGCGCGGATACGGCCGAAATTGACCAGGGGCTGCAACAGACTGGCGCCCGCGCTGTAGGAGAAAGCGGCCGATTTGAACAAATTTTCGACGTCGGTGTTGCGCAAGCCCAAAAAGGCGGACAGCGATATCCTCGGGAACAGCTCGGCGATCGCGGCGCCCTGCATGGCGGTGGCGGAAGCGAGCCGGCGTTCGGCGGCGCGAAGGTCCGGGCGATGGCGGATGGCCGCCGCAGGCGAGGCCAGGATCGCCCGGCCCGGCGCCATGGGCACGGCGCGAGGCGCTTCCAGCTCGTATTTCAGCGCGCCGGGGCGCTTGCCCGCCAGGACTTCCAATTGCCGCAAAGCGGCCGTCAGTTCCGCCTCCAGCGCGGGAATCTCGGCTGCCGTGGTCTCGGTCTGGGCCCGCGCCCGCACCACGTCGTGGCGGGTCCCGACCCCTTCCTCGAACAGTCGCTCCGTCAGCTGCAGCGTGTGCCGTTGCGTCTCCAGGTTCCAGTGCGTGATGCGCAACTGGTTATGAAGACTCCGGTATTCGATGTAGGTACGCGCGAGATCGGAGGTCAGCGTCACCAATGCTTGCGCGTACTCTTCCGCCGCCGCCTCCAGATCGGCGGTCGCCGCTTCCAGGCGCCGCCGCTGGCGTCCGAACAGGTCGATTTCCCACAGCGCGTCGAACCCGAGTTCGAACAGATTGTAGCGGATGCCGGGCGCGAGCCCCGGAAACGGATTTTCGGTGCGCTGCGCGCCCGCCGACGCGTCGACGCTCGGGAACAACTCGGCACGGGTGCCCCGGCGTTGAGCCCGCGCCTGGTCGACGCGAGCCAGCGCCAGCTTGAGATCCAGGTTACCCGTCAAGGCCTGGTCCATCAAGCGGTCCAGCTCGGAGTCGCCGAAACTTTTCCACCAGGTCTTCAGAGCCTCGGGGTCGATCGGCGTCAGATCGGCGGCCTTGTCTATTCCGGCCTGCCAGCGAGCCGGGACCACCGGCACCGGCTTCCGGTAATCGGGTCCTACCGCGCATCCGACCAAGCCGGTCACCACGACCAGGCAACCGATCTTAGCCCACATGGCCGTGTCCTCTGAGAAAGAATGAAACCGCGGCCTCGACCAGGCGTTCCTTTTCCGCCTCGGTCAAACCCGGCTGCAAGCCCAGAAGGCAGCGGAAGTGTTGAGCACCCTGCAGCATGCCCAACAGCAAGCGACTCGACGTATCGACATCGGACGTTCGCAAGGCGCCGCGTCGATCCAGTTCGCCGAGATAGACCGAGAGCCGTTTCAGCACGGGCTCCGGCCCCGAGCGGTAGACCAGCGCGCCCAAGTCGGGAAAGTTCTGCTGCTCGGCGATGATCAGACGATACAGGTTCAAGGCCTCTTTCGCGTAGATGAGGTCGACGAAGGCGCGGGCGATGGCCTTCAGGCCCGCAGCCGGATTCGGCTGCTCGGTCTGCACGCGCGAAAGCGTAACCAGCAAGGTCTCGCATTGCTCCGCGATCACGGCGGCGAACAACTCCGGCTTGCTGTGGAAGTGGCTGTAAAGCGTCGGCTTGGACACCGGCGCGGCTTCGGCGATCGCGTCCATGCTGGCCCCTGTGTAGCCGTTCGTGAGAAAGATTCGTTTGGCCGCATCGAGTATGGCCTGCCGTTTGGATGGGGAAACTTTTGTCATGGCATCGTCCGGATGGTGTTCGTTGCTTCCGAGTGGGGTTGGTGATTAGACTAAACTAAACCGTTTAGTAAAAAAATCACAGATCATGCGTCTCTCCGTTTCTCCGAGAACCCTCCTCGTGTTTCTAGTGTCGACGATCGTCGCGGTATCCGGCATTGGTTACTGGTACAAGGCTATCCGGCCTTTCGAAACAACCGACAATACCTACCTGAAAGCGCATATCAGCCTGATCAGTCCCAAGGAAACGGGCTACGTCAAGGAAGTCCTGTTCGAGGACAACCGGAAGGTCATGCCGGGCGATCTCCTGGTCGTCATCGACGACCATGATTTCCGGGCGAAGGTCGCGCAGGCGGAAGCGCAAGTCTCCATCGAGACCGCGCGTATCCAGACCCTGGAAACCGAAAAACGCCCACAAGAGGCCAAAATCCGTCAGGAAAAGGCCAATATCGCGGTTGCCCAAGCCGACCTGGAACGGGCGGCGAAAGACCTGAAACGATTCGATCACCTGGCGGCGGACGGCGCGGTCTCGGCCCAAACCCGCGATGTCGCCGAGGCCGCCTATAAGCAAGCCGCGGCCCAACGGGAAAAGTATCGTTCATCGCGACAGGAAGCGGAAAGCCGCCTGGCCGCCCTGGAAGCCCAGATCGACGAAAGCCGGGCCAGATTGCAGGCGGCCCGGGCCGCGCTGGACTTGGCCCGCATCGATCTCGCCAACACCCGCATCACGGCGCCTTTCGCCGGAATCATCGGCAATCGCAGCGTGCAGGTCGGGCAACTGGTGAAGCCCGGCAGCGTGCTCGCTTATCTGATTCCGCTTGATGGGCTCTTCGTCGAAGCCAACTTCAAGGAAACCCAGATCGGACAGATGCAGGCCGGGCAGCCGGTGGACATCCGAATCGACGCCTACCCCGACAGCCGGTTCGAGGGCATCGTGGACAGTTTCGCGCCCGCATCCGGCTCGGAATTCAGCCTGCTGCCCCCCGAGAACGCCACCGGCAACTTCACCAAGATCGTGCGCCGGGTGCCGGTGAAAATCCTGTTCCGGCCCGGCACCGACGTGAGCCGACTGAGGCCGGGCCTCTCGACCGTGGTCAAGGTCAAAGTGCGCTAATCGGCCCCTGACCGGCAAGATGCCGCCCCGGCGATCGGCGATCCAAGGTCGGCAAGCCTTGGCCGACGCAGCCGGCTGCTCGACCCTCACGCAGGGAAATAATGCCCGCTCCACTGCACGGTCTCGCGGTTCAGCGTACCCGCGGTTTGAGTTCGACAGCAAGGCGCCAGCCCGGATTGCTTCCCGCCCCCGAGTATGCGCCCCGAAACCGGCCATCCCTTTGCCGCCCGTTGAAGTCCAAGTCGAGATCCGGAAACTCGGAAAACCGGTGCTGATCGAGCCGATCTCGTTCCAGGCGGCCCGGTTTGGGAAAGAGACTCAATCGGCCTATCGTCTCGAAAGGACTCCGCAAATAGTCTCGCGCCGCCGCATAGGCCGCAGTCAAGTTATCTGCCTGTATCCCGCCAAGAATCGGATCTTTTGCGAAAACCGCGTTGCCGGCGATGCGTTGATCCGATTCCCCGGCGCCTTCCTTAGGCAAAACGCGAATCCCGGTTCCCGGATGCAGGACGGTATTGAAGAAGACTCTCACCTTTCGCGGAATGTCGTTATGCGGCTGAATGGCGACCGCGGGAAATTCATTGCCGTGAGAACTGTAGAAGAGATTGGAATAAAGAGCGATTCTCCCCTCCCCCTGGAACAAGGCTTCATTCGGATTTTCGAAGAAGAAGTTTCCGTAGATCAGATAAACGTCGCTTTCGCCAGGTCCCCGCAACGGCCAATGGCCGACCAGGACATTGGGACGCGCGTCGGGTCCTGTCGAACCACCGGCCGCCTTGCTGAACACGTTGTGGCGAATGACGGTCGCTCTCGGCTCCAGGGGTATCCCGGGAATCCGCGGCCGCGGCTTCTGATGCTTGATTTGCAGGTTATAGCCGATGGTGTTCGCAATCAGATTGTGTTCTATGACCCCGCCCCAAAAAGGCTGATGGCCGTCCGAATTTCCCAAGTACAGGCCGGTTCCCGCGCCGATGACGGTATTGCGGCGAATTTCCCAGTCCCAGGCCGGGCACTTGGTGGAAATTCCGACCAATTGCTGATGCCGCCCGAGATTGTGGATGAGCAGATCTTCCAGGACGATGTGATGAGCGAACCGCCCCGAGGCCCGAACGCCGTTGACCATCAGCCCCCGCCCGTCGATTTCCAGCTTGCGAAGCGTGATGTAGCTGGAGTCCTGAATCACGATGGTGTCGTTGCCCGGTCTCGCGGCGAACACCGTACGCCCGCCGACACCTTCCAAGGTAATCGGTTTTCCCGGCCTTCCGTTCTGCCCGTCTATCCACAATCCCTGCCGATATACGCCGGGCGCGAGAAGCACGGTATCGCCGGGTTTCAGTCGCGAAATCATCTGCCTGTAATTATCCGGGGCGGCATGAATCACCTCCGCCGAGAGAGAGGCGCTCCAAAACGCCAGTGCCGCGACGGCGGAAAATCGGCAAGCTGGACTGAACACGAACTGATCTCCGTAATCTGGACTCGATAGTGCGCCGGGACGGACGCGGACGCCGAAGGAGTCCATGCTCGGAACCCGTCAGCGTCGATCGAATGAGTTTAAGCACATAAGTGTTTAGGCAGCCGGTTTCGTGAACTACAATAGCCCGTGGATGCGCTTCAACGGAAGATAGGACAGGAAGAATTCGCATGGATGCCGGTTCAATCAGGCGACTGTTAGTCGTTTTTCTGATCATTCAGCACGAGACATCGGCTTTGGCACAGGGCGGCGCCGAATCCACCGACCGTCCCAGCGCACGCAAGCCCGATCTGCCGGGACTGCTCGGCCCGAGCCCACCGCCGGGTTTGTCTCTGCCGCCGGAACCCGAAACCGCTCCGCCTCCCGAGCCCGACGAGGAATCATTCACCATCAAGGGCTATGCCTTCGAAGGCAATACCGCATATCGATAGCAAGGTACATGCCCTGGAAGGCGGCATCAGCCATCCCGTGATCAATAATCTCCGGCGGCGATTGACGCTCGGCGCTTCGTTCGCCGTGCGCGAAACCGAAACCGAACTGCTCGGCGAATCGTTCTCGTTTGTTCCAGGCGTAGAGAGCAACGGTATCCACTTCCACGAGTGGTTCGACGCCTTTTAGAACCTATCGCTGTAGGCGGTTCGCCCTGAGCCCTTCGACAGGCTCAGGACAGGCGTCAGTACAAGTGCCCCTTAACTTAACGGCAGTGATCCAAAGGTGGATCAGGCGCGCACGGCCCGACCTGTGCCGCGGCCACTGGACTCACCGCGCGCCGTAACCCACCGGTTGTGTGGGGTGGCACGGGTGTGATTGGAGGCTAAATCCTGAGTGCTACGTCATGGTTGCGACCGGGGAGGAAGACCACTTGTGCGGATACTTACCAACTCAAGTCAACCGGATGTTTGCTTAATCTCCAAAAACTCACCCAAAATCCTCTCTTTCGCCGACGGAAGGTTGCCAGAAAACTTATCGCAATGAACGAACCGCTGAAGCACTACCTCAAGAACGTGATCGAAAACTTCCGGCGCCTCGATTCCCGGGGGGTAATGCAGGTCGCCCGGATCGTGGAGTTGGATTTGAACGAGGTTTTTCATCCCGCTCAAGCTTCGGATGGCAGAGCGGGACCGGCTGGATTTCAGCCTGGATCAGGACCCCCAGCCCGATGAGCTTGATCTGAACAACCGAGAAAGATTCGGTCCGCGCCGCTTGACCGTCCGTCACCGCCGGGAAGCCAGCGAGACGGCGTTGACGGTCGACGGTCTTCTTCAACGCTCCCACCGCCGGGTCATTTTGGGCGATCCGGGAGCAGGCAAGACGACGCTTTTTCGCTACCTGGCAGTCCGTTCCGCTCAAGGCGACGAAAACCTTCCGATTCCGATCTACATCACCCTGCGTTATTTCGGCGAGTGGCAGCAACGCAACCGGCGAAAGCCCAAGGACGCCTTGCTCGATTACTGGGTCGAGGAAGGCCTGGCGGAATTCGGTATCACCGATCCATTGGAGCGAAGGGAGATTCTTTCCGCTCTCGAAGTCGATCTTAGTCAAGGCTGGGTCCTGTTCCTGTTCGACGGATTGGACGAACAGCGCAACCCGGAAACCAAGAACGAGACCGCCGAAGCGATCCGCGCCCTGGATCTTCGCTATCACGGCAACAGTTGGCTGGTGACATCGCGGATCATCGGCTACGGTGGCGTGCTCAGCGGCTCCTTCGACGAAGCCATCGTGCAGCCTTTCGAGGCGGAGGAACGCAATGCCTACCTGAATAACTGGTTCCTGGCGGTGGAACAGCGCGAAGATCCGGCCTGGCTGCTGGCGCGCAAGCAGCAGGGAGCGGCGGCCCAGCCGGACGAATTCACCCGGCAAAACGCCTTGCGCAAAGCCGAAATCCTCATCAATCAGATCGATGAAGTACCGGGGATAAGTGAGTTAGCGGCGAATCCCCTGCTCTGCACCATCATCGCCCTGATCTTTCTGCAAGGCGGCACCCTGCCCGATTCCCGCGCCGAGCTCTATAAGTTGTGCGTGGACACCTTTATCTTCAACTGGGAGATGAACAAGCGCCGGCGGCCCCAAGACGGGCCGCAGTTGAACAAGGAAGAAACACAGGCGGCGCTGGAAGTTAAATCACCCCCGGCAAAGCCGGGGGCTTATTGGGTGAGCGCCTCGAAGGCGCCGTAAAATCATGAGCCGCCCAAGGCGGCTGTTTACAGGCCCAGCTTCATCTGGTCAATACGCTCATCCTCCTGTTCCTGATGGCGGATATACGCCCGAACCATAGCCTCATCCAAACCCACCGTGGACACAAAATATCCCCTCGCCCAGAAATTCTCCCCGGTGAAGTTCCTCTGCCGCCCCCCAAACTGCCGGGCGATTTGGATCGCACTCTTACCCTTGATGTAGCCCACCACGTTCGAAACCGCATACTTCGGCGGAATGCTGATACACATATGAACGTGGTCGCCCATCAGGTGACCTTCTACTATTTTCGATTCCTTGTGCCCGGCAAGCTCATGAAATATCTCTCCATGATGCCGCTTGAGCGCACCAAAAATCTGTTTCTTCCGCCGCTTCGGGATGAACACCACATGATACTTACAATCCCACCGGGTGTGGGAAAGACTCTGGTACTCTTTCATTGTGAACCTCCTTCTCTTGGTCGAGATTTCAGGTTCACGATGACCGTTGTACAAGTCAAACCTCGGTGCGTCCCCCGGCAAAGCCGGGGGCTTACCTCAATGAGTTAAGCGGAATGGTAGATAGAGCCCACGAAATACGCCTTCTGGAAAAAGGCCGGGAAATTCGCGAACGAGTCATTCAGGCTGCCC
The DNA here is from genome assembly GCF_003584645.1 of Methylocaldum marinum. GTDB lineage: Bacteria > Pseudomonadota > Gammaproteobacteria > Methylococcales > Methylococcaceae > Methylocaldum > Methylocaldum marinum. The sequence goes on from NZ_AP017928.1 coordinate 1,807,099, forward strand.
GTGGATCATCGTCTCCGACGGATTTGGAAGTGACTCCGTCAGGCGCCTCGGCTGCCGGCTAAATGGCTCTCGAAAAATACTAGGCCCTTCACCCTCCACGAGCCAACACCCTGACCCGCCTCATACCCTTGAAAACCGCGTCTTTCATCCAGAGCGTAACCCACCGTTCGGGGTAGTTCGGTGGGTTACGGCCGAACCCGCGATCGATGGGTTTCGCTTCGCTCTACCCATCCTATAAGCAAATCGTTTTCAAGCAGACAGGGATGTAATTGGTGGCCAAATTCGAAGCAAGAAGATGAAGTCGAGGCGAAAAACGTTCATCGTCCGAGGGTGAGGAGAAACCTGAGCTTGACAAGCTACACCGCCTTGACAGCTGACGCCGCGCAACCCAACAAATCGTCGATGGCGGAAGCCAATCGCGCCAAGTCCTCGAAGGTTTGCGCCGTGTTGTTGACGTCGGCGATCGCATCGGCCATGTCTCTGGCGATAGTGTCGATGTCGGCCGACGCGGACTGATAAGCGGCCATTCCTTCATCGAAGACCGCATCCGCCAGAGCGTGCTGCTTCGCGTCCAGGTCTCGTCGCCAAGCATCGAATTCCTTGCGTTCCGGGCTCTCTTTCGGAAAACTTCCTCTTGCCACGTCGATCTCGGTAATGATGTCGCCGATGACCCGGATCAAGTCGAGCCGAGACAGATCTTGGTCGAACACGGAAGCCTCCTGTTTGGCTAAAAGTTCTTCTCAATCTGCTGAATCGCCATGCCGACCCGATTGGCACGCGCCGCGAACAATTCGATTTGATCGGCCAGGCTGGACAAATCGGTCGGCGTCTTGGGCGACCTTGCGTAGGCGACCAGAGCCGAATAGGCATCGGCCATGGCGTTCAGCCCTTCGTTCGGATTGGTCAACGGAAACGATTCCCAGACGTCCAGATAGGCGATGAGTTCGTCGGCCCGTTGCCTCCGCTGATCGAAATCGGCCTTGGCGCCGAGAGTGTCTTCGTAGGCGTCCACGTAGTCCACACGCTGCGCCGAAAGCGCGTTGCGCTTTCTTTCGTAGGCGATGGTGATGTCGTCCCGAATGGCGTGGATGAGGTCTCTGATCGGAGCTTCGCCGGACAAGATCGCGTGATCCAACGCCGCCTGAATCTTCTTTTCCCCCGCAATTCGGGCTACTTCTCCGACGATTTTCACGGCGGGACCCGCGGAGTTTACAAACCGATCATTTGTGGGTCTCTTGGCCAATAGGCTCACATTGTTCGAAAGCTTTTGCAGGGAGTCGGCGAGATCGGAGGCGCTCGCGGTGATTCGCTCCGGCGCCTCGGAATTTGCCAGGTAGCCGAGCAATTCGCCGTAGCGCGACAAGCTGTCGAGAGCCGCAAGCCTGACCGCTATCTCCTCGGGCGAGAAGGATTGCGTCTTTTCGATTTCATCCAGGCGGATATGTCGGTTACTGGCGGCCTGCCGCCTGATATAGGCATCTCGTTCGATCTTGTTCAGCTGCGTCAGGTAGATCCGCGCGCTATGGACGGTCACCGAAGAGGCATCCTGAAAGGTACTGACCGGCGCCCGGTACGCCGTGGTATCCGCGCAGCCCGCCAGCATGCAGGCTACTCCTAGCCAGGTTACTGTGCGTAAAGAAAGTAAAGCCCTGTTCGAATTGCCTTCACCCCAACCCTCTGCAAGAAGGAGAGGAGGCTCTTGTGGCTTTACGTTCTTGACCGTTGGTGACGCTTTGCGATCGATCAGGCAGTACGACTCACTCATTTTCGAACTTCTTCGTCGGACCCGTGCCTTATAGCACATCTCAGCAGGCCAGGAAATCCTCCGACAGGCCTGTCCTGAGCCCTTCGACTTAGCTCAGGGCGAGCGCACTGCTGAGAAAAACTCCGAACAGACGCGTCGTATTGGCGGCTTTGAGACGCCGACAGGATCAAAAGACAAAATGTTCTTTTTTCTCCTCCGGTCGGGTCAGCAAAGCCCAACCCGACCGGATAGTCCGACGATTTCCGGGAACCGCTACCCTCCTATCGCTTCGGCACGATCTTCCACAGTTCGCCCTTGCTCTCGTCGGTAACGACATACAATTCCCCGGCCGGTCCCTGCCGTACGTCGCGCACGCGCTGGCGCCGACCGGCAAGGAGATGTTCCTCGCCCTTCACCCGGTCGTTCGCGAGAACGATGCGCACCAGCCGCCCGTCCTTGAGGTTGCCGGTAAAAAGACTGCCGCGCCATGCCGGAAAGGCATCGCCCGTATAGAACTGCGCGCCCGAGGGTGCGATCACCGGGTCCCAGTAATAGACGGGTTGCTCGAAACCGGGACGGGCCGTCACCGCGCCCGGAATCGGCTCCCCCGAGTATTCCTCGCCGTAGGCGACCAGCGGCCAGCCGTAGTTCTTGCCCTTGACGATCAGATTCAGCTCGTCGCCGCCCTTAGCGCCGTGCTCGACCACCCAGAATCGTCCTTCCGGATCGAAGGCCGTGGCCTGGATGTTGCGATGGCCGAGCGTCCAGATCTCGGGCAGCGCGTTGGCCTGACCGACGAAGGGGTTTTCCTTCGGCGCCGAGCCGTCCGGGTTGATCCGCAGGACCTTGCCCAGATGGCTGTCGAGCCGCTGCGCATACTTGCGCATCTCCGCGTCCCAGCGCTCACCGGTCGTCACGTACAGCATGCCGTCACGACCGAAGGCGAGCCGCGAACCGTAGTGCTTGTCGCCGTCGTAGGTCGGCAGCGCCCTAAAGATCACCCGAACCTGGTCCAGGCTCCGCCGGTCGGGGGACAGCACGCCGCGGGCGACGCTGGTGCCGTTGCCGCCCCGGCGCGGTTCGGAATAGCTCCAATAGATCGCCCGGTCCGCAGCAAAGTTCGGGCTGAGCGCGATGTCGAGCAAGCCGCCCTGGCCGCGTGCATCGACCGCCGGCACGCCTGAGATCGGCTGCCCTAGCTCGCCTTTGGCCGAGACGATCCGCAAACGGCCGGGTTTTTCCGTGACCAGCAGATCGCCGCCCGGAAGCGGCTCCACCGCCCACGGCTGCGAGAGCCCCGTCGCGAGCACGATGACGTCGAAAGCGACGTTCGATTCGATCGCGCAAGCTCGGGTCTGGCCGGGAAACGCCGGACGCTGGCTTGGCACGTTGGGCTCGCGCGTTTCGAGAGGCGGACAGGCACCCGTCCCGCCGGAGGTCTGCGCCCCGGCGCTGCCCGCCGCGGCAGCCAAGGCGATCATCGAGATGAATGCGGTGCGGAAAGTCTGCATGGATCGGCCCTCCTTTGCCGGATGATTTCATTGCTGAGACCAGCGAGACAATAAGAAGTGCGCCCACCGGTGCGTTCGCCGGTGGCTATGCGCCCCTAGCCACCGGCCAGAGCCAGGCCGACCAGAATCGCGCATTCGGTGAGTTCTATCGTCGCTCCGGCGGTATCCCCGGTGGTCCCGCCGATGCGCCGGATCATCGACAGCCGCAGCCGGCAAAACAGGGCGCCGGTTGCGAGCAAAGGCCAGGTACCGCGTACGCCGACAGCCAGCAGGACGCCGACGAGGGTCGCGGACAACACCAGCGTGCCGCCCCGGCGCGGCAGATGCCGCGCCAGCTCGGAGCCGAGACCGCCGGGGCGCACATAGGGTGTGCTGAGAAACAGCAGCAGCGGCGCGGCGCGACCCAGCACCGGCGCTAGCGCGAGGGCTGTCCAGTCGTGCCGGGCGATGACGGGTTCCAGTGCGGCGGCCTTGAGGAGAAGAACGAGCACCACGACGACCATGGCGACCGGGCCGCTACGCGGGTCCTTCATGATCGCGAGGGTGCGCTCCCGGTCGCCGAGGCCCCCGGCCCAGGCGTCGGCGCTATCCGCAAGTCCATCCAGATGCAGGGCGCCGGTCAAGGCCACCCACACCGCCAGCACGATCGCCGCGGGCAGCCAGCCGCCGACCTCGCTCAAGAACTGGGCCAGCATCGCAAGCGTCAGCCCCAGCCCCAAGCCGACCAGGGGATAAAACAGCAGCGAACGGCCCAGCGCCGAACCATCCGGCGGCGCATCCAGACGCACCGGCAGCCGGGTCAGGAACTGAAGCGCAATCAAAAGGGGTCTGAGTTCGCTTATGGACGCACCTCCTCGCAACGCTGCCCGCTCCCGCAGAGACTATGCAGCGAGGCGTGCGGCACGTCGATTTCGAGCAAACGGGCGAGCGGCCATTGCCGCGCATGACAGAGCATCACACGGATCACGCCGCCATGGGTGACGAGCAGCTGACGGCTACCCAGGTTGTTCGCCTTCAGCCGGTCCCGAAGAGCATCGAGCGTCCGCTCCCGGAATGCCTGCACCGACTCCGCGCCGGGCGGCGGATGCCGGAGGGGATCGCCGAGAAAACGGGTCAGCGCGAGCGGTGCCGTGGCTATCAGCTCGGCATAGCTGCACCCTTCCCAGTCGCCGAAATGGATCTCCCTGAGCCGTTCGTCGATTGCCAGGGGAACCCTCAGTTTTAAAGCCAAGCTTTCCGCAAACGCGGCGCAGCGCGACAAGGGCGAGGTAACGATCTCATCCCAGGGTCCCGCGTTGGCCACGGCGCATTCCATCTGCCGGATACCCTCGTCGGTGAGCGGATCATCCAGGCTGCCGCGAAACCGCGTGCCACCCACGGTTTCGCCGTGGCGCAGCAGGTCGATATGAACGCCACCATCACTCACGGCGCTTTGCCCGCAATCCCCGCCTCGTCGAAAGTCGCCATACCCGAGTGCAGGGCGCAGGCCAGGCGCAGCAAGGGCAACGCCACGGCGGCTCCGCTGCCTTCGCCGAGGCGCATTCCTAAATCCAGCAAGGGCTTCCCGTCCAGGGCCGTCAGCATCCGTTTATGCCCCGGTTCCGCCGAAGCGTGGGCGTAGAGAAACCAGCCGGCGGCTCCCGGACACAGCCGTTCCGCGGCCAGGGCGGCCGCCGTGCAGATGAACCCGTCCACCAGCACCGGCAGACCTTGCTGCGCGCAGGCGACGAAGGCCCCGGCGAGGGCGGCGATTTCGAAACCGCCGAGCCGGCGCAAAACCTCCAGCGGATCGCCCAAATACGGACCATGCAGAGCGAGCGCCCGGCGAATCACCTCGGCTTTGTGCCGCACGCCTTCCGTGCCCAGACCCGCACCGGGACCCGCCAGCGCTTCGGCCGTCTCGCCGAGCAAGGCCGAGGCCAGTGCGGCGGCGGCGGTGGTGTTGCCTATGCCCATCTCGCCGCCGATAAAGATTTGAACCCCGCCCGAGCGGGCGCGCTCGGCGGCGTCACGCCCCGCGCGTAGAGCCTGCGCCAACTGGCGTTCGGTCATGGCCGGCCCGCGCACGAAATTGGCGGTGCCCGGCCCGAGACGGAGGTCCGGCACGCCGGTAACGGGACCCGTTTCCTCGACCGTGCCCAGGTTGATCACTTCGAGATCCGCGCCGAGGCTGCGGACGAGCACGCTCACCGCCGCGCCGCCCCGCGCGAATTGGCGCACCATGGCCGCCGTGACCGACTGGGAAAAGGCCGATACGCCCTCCTCCGCCACGCCGTGATCCCCGGCGAACACAACGATACGCACCCGGTCGGCGGAGGGCTTGAGCGTTCCCTGCCAGGCGGCAAGCCGGATCGCCAGCGCTTCTAGCCGTCCCAGCGCGCCCGGCGGCTTGATGAGCATCGACTGACGTTCCGCGGCCATGCGCGCGGCTTCCTCGTCGGGTTGAGCCACCGGTCCTTTCAGCCATGCAATGTCCCCGGTCACAGTTTTTCCCCCTTCAACACCCATGGAAGACCCGCCACGGTCAGAATCACCCGGTCGCAGACACCCGCCAATGCCTGATGCAACAGGCCGGCCTCGTCGCAATAGCGGCGGCTCAGTTCCCCCGGCGGCAGCACGCCCATATTGGTTTCGTTGCCGATCAGAATGATGTGTCCCGGAAGACCGGGCAGCACTTCGATCAAAGCGTCCCGCTCGCGTGCAAGCCTCGTCGCGTCGGTCTCGCACAAGAGCTGGGTCAGCCATAGGGTGAGGCAATCGACGATCAGGCAGCGCCCTTCCGCCGCATGGTCGCGCAAGACTACGGCCAATTTCAGCGGCTCTTCGACCAGGTCCCAATCGGGCGGGCGCCGCCGCCGATGGTCTTCCACCCGTTGCCGCATGCCCTCGTCGCCGACTCGTGCCGTAGCGATATAGGTCACGGCCAGGCCGCTGTCCACCGCCCGCTTTTCCGCCAAACGGCTTTTCCCGGAGCGAACCCCGCCCAGAATCAATTCCTTCACGCGTATACTCCCTGCCGGTTCAGGTCCAACATCCGATCGATCGCATTCATGTCCAGGTGGGCGCCTACAGCATCTGCCAGACGGTCGATTTCCGCTTCCCGAATAGCGGCGTAATCCGGGGTTTCCGGCTCGGCCAGCCCGGCCCAGCGGAGAATGGCATCGGTCGCGGCGTTCGACTCGAACAATCCGTGCAGATAGGTCCCCATGATCTGCCCGTCCTCCGAGCACGCGCCGTCGTTTCTGTCCGTTAGCCGGGCGAAAGGGCGTTCCAGCGCCGGTCCTTTCGTCACGCCAGCATGAATTTCGTAACCCGTCACCGGCGCGTTCTCCAGCGTCAATTCGCCTCGTACATTGCGGAGCTGCTTTTCCGGCTCCAGCACCGTGCTCAGGTCCAGCCAGCCGAACCCGGCACAGGAACCTGTCTCGCCTTCCAGGCCCAAAGGATCGTGAATCTCTTGTCCGAGCATTTGAAGACCGCCGCAAATGCCGAGCAGTTTACCGCCATAGCGCAGATAGCGCCGAAGATAAGCCTCCCAGCCGGTTGTACGCAGGAACGATAGATCGGCGCGCACGCTCTTGGAGCCGGGCAGGATCACGAGGTCCGCGGGAGGCGGCGTCTCGCTCGGATATACGAAGCGAAGGTCGACCTGCATATGCAGGCGCAGCGGATCGAAATCGGTGTGATTGCTGATCCGCGGCGTGACCGGAACGACCACCCGCAGAGCTCCGGCGCTCGCGCCTCTCTGTCCGGATTCGATCGCATCTTCCGCCTCCAGATGCAGACCGTGGAGATAAGGCAGCACGCCCAAAGCCGGCTTGCCGGTCTCCCGCTCCAGCCAGTCCAGCCCCGGTTGCAGCAGAGCGATGTCGCCGCGGAAGCGGTTAATGACGAAGCCGGCCACCCGCGCCCGTTCGCTTTCCGATAGAAGCGCAAGAGTGCCGACCAAATGGGCGAACACGCCGCCCCGGTCGATGTCGGCGATCAGAATCACCGGGCAGTCCACGGCTTCCGCGAAACCCATGTTCGCGATGTCGCCTTCCCGCAGATTGATTTCCGCCGGCGAGCCCGCGCCTTCCGCGACGATGGCATCGAACCGGGCCGCGAGCCTTCCGTGGGACTCCAGCACCGCGCGGCGGGCGATGCGCTTGTAGGCATGGTAGTCCTGAGCGTCCAGATTGCCGATGGCCCTGCCCTGGACGATGACCTGAGCGCCCGTGTCGGTATTGGGTTTCAGGAGCACCGGGTTCATGTCGGTGTGAGGTTCCAATCCAGCCGCCCGAGCCTGTACCGCCTGGGCGCGGCCTATCTCGCCGCCGTCTTCGGTGACGGCACTGTTCAGCGCCATGTTCTGAGGCTTGAACGGAGCGACTTTCACGCCACGCCGGGCCAGCAAACGGCACAGGGCGGCGACCAGCGTGCTTTTGCCGGCATCGGACGTGGTGCCCTGAATCATCAGCGTGCGGGCCGTCATCCTTAGGCTTCCAGGCCGGCCAGCACCGCAGCGTACACCGCCCGCGCCAGCCTTCCTCCCCAAACCGAACGCGGCCCGGCGAAGGATTCCGCCGGGCCGTCGGACGAACAGAGCACACACACCGCATCGGTGGCCGTGCCCGTTCCCGGTACGCGAGCCTGCCAAAGCGCCTGTGCCTTGGCTTCGGCCGCCGTGGCGACGGCATTGACCAGGGCGGCCTCGCTCAAGCGAACCGGCAATTGCACGACCAAGTTGATGGTGCCCGGCCGGTAATCGCCCGGCGGCGCATCGGCCGCCGCCCAGATCGGCTGAGCAATGCCGACCGTGGCGTCGGCGACGACCTCGCCATCGCTCGCTCGCCGATAGCTACGCACATCGCAGGCGGTGAGCAATCCGGCGCCGGAGCCGGCTAGGCCGCTGGCGGTGGCGATCTCGGCCACGTGCGCGGCGGGATCGGTACGGCTGTAATCGGATGGCACTTGTGCGTTTAGTATCCACCTCACGACCGATAAGCCGCCGCCGGACACCGCCGAAGAAATCGCCCGTCGGTGCGAGCCGAAGCGCCAAATCAGGCTGGGCAGCAGCCGGCCGCCGTAACGGTGTTGCCCCAGCGTCGGGTTCGCGGCCAGGCAAGCAGGCCATGCCTGGCTGCACGCTTCTTCGCTCATGCGATTCATTTCGCGAGCAAGGCTGTCGCCAGGCGCTCCGAAGCCGACACGCTCCCCGGCAGCCCCAAACGCAAACCCGGAGGATCGGCGAACCGCCGGGTGAGAATGCCTTGCCGGGCCAATGCCTCCTGACGTCGAGCCGCTTTGACGCCGGGACACCATTGGAACAAGGCACAACCGCCGGCGGGCTTGAGGCCAGCGGCGGTCAGTAGATCGGTCAGTTGGCGGGCATTTTCGGGCAATCGTTGCCGGACGGCTTCCTGCCAGGGGCTATCCGCCAACGCCTCCCGAGCCACCCAGCGGGAGGGCCCAGTCACCGTCCACGGACCGAGCAGGGCCGCCAAGCGCTCGAGCAATTCCGGTTCCGCCAGAACAAAGCCCACCCGGATGCCGGCCAGTCCGAAGAATTTGCCCAGGGATCGCAGCACGATAAGCCCCGGACGCGGACAGTAGGCGGCCAAACTGAATTCGGGCGTAGGGTCCATATAGGCTTCGTCCACCACCAGACAGCCGCCGCGCGCTGCGAGCCTCTCCTGCCAAGCCAGAAGTACTTCTGGCGCGAAACGATGGCCGGTCGGGTTATTGGGATTGATTGCCACCAGCACGTCCCAAGGCATGGAACCGGGACCGCGGGCGATGGTTTCGGGCGCAACCCCGTCAACCTTGTAGCCGGCGCGGCGCCAGGCATGGGCGTGTTCGGCATAACCGGGGTGGATGACGCCCACCCGCTGAGCATGGAGCAGTGCCGGCAACGCCTGGATCGCCGCCTGGGAGCCTGCTACGGGAAAAATACTGTCACAGCCGTAATAGGCCGAAGCGGCTGTCTCCAGTCCGTCATCTTCTTCCGGAAGCCGCACCCAAACCTCGGGCGGAACCGCAGGCACGGTCCAACCCTCGGGATTGACCCCGGTGGATAGATCGAGCCAGTCCGACAAGGGAATACCATACCGCCTAGCCGCCGCACGCAAACGACCGCCGTGTTCAAGCATCGAGCCATCCTCCTATAAAAAACAAGGCCAACCACAGCCATACTCCTCGCCGGACCAGATCCGCGGCATGTCGAATGTCCGCCGCGCCGGGCGGGTTTCCGTATCCCAAGGCTGGGCGTACATGCCATTCGCCGCGATAACGGGCCGGCCCGCCGAGCGCGAGCCGCAAAGTCCCGGCGCCCGAGGCCATGACCGGTCCGGCGTTCGGGCTCTCCCATCCACCGGCCTGCGTGCGCCAGCAATACAGAGCCTGCCGAGCGTCGCCCAAGAGTGCATAGGTCAACGCCGCCAGCCTCGCGGGAACATAATTCAGCGCATCGTCCAGCCGCGCCGCCGCCCAACCGAAATGAAAGAATCGTTCGCTCTTATAGCCCCACATGGCGTCCAGGGTATTCGCCAGCCGGTACAGCACCGCGCCGGGCGCGCCCGCCACCATGAACCAGAATAGAGCGCCGAACACGGCGTCGTTGCCGTTCTCCAGCACCGATTCGACGGCGGCGCGCGCGACATCATCGGCTTTCATGTCGCCGGTGTCGCGGCTCACCATGTAGCCCACCCGCCGCCGCGCCTCGGCCAGATCATCAGCCGCTAGAGCGGTTTCCACCGCTTCGGCATGTTCGCCTAGACTCCTGAGCCCCAATGCAGCGTACAGTGCCAAAACGCCGAATGCGGCGCCGAACATGGGAATGGATTCCAGCCAGGCTGCAAATGCCGTGAACGGAGCCGTCAGCAACAAAACCGCGATGACGCCCAAAAATCGCGCACGGGTTCCCTGCCTATCGAGCACGGAATTCCACCGGGCTTCCAGCGCTTCCGCCAGCCGTCCGAAGCCCACCAGGGGGTGAAAACGGCGGGGTTCGCCCAGGAGACCGTCGAGCAGCACGGCAAATATGGCCAAGATTGCGGTCATGCCCGATTCTCCGCCCAATGCCGGATGATGCCCGCCAGTCGGTCCAGTCCGTCTGTCAATGCCGCGGGGCCGGGCTGAAGGATATCGCTGGATTTGATCTCGTGAAGCTCGCCGTCACGCACCGCTGAAATCGCTTCCCAACCGGCACGCACCGCCACCTGCTCGGGCCGGAATTTCTTTCCGCACCAGGAGCCGACGATGATATCCGGCGCGCGCCGGACCACCTCCTGCGGATCGTGAATGATGCGGCTGCCGGCCAGCGGCTGTGCAGCGAGACCAGCAAAGACGTTCTCTCCGCCGGCGAGCGCGATGAGTTCGGACACCCAAAGAATGCCGGAGATCAGGGGCTGGTCCCATTCCTCGAAATAGACCCTGGGACGGACCGGCAGCGACTCGGCGCCACGGCGTACGGTTTCAACATGCGCGCTAAGGCTATCGATCAAGGCCCGTGCCTTGTCCTCGGCCCCCACCAGTGCACCCAGCGTCCGGATCTTGGCGAGAATCCCGTCCACCGAGCGGTGGTTGAACACGTGTACCGTTACGCCCGCCTTGATGAGGTCGCGGGCGATGTCCGCCTGCAGATTGGAAAACCCCAGCACCAAATCGGGTTGCAAATCCAGGATCTTGTCGATTTTGGCGCTAGTGAAGGCAGAGACCTTGGGCTTTTCCTTGCGCGCACGCGGCGGCCGAACGGTAAACCCGGAAATGCCGACGATGCGGTGTTCCTCGCCCAATAAATAGAGCGTCTCCGTGGTTTCCTCGGTCAGGCAGACGATGCGTTCCGGCAGCAGTTTCGGGTTCATGGCGCGAAGAGAGCCGCCACGGCGGCGGGGTTCGATGGAAAATAAAGATGCAAAAAGGAAGCCACCAAGCGTCTGTTCCGGTAAACGGCTTCGGGCTGGCCGTGGCCCTTCGCGGCAAAGGTGTTGGCGAAGGGTGCGAGATACACCTCGGCCCGTGCATGATGAAAGGTGTGACCGCGCAGTTCGCCCTCCGGCAGTTCGACTCCGTGCAGCCCCAGATTGGCCAGCCGCGTCTGCATGACGGCGCGGCCGGGCAGCAGCCCCGCCATCTCGGCCCTCCGGCCCTCGATATCGGCGAGCGTTTCCAGAAGATACAAAAGCCCCCCGCATTCGGCGAGGATGGGCTTGCCCGCCAAATGGTGGCTGCGCAGCGCTTCCTTCATGGCCCGGTTGGCGGCCAGCCGATCCAGGTGCAGTTCCGGGTAGCCGCCGGGCAGCCAGACGGCGTCGGCTTCGGGCAAAACGCTATCCGCCAGCGGCGAAAAGAAAACCAGATTCGCGCCTAGGGCGCGCAAAACATCGAGATTGGCCGGATAGAGAAAGCAGAAGGCGACATCGCGCGCCACCGCGATCGTCACGCCTGCCAGCGGACCGGTCGGAACTTCGGATTCGATCGACAAGAACTCCACCGGCGGCGGCAATTCGCCCAGCGGCGTACCATCCAGCGCGTCGGCCACGGCGTCGATACGGGCCTCGAGGTCGGCGATTTCTTCCGCAGGGTGGAGGCCCAGATGACGCTCCGGCAACGCGAAATCCGCCTCGCGCGGCAAAGCCCCGCGCCAGACGGCAGGATCGGGCAAGCCGGCGCGCAACAGTTCCGCGTGCCCCGCGCTGCCGACCCGGTTGGCCAGCACGCCCGAAAACGGCAATTCTTCGCGAAAGGTGGAAAGGCCGTGGGCGATGGCGGCAAAGGTCTGGGCCATCGCGGACGCGTCGATCACCGCCAGGACGGGAATGCCGAACAAAACCGCGAGATCGGCGCTGGAGGGCGTGCCGTCGTAAAGCCCCATCACGCCTTCGACAAGGATCAGATCGGCGTCGCCGGCCGCTTCGTGCAATAGTCGGCGGCAATGAGATTCGCCGCACATCCATAGGTCGAGGTTATAAACGGGCGCGCCGCATGCCTTCTCCAACACCATCGGGTCGAGGAAATCGGGCCCGGTCTTGAACACCCGCACCCTTCGCCCTTGACGTGCGTGCAAACGGGCGAGGCCGGCTGTAATAGTGGTCTTGCCCTGGCCCGAGGCGGGCGCAGAGATCAGGAGAGCGGGACAGCGGCTCATGGCACTAACTTCGCCGGCCGGCCCCAGCCGTTCTCGAACACGGTCTCTTCGACCGAGCGGCGCGTGTCCCAGCCTACCGTTTCCAGCAAGGGTTCCGGATAGAAAGCCTCCACATGTCCCAGGCAGAGTACCGCCACCGGTCGGGCGCCCTTCGGCAAACTCAGCAATTGAGCCAATTCGTCGGGTTCGAACAGCGACACCCACCCCATCCCCAGCCCTTCCGCGCGAGCGGCGAGCCACAGGTTCTGAATGGCGCAGGCAACCGAACACAAATCCATCTCCGGCAGCGTGCGCCGGCCCAGAATATAGCGTTCGCGTCCCTCGGTCAGGGCCGCGACCAGCAGTTCGCCGCATTCCAGAATGCCTTCGAGCTTCAAGCGCCGGACTTCGTCCGCTCGCGAGCCGCAGGCCGCCGCAGTCGCTTCGCATTCCGCCCTGACCAGAGCATGAATGGCGCGGCGAAGCTCCAGGTCAGTGATGCGGATGAATCGCCAGGGCTGCATGTAGCCCACCGAAGGGGCCAGACGAGCGGCCTCGAGCAGCCGCTGCAATACGGCGGGATCGATGGCGCCGGGGTGAAAGTGGCGGGTGTCGCGCCGTTCCCGGATGACCCGGTAAACCGTCGCGCGCTCGTCGTCCGAATAGCAGTGTTCAGTCATTACAGATCGATACCCGGCTGCGCCCGCACCCCGGATGCATAGGCATGTTTCACATCGCGCATCTCGGTCACGGTGTCTGCGGCGTCGATCAGGTCCTGCGGCGCCCCGCGCCCGGTCACTACCACGTGCTGCATGGGCGGACGGGCGGCAAGATCGCTAAGAACCGTCCGGGTATCCAGGTAACCGTATTTCAGGGGATAGGTCAGCTCGTCCAGAATCACGAGTCCATAAGCCGGATCGGCCAGCATGGCGCGGGCGGTCTCCCAGCCCTCGCGGGCGACGGCGGTGTCCCGTTCGAGGTCCTGCGTCTCCCAGGTGAACCCCTCGCCCAGCACCCGCCATTCCACGTCCGAATGCCGGCGGAAGAAGGCTTCTTCTCCGGTATCCGAACGGCCCTTGATGAACTGGCACACGCCGACCTTCATGCCGTGCCCCAGAGCGCGGGCGACCATGCCGAAGGCGGAGGACGACTTGCCCTTGCCGTTGCCCGTGAGCACCAGCAGCAGGCCCTTGTCCAGGGTGGCGCGGGCGATGCCGCTATCGACGACCGCCTTCTTCCGCGCCATCCGCCGGCGGTGGCGCTCTTCTCTCGACGAATCCGACATGCGGGAGCCGTGTCAGTGCGCCCCGCGTCCGTGGTCTTCGACGGACCGGCCGGGTCTGGCCAAGCCGAAGGCCACATGAACCAGGATCGCCGCCGCGATATACAGCGCGATGCCTTCCAGCGCATGCGGGAAGTATCGGGCCAGCCGTGCGCCGAATTCGGCGAAGGTGGTTTCCTCGAAACGTCCCGAGAAGAAATAAAAGCCACCGCTGGACAGGAGTTCGCAGATTGTGGCGCCGGTCAGCAAGGCCAGGGCGAGCATCGGCAGGGTGGAAACCCGGAAATGGTAGTGCCGCGCGTACCAGCGCCCGGTCAGCCACAATGCGCCATAGGCCGGCAAGAGAAAGACATAGGCTGGGCTGACGCAGAAATCGCTCACGCCGAACCAGGCAATGCCCACGTAATCGCTGACCACGGCCAAGCCGAGCAAGGCTGGGAAAGCCCAGACCGAACGCAGATAGAAACCGGCGAGGAAGAAGACCGCCCACGACGCGTCGGGCAAATGAGTGACGCTCGCGAAATGGTGGCTGCGGGTAGCGGCCATGAGTACGGCGAGGGTGAGGGCGATAGGCCAAAACGTCTTCGATGTCGTGTCATTCATATCAGCTCTCCAGTGTTGTTGTTGAATTGTGTCGAAATGAGAATGTCGAAAAAAATCGCTTTTGAGATGGGCGGGGCAACTACCGATCCCTAAGATGAGGTACCACCTAATTCGCCCTACCTAACTGAAATCACAAGGCATCCGGCGCATAGCGCACGGTCAGGAAGAAATTCAAGTCGTCCTGATAGAAAAAACGGGCAGTCTGATACTGCTTGTTCAACAGATTAGCCACCCGCCCCTCCAGAGACAAGCCCCGATACAGATCCACGCTGGCGCGCAGATCGACCGTCACGTAACCGGCCAGCCGCTGGGTGTTGGCCACATCGTCGAAACGGCGGCCCTCGCCGTAAACGGTCGTTCCGACCCGAACCGGACCGACCGAGCGGTCCAGGTCGAACCGAAACATGGTCTGCGCGCGGCGCGGCAGCCGATTGCCATTATTGGCACCTTCGGACAGATTTTCGGGATCGATCAGGCTCAGATTGGCCGCGATGTCGAACCCCCACAGCCGAGTCGAGGCCTGGGCTTCGAGGCCGAGTATGCGCGCCCGGTCCAGGTTTTCAGCGAAGCAACGTGCCGGACCGCACACAGTGGCGATCATGTCGTCGATCTCCGTATGATAGCCGTTGAGAGCCCAGGCCACATTCAGGTGCTGTCCGCTAATTCCGACTTCCCAGCTCTCGGAGGTTTCCGGCCCGAGCGCCGGATTGCCGAAGTTGGGAAAGTACAGTTCGTTAAAAGTTGGTGCCTTGAAGGCCCTGCCCCAGGACGCACTCAAGCGAATGCCGTTGTCGAAGCCATAGCCCAAGGCCACATTGCCGGTGGGATAGACGCCGAACTGTTCGTTATCGTCGACGCGCGTACCCAATACCGCGTCGAATCCGCCCAAGGTCAGCTGGTACTGGGCAAAACCGGCCTTGTCGTCGCGCGAATCGACGACATAGTCGGTCGTGCCGTCGACCTGATCGTTGTAGTAATCCAGCCCCAGGGTGAAAAGATGCCCCTCGGTCAGAGCAAAATCGTTCTGCCAGGTGACGTTGACCCGCTGGGTATCGAAAGTGCTGCTGAAACGCCGATCCATGAAATTGTCCGATTCGTCCAGGGTGCGGCCGGCGCGGAGGGTCGTGGTCCAGAATTCAAACGGCGAATATTTCAGACGGCCGCCCACCATTTGCTGCACGAAAGTCGAGCGGTTCTGCTGGGTGCCGTCGAACTCGTTCTCGCCTTCCGCGTGCAACAGATTACCCTCGATTTCCAGGCCATTGTCGAAGCGGTAGCCGGCGCGCGCGCTGCCGGAGGTGTTGTGATAGCCGTCGTCGTCCGGTTGCCGGGTGAAGCAGCCACCCCCGCCCAGGCTGAAAGGCCGGCCGGCACAGGCATTGAAACCTCGCGTCTCGATCCGCGAACCGCTCAGGCTGTACCAGGCCCGGTCGTCGCCGCCGGAAACGCCACCGGTGGCCTTGTACATCGAATGGCTGCCCGCGCCGAAGCTCAGGTAAGGCTTGAAACCTTCGCCGCCCTTGCGGGTGAAGATCTGAATCACCCCGCCGATCGCCTCCGAACCGTACAGGCTGGAGCGCGGCCCACGGACGACTTCGATGCGCTCGATCTGGTCGATCGGGATATCCTGGAACGCTGTGGTCCCCGATGAGGCCGAACCGGCCCGAACACCGTCGATCAATACCAGCACATGATCGGATTCGGTTCCGCGCAGGTGTACCGACGTGTTCTTTCCCAGGCCGCCGCTATTGGTGATGGATAAGCCCGGCACGCCGCGCAGGACCTCCTGCACGGACTGCGCCTGCCGGCGCTCGATTTCGTCGCGGTCGATGACGGTGACCGAGGCCAGCGACTCCTCGACGCTCCGCTCCGTTCGAGTGGCGGTCACGGTAACGGTTTCGAGCTTAGAAAGATAGGCATCGTCGGCACGGACCGACGGCAGACAAAAAGACAGTAATGCCGCGTGTAGGCTGCGGTTTTCGATTTTCATGTTCGATGACTTCCCCCGAGCACACCCGCGCGGGATAGGATTGCGCAAAGCACACGGAGGAAAGCCGCGGACGCATTTGTCCGGAGGCCGGTCGAACGACTGGAGACTTGCCCTGCGGGGTGAAATACAAGGATGTATTTCTACAGGATTTACCGGAAACGCTTAGAGTTCCGCTCCGATCGGGAGAAGGAGCCGAGTGCATAAGTCCTGTCCTAGGTGAAGGCCATCCAGGCGTCGCCCTCCGCGATGCCGACCTGGCTTCAGGCCGGTCTCCGGGCTCGCGAGCGGGGATCCTCCCCGGAAACAGCGCCTTCCCGCGCTCAAAAACGCAGTGGCATTGTGCTGTTCCTCGACTCGCTTACCGTTGCGGGGGCAGCGCCGGCCTTGTTCCTCATGAGGCAGGAACGCACCGGCTTCCCGTTTAATCCCGGCCGTAGAGCTCGCCGGGACACCTGAAGCGGTCGGCAGGTTAATCGATGGGCGGGAAGGCGTCAATCAAAAAGCGAGCACCGAGCCATTCGTGAACGAGGAACCATCCGGCGCTGGTCAAGCGGGTTCCCGGACTCCGGCTCGGGAACCCGGTTTGATAAGCTTCGGCGTCTCCATTCGAATCCCATTTTGTACAGCAAGCGCTAAATATGTCTCCGAAATGGGATTTCGCGAACCGGCGGGCCAAGCCGCCTGCGACGCCCTACCCCTTATCGCAGCCTATCGGCACCACCCAGGACGCTTTCGGCTTGGTGGTCCTGGCATCGCCCGCAACCGGCAATTTCTCCCGGATGAGACGCTCGATATCCGCGACGGTCACCAGATAGCGATCGAGTTCCTTCTCGACCGCATCCTTGGTATTCGGCACGATCCAGGCGATAGCCCGTCCATCCCCGCGCACCACTACCTTCCAGAACGCATCCGGCGTTTTCACGCCGTGAGTCTTGACGAAGTAATCATCGGCCGGGTTGTTGCCCCAAATCACCCCGCCGATGACCAAGAGTTCATCGATATCCCGGTAGCACTCGACGATCTCCTCGGTGAGCTTCCATGCACCCCTATTCATCTGGGAAACCTGCGGCAGGATATTGGTCATGTAATTGCTCTGCTTGATCGCCACCGCCGAATCGTCCAGATGGTTGGCCGGGACCTGGTGCCCGCGATCGTACCCGTGGCCGTAACCTTTTGCGCTGATTTGCTGGCATTCCTTCGGAACGTAGGGATCGATCCTGAAGCTATCGGAGCGAGGCTCCTTACCGTCGTCGTGCTGAGCGTTGTAGCGGAATTTGACCGCACCGCGCTTCTCGCAGTCGATCCACACGGTGAAACCTTCGTAGTCGAGTCGAAGGAAGTTTCCTTCGCGATGAATCTCGGTCGGCGGCAGGGCGATTTTGCCGGCGCGCGACGGCGTATCGGCAGAGACGCCTCCGCGGGGGACGATGGTACAAGCGCTTAGTGCAACGGAAAGGATCAAAGGCAGTAAGATAAGACGTCGCATGGAACTCGGCAAAAAAAGCGCGAAGTCTATCAAAACCGTAGATGATGATCGAACGTTTCCGGGAAACACCGCCGCCCGATCGGATAACCGTGCCGGGCATTGACAGCAGCAACAAAAATTGTGATCTTTTCACCGACAAACCAACCGGCGGGCGGTTAGCTCAGCGGGAGAGCACTGCCTTCACACGGCAGGGGTCGTAGGTTCGAACCCTACACCGCCCACCATACAAATCACCAACTTACATGACCTAAGTCACGCTCCGCTTCCCTTACCGTGACTCAAGCATGACGCGACGGCTTCCAGTCACCTCACGGCTGCCCGCATATTCTCCGGCGCTAAATGGGCATAGCACATGGTGATGTGAATGTCGGCATGGCGTAGCAATTCGGCAACTTCCCAGACGACACTCCCGCCTGGACCAACCAGGCCGCACAGGTATGGCGAAGGCCGTTGCGGATGAAAATCCTCGAGACCCGCTCTCTGGCACGCCGCCGCAAAGCTTCGCTTCACATTCTGAATCCTTTCACCGTTCTGATGGCAGAACACCCAGGGTCTACTCGGACAATGCCGGGCTCTGAACTCGACCCGAAACCGTAACCGATCCCAGACGAGGACACGTTCAAATGCGAAACCGTCACCTTAGAATCGCATCGGAACGCTACCCAGGCACATTGACTGGCGCTTCTCCGTGACCGATGCCAGCGAAAAAAACTCAAGCGGCTCGATCCATCACGTCCATCGTGATGAAGTACTAGTGCTTACTTGCATTAAACACCGATATGCTGCATCTTGGTGATATGACTCAGATGCAGCAACTGACATGTGATGAGAAGACCCGAAGGATTCTGGAACAGCGGAGGAGCAGCCAAACGGAATTGCACAGAAACGTGTTTCGGGCACGCATTATCTTGGGGTGCCTGGACGGACGAGGTGTCATGGAATTGGCGCGGGCACTCAACACCCGTCCCAACACCGTCATCAAGTGGCGCGATCGCTTTGCCGCGGGAGGACTGGCGGGGCTGGAAGATCGGCCACGGCCCGGCGCGCCTCGGCAGTTGCCGCCCGATTTGCGCGAGCAAATTCTGGGCGTTTTGGAAGAATCGCCGCCCCCTGGACAGGCGGTCTGGGATGGTGGTGCCGTGGCCCGGCGCTTGGGCGTTTCGCCACACGCGGTATGGCGGGTTTTGCGGCAGGAGGGGATTTGCCTGCAACGGCAACGTTCCTGGTGCGTTAGCACCGATCCGGAGTTCGTGGCCAAAGCCGCCGATATTGTCGGGCTCTATTTGGCGCCACCGACCAACGCGCTCGTAATTTGCGTGGACGAGAAACCGAGCATTCAGGCGTTGGAGCGGGCGAGCGGTTACGTGGAGACCGACAGCGGAAAAATCGTCCGGGGCTTCAAAAGTACCTACAAGCGCCATGGCACACTCAACTTATTTGCGGCGCTGCAAGTAGCCACCGGGCACGTTCACAGCGCAACCACCGCCACGAAAACCCGCGAGGATTTCTTGGCCTTCATGGACCAAGTCGTCGCCGAGACCCCGGCGGACCAGGAATTACATGTGATTTTGGACAACTATTGCACGCACAAGCGCAACGAGGACTGGTTGGCCAAGAATCCCAGGGTTCATTTTCACTTTACGCCAACCTCGGCCAGTTGGTTGAGCCAAGTGGAAATCTGGTTCGGTATCCTGAGTCGGAAAGCCTTGCGCGGGGCCAGTTTCTCCAGCATCGCTGAGTTACGGAACGCTATTGAAGCGTTCATTGCCAACTCTTCCCAAAATCCACGCCCATTCAAATGGCGCAAACGCGAAGTGCACGGCAGTCAACTCAAAAAGACTATCGTTAATTTACGTAATTAAGCACCAGAACTACCGGGTCGGCCGCTACCAAGCACGTGGACTGATGCGCGAGGCTGGAGTGTGGGTGCGCTATCGGGTGACAACGAACAACGCGCATGGCCAACCGGTGTTTCCGAATCGGCTGCAGAGGGATTTTCAGGTGGCCGCTCTGGGCCGGGTATGGGCCTCGAACATCAGGATTCTCCACAAGTCGTGCGCTTGGCGGCTCACGTCGCAGAATTTTCCTGATGGACTCCCGTAAATGTCAAACTGCTACGGTCTCCCAGGCTTTGCTGGGGATTTCCCTCTATTTGGTTAAACGAGCAGGCCCAAGCTAACACTATTGTTCTCCTTCACCGTTGGCCGTACGTCCAGGCATTTAGCAGGCTGTTGATTTTCTCGGCCCCGGAAGCCGCATAAATTCGTTGGATGGAGCGCCTAAAATAGGCATAAACGATTGTTTGTCATGGCAAAATAATATCATTTCAAGATACTTTGGACTCTTTCATGCGCGGCGCCGACATCACCCAGCAAGAACTCTTCAGCTACCGAACCTTGGAAGACCGGATTCCCAAGGATCATCCCCTTCGCAAGCTCCGGGCCGTGGTCGACCTTCTGCTGACCACGCTGGACTCGGAATTTGATGCCCTCTATGCCCGGACCGGCCGGGAGTCGATTCCGCCGGAGCGGCTGCTGCGCGCCAGTCTCATCCAAGTCTTGTTCTCTGTCCGCTCCGAGCGGCAGTGGGTCCAGCAGATCGAATTCAATCTTTTGTACCGCTGGTTTGTCGGGCTGACGCTGGATGCCGAGGTCTGGGACCACTCCACCTTCAGCGCCAACCGGGATCGGTTGCTGAACGAGCGGATTTCCCGGCTGTTTTTCGAGCGGGTCGTGTTGCTGGCGGAATGGCGGGACCTTTTGTCGGACGAGCATTTCTCGGTGGACGGCACGCTGATCCAGGCGTGGGCCTCCATGAAGAGCTTTGTGAAAAAGGAGGGCAGTTCGCCCCCGCCGGAGGCCGGCGGCCGGAATCCGTCAGTCGATTTCAAGGGCGAAAAGCGCGCCAACGCGACCCACGCCTCGACCACTGATCCGCCGGAGGCTCGCCTTTACAAGAAAAGCGAAGGGGATAAAGCCCAACTGTGCTTCATGGGCCATGCCCTGATGGAAAACCGGACCGGCCTGGTCGTGGATGTCGAGGTGACGCACGCCACCGGCACGGCGGAACGGGACGCGGCCAAGATCATGATCGGTCGCACCGTCACGAAGCCCGGCGCGACGGTCGGGGCGGACAAGGCTTACGACGTGCCGGAGTTCGTGCAAGCTCTCCGGGAGCAGCGGGTCACGCCGCATGTCGCCCGGAAGGAAAAAGGCTCCGCCATCGATGGCCGCACCACCCGACACCCCGGCTACCGGACCCGCCTGAAAATGCGCAAGCGGGTGGAAGAAATCTTCGGGTGGTCGAAAACCGTGGGCGGGTTACGCCAGACCCGGTTCCGGGGTTTGAAGAAGGTGGCGGCCCAGACCGTGTTCACTTTCGCCGCCTACAACCTGACCCGGTTGGGTGGGCTGTTCGGCTGGCGATGGTCGACGGCCTAGGCGGGCGTCTGCCCAAAATTCGCCGAAAGGCGGCAAGAACCCCCAAGCGGGGGGATGAAAACCGGCTAGAACCGGGATTTCAGAGCTAAAAGGACCTTCAGCACTAAAAATTAAGCCGCCGATAAGGGGTAAAGCCGAAGGCATGGAGGCGAATTTCAACAGCCTGTTAAAGGGTTGGGGCTATCGGGTAATGTACCGCCTGGAATCCGATCGCGTGCTCATCCTCGCCGTCATGCACGGTAGGCGCGATGCGGCAGGGCAGGACAAGACAAGACAAGAAGCCGTGGGAGCAAGGATAGCCGGTAGGTAAACGCCCGGCTTGGATATTCGCTACAAGACTTACTACAACCAGCACATGAGCAAGTCACTTGAAGACACCAGCAAATTTCTAAGTTACGTACTACGCCACGAACCGCAGGCCATTGGCCTCACGTTGGACAGCGAAGGCTGGGCTGATATCGCGGCCCTCATTGAGGGGGCCAGGCAAGCCGGAACAATATTAAATCGCGATCTGATTCAGCAAGTCATGGATACCAGCGACAAGAAGCGCTTCACCATTTCAGAAGACGGTTTACGGATTCGTGCAGCTCAAGGCCATTCGGCCAAAACCGTTGCCATTACTTATCCAGAGAAAATACCCACAGAGTTTCTCTATCACGGTACGGCTGCACGCTTCTTGGAATCGATTCTGAAGGAGGGATTGCGCCCCGGTAAGCGCCACCATGTGCATTTAACGCAAGACGAACAAACAGCGGTCGCCGTCGGCCAGCGCTACGGCAAGCCGGTTGTTCTAAAAATTGAAGCCCTGCGGATGCACCAGCAGGGCTTCAAGTTCTTCTTGGCTGAGAACGGCGTCTGGCTAACCGATTGGGTACCGCCAGAGTTCTTAAATGCAGACCTGGATAAATAAATCGTCAACTATCGAATTCGATGAAGCCTATTTGATGGCGTTCGCGTCTCCGGCTTGACCGGATATCCGCCACTGCCTATTTCCCCACGTCGAGTGCTTGATTAGAGCTTCCGATATGGGTAGCATTCGGCGCGCCCGCGCATGTAGCGGTCGAGCCTAGTCCATGTCATCCGCGGTGGACGATGGCGGCAGCCGAGCTGTCAAACCGTGCCCTGCCGGCCAGTCAGGGTGTTCTCGAACTAGGCAAAAGGAGCCAAAGTCGAATTCTCGGATTTCCTCGTCGGTAGGAATGAACGGCGTGAACGCGCCTGAAGACGTACTGCTGGTGCAGCGGCTGCTCAACGCCAACCGGCATCTCATGATCGGTGCCCGCGAGATCGCCGAAGACCGCGTGCTTGACCCGAAAACGATCGAGGTGATATTGAAGTTCCAACGCGAGGTGATTCGCCTCAAGGTCCCCGACGGCAGGATCGATCCGGACGGCCGCACCTTCCAGGCGCTCGTTGCCCGTCCCAGGGCGGTCGCCGAGCCCCCGGCTCCCGCTCCCACCCTGATCAAGGTGACCTCGACCTTGGTGTTTCCGCTGCGAAAAAGGCCAACGGCCAGCTACAAGAGCGGGGCTCGCGAGTTCGGTGCCAGACGCGACGGGGGCAAGCGCCGGCATGCCGGCTGCGATCTGCTCGCTTCGCCCGGCACACCGATCCTTGCCATGGACGACGGCGAGGTCAATGCCGATCCCTATTATTTCTACAGTGGGACCAACGCTCTGGAAATACGCCACGCGGACGGCTGGATCGCCCGCTACGGCGAGATTTCGGGGGCCGCGGTCGGCCTGAAACGCGGCAGCCAGGTCAAACGCGGGCAGGTCATCACCTACGTGGGGCAACTGGGCAGCGGTCGATCCATGCTGCATCTCGAATTCTATACGGGGTCCGGTTCCGGAAATTTGACCGTCCGCGGCAACAGACCCTTTCAACGGAGATCGGATCTGGCCAACCCCACCGAGTTCCTGGATGCCGCCGTACTTGCCTGAAGAAGACCGAAATCCGGGGCCGGACGCTTGTAGCCACGCCCTTTCGAGGTGCCGATGACCACGTTCAAATCAATGCCGTTGCATAGAAAGCTCATTTGCCTGCTCATAGTTTGGAGCACCGGTTGCGGCGCCGACGAGCCTCCGTTGCCGGCCGACCTACAGCAGACATGGGCAGCGTTTCGTACTGCCGTTCAGGCGGGGGATGCCGAGGGGGTTGCGAGAATTTCGGCATTCCCGATCCGAGCCAATGATTTCGGCGGCAAGATCGTCAGCGCTTCGGTCCTGGAACAGCGCTTTGCGCGTATATTCGGGGACGCCGTGAGGCAGTGCGTCGCGCAGAAACGTCCGCAATCCATGGAAGGCTACCCTGGCTATATCCTCGACTGCGACAACGACAATCTCGCGATCGGCTTCGGATTCGAGCTCAAACGGGGAAATTACCGATTCACTTACATCGACAACGCGAATGCAGAATGAAGTGTCCCGGCCAGTATTCAACGAAAAATCCATTTGCGCTGTTGATACATATGATACATATGATACATAGACGTCATTCCGGCATGGACTGCGGGAATCCAGAGTCCATGGATGGTTGACAGGATCCCCCCCGTGTCCCAATGCCGTTAAGTTAAGGAGCTTGTGGTATACTATGTGACGTAACTATCTGAAAACAAAGGATTAATCAATGAAGGTCGCTTAGCACTATCCATGCCGGTATTCTTGCCGATCTCACCAAAACGCTTCACGATCCCCAGTTCATCGCCGACCATCGCACCCGCCCAACCGCCTTCTCCCGGCAGCGCATCCTCACCTTCAACCTCGCCGAAGCCCTCGCCCGCTCCGCCTACGACACCCTGCCCGAAGACAAGGCCCCACGCTATGACCCCAATGTGACCTATGTCCTCAACTCCCTGAAGACGCGTCTATTCTGCTGGCTCATCCAGCGCGTATCCCCCAGCCAAATCCTCACCCTTATCGAGCTCTATGCCAGAACCCTGGCGCTCAAACGGCCCGATCGAAAGGCACCAAGACCCCAATCCCGCATCAAGCCAAAACCTCGACGTCAATACAAATGACCCCTTAACTTAACGGCATTGGTGGTTGACGGAGCCCATCGGCAGAACGTCAAACCGCCGCGACCCAAATCGGAAGCGATCATCGTGCAGCGCCCCGAACCCGGCCTGAAACAGCGGCAGGGATTATGCCCGGACACGGGCTACAATTATGGCGAGGTTCGCGCCTTGGCGGGGGGATTCACTGTACGGCACATCCGGACGCGGGGTGAACAAGCGCATGTGCTCAAATGCGAGGTCGGCTTCAAGGCGCAGCACCGGATCGTGAAGCAAAGTCACAGGTGATTTAACCGGCTTCTTCGTCTACCGATCCACCGGCAGAAGCGTGTCGATGCGTTTCTCGCCATGCTGCATTTAACCTGAGGCATCATCATCGGGCGCGACACCTGTCTACTGGGGGAGGCTCTCAGGAGTCGATCTTCTCTCGAGGCTTACACGGATAAGGTGCACCATAAACATGATTGACAAAATTAAAAACGTGCTGCCTCTGTCGGCCGCGCAAACCGGCATGTGGTTCATGCAGAAGTTCAGTTCACCGGACTCGATATTCAATCTTGCCGAGTCCATCGAAATCCATGGGCCGATTGATCCTGCCCTGTTCGAGGCCGCGTTGCGGCAGGCAGCCATGGAGGCCGACACGGTGCGTGTCCGCTTCATCGAGGAGATCGATGGGCCGCGGCAGATCGTCGCCCCCTCTTTCGATGGAGACATCCCGTTTATCGATGTCAGTACCGAACCGGACCCGCGCGCCGCGGAACGCTGGATGATGGCCGAACTGACCCGGCCGGTCGATCTTCTGACCGGTCAACTCTGGGCGTCCGCCCTGTTCAAGGTCGCACCCGACCGCTTCCTCTGGTATCACCGCAGCCACCATATCATCATGGATGGCTTTACCGGAGGACTTTTTGCCCGGCGCGTCGCAGACCTCTACACCGCGCTCGTCGAAGGGAGGCCCGCCCCTGAAGCCGGGGCGTTCGGTCCGTTGTCCCTCCTGATCGAGGAAGAGGCCATCTATCGCGAGTCGGAGCGGTTCACGCGCGACCGCGAATACTGGCTGGGCCGCTTCGGCGATCGGCCGGAACCCCTCAGCCTGGCGAGCCGGCGTTCGCCGAATATCGGCGGTCTGCTCCGCCAGACGTCGCATCTTTCATCCGAAAGCGTGGACCGGTTGCAGCGGATTGCGCAGACGGCCGGAGCCAGCCTGCCGCAGATCGTGATCGCCGCAACCGCCGCTTATCTTTACCGGGTAACGGGCGTGGAGGATCTGGTTATCGGCCTTCCGGTCACTGCGCGGACCAATAGCCGCCTGCGGTGCGTTCCGGGCATGCTTGCCAATGCAGTGCCGCTGCGTCTCGCAATGGCTCCGGACATGAGCATGAGCGAACTCCTCCACCAAGTCGGACGGGAAGTCCGCCAGGTTCTTCGGCATCAGCGCTACCGCTACGAGGACTTGCGGCGAGATCTCAATCTTATGGCCGATAACCGGCATCTCTTTTCGATGGTCATCAACATCGAGCCGTTCGATTATGATCTTCGCTTCGCCGGCCATCCTGTAACCGTGCATAACCTTTCGAACGGTTCGGTCGATGATCTCGCCATTTTCGTTTACGATCGGGGCGACGGCAAAGGTCTCAGGATCGACTTCGACGCCAATCCCGCCCTGTACTGCGCAGAGGATCTGGCCGCTCACCAGCGACGTTTCCTGAGGCTGGTGGACTCCATTTCGCGCGGTCCCGGCCTGCTCGTCGGGCGGATCGACATCCTCGACCCCGTGGAACGCCGGCAGGTTCTGGTCGACTGGAACGACACCGCGCACCCCATTCCGAAGACCACCCTGCCGGCGCAGTTGGAAGCTCAGGCTTCTCGCCGTCCGAAGGCCACCGCGCTGGTATTCGACGACGGCGTGCTGAGCTATGCCGAACTGAATGCCCGCGCCAACCGGCTCGCGCATTTCCTGATCGGCCGGGGTGGCGGTCCCGAGCGCATCGTCGCCGTCGCCCTTCCCCGCTCGGCGGACATGATCATCGGCCTGCTCGCCGTCCTCAAGACCGGTGCCGCCTATCTGCCCATCGACCCGAACTATCCTGCCGAGCGGATCGATTTCATATGCCAGGATGCCGGCCCGGCCTGTGTGATCACCAACACGGCGATCGCGCCCGGTCTGCCCGAGGCGATGCCGCGGATCATCCTCGACCGGACGGAGACTGCCGAGGCTCTCGCCCTCGCCCCGGACACCAACCCGGGCGATGCCGAGCGCATCCTGCCGCTCTCCCCCCATCATGCCGCCTATGTCATCTATACCTCGGGATCCACCGGCACGCCGAAAGGCGTCGTCGTCCCCCATGCCGGAATGCCGAATCTCGCCGAAGCCCTGATCGAGCATTTCGGGATCACATCCGAATCACGCATCCTGCAGTTTGCGTCCTTCAGCTTCGATGCCTCCGTCATGGAACTGCTGATGACCTTTCCCGCCGGAGCGGCCCTGGTCGTCCCGCCGCCGGGCGCGCTGGTCGGCGAAATCCTTGCCGACACGCTGAAACGGCACGCCGTCAGCCATGCACTGATTCCGCCGGCGGTGCTCGCCGGCTTGCCGCCCGACTGCTTCGAGGACTTTCGGACCCTCATCGTCGGCGGCGACGCCTGCCCGCCGGATCTGATCGCCCGCTGGTCGGAGGGTCGGCGGATGATCAACGCCTACGGACCTACCGAGGCGACCATCTGCGCCACCCTGAGCCAGGATCTGTCGGGCGCCGTGATGCCGTCTCTCGGCCGGCCGATCCGGAACACCCGGATCTATGTCCTGGACCGCGCGCTGCAGCCCGTCCCGGCCGGCATCACGGGCGAGATCTACATTGCCGGCGAAGGGCTGGCGCGCGGTTATCTCGGCCGCCCCGACCTGACCGCCGAACGCTTTATCGCCGATCCCTTCGGGCCGCCGGGTACCCGCATGTATCGCACCGGCGACCTCGCCCGCTGGCGTCCTGACGGCGCGCTCGACTTTCTCGGCCGCATCGACCACCAGGTCAAGATCCGTGGCTTCCGCATCGAACCGGGAGAGATCGAAGCCGCCCTCGTCACCCATCCCGGCGTCGCCCAGGCCGTCGTCATCGCCTGCGGGGACCGGCCCGACGATAAGCACCTGGTCGCCTATGTCGTCCCCGCCCCGGGTTGCAGCCCATCGCCGAGCGATCTCCACCGACATCTGGCCGAAACCCTGCCGGACTACATGGCGCCGGCAATCTTCGTTACGCTCGATGCGTTGCCGCTGACCGCCAACGGCAAGCTCGACCGTAAGGCCCTGCCGGCACCGGAGCGGCAGGCGACCTCGGATTACACCGCTCCGCGCACGCCGACCGAGAAGGTGCTGGCCGATCTCTGGGCCGAGACATTCGGGCTCGAACGGGTCGGCGTCCACGACAACTTTTTCGAACTCGGCGGCAATTCCCTGCTGGTCACGCATCTGGCCGCGAGAATCCAGGCCGCCTTCTCGGTCGAGCTGCCGCTCGGAATGGTTTTCGAGGTCTCCACCATCGCGGGTCTCGCCGAACGTCTCGACGAGGCCCTGGCGCTGCTACGGCCCGTCCCCCTTCCGGACGAGATCAAGGCGGATTCCCCGATCACCGGTTTCGATCCGACCGGTATCGAACGGGAACCGCCAGCGCTGCTCGTCAGCGAAGGAACCGATACGCCCGACCTGTCTCGCGACCTCTCCCTGCCGGCCCATATCAAGCCGTGGCGCGAATGTGCCCCGGGCGATGCCAAGCGGATCTTCCTGACGGGCGCAACGGGCTTCGTCGGGAGCCATCTTCTCGCGAACCTCATGCGCGAGACTGACGCCCACATTGTCTGTCACGTCCGCGCGCCCAGCCGGCAATCGGCACAAGCCCGTCTGAAACAGGCGCTGGATCGGCGGAAACTTTCCGAAGTTTGGGACGCCCATCGCATCGATGTGCTGACCGGAAATCTCGCCGATCCGAACCTGGGGCTCGACGAAAGCGGAATCGCCCTGGTGCGGGACGAGTGCGACGCCATCTATCACTGCGGCGCCCAGGTGGATTTCCTGCAGCCATACTCCACTTTGAAGCCGGCCAACGTGGACAGTCTGGTCACACTGCTCGATTGGACCGCGAACGGACGACCCAAGAGCCTGCACTATATTTCGACCCTGGGCGTGATCGACCCGACGGCCGGTACCGACCCGGTGTCCGAGGAGTCGGACCTACAATCCTGGCGGGGGCTGGTCGGCGGCTACAATCAGAGCAAGTGGATCGGCGATAGCCTCGCCCGGCAAGCGCAGGCGCGCGGACTGCCCGTGGCGATCTATCGCCTGGGCTCCGTCACCGGAGATTATGCGCATGCGATCTGCAACGAGACGGATCTGATCTGGCGCCTCTTCCGGATCTGTGCCGAGCTCGAGGCCGTCCCCGATCTCGATGTGCGGCTGAATATGGCTCCGGCGGACGATGTCGCCCGAGCGATCGTCCGTCTTTCGAGCGCCGATGCGTCCCGGGGGCGGGTCTACCATCCCATGAGCGGCGAAGCCCTCCACATGAGTGACATTCCTTCGGTCTTCGATCGCTTGGGTCTGCGGCTCGATCTGGTTTCGCTGGATCACTGGATGGACCGTGCGCGCAACCGACTTGCCGAGTCCTATGACGACGATCTCTCGGCCGTCCTGTCAATCCTGTCGAAATATGACAGCTCGGCAGCGGCCCCGGAGATCAGGTCGGACGCTACCCGGGCACGGCTGGAAGCGCTTGGCGCTGCGATACGTCCCGTCAGTCAGACGCTTCTCGAACGCTATTTGATCAATCTGGAAATCCAAGGCTTACTTGACTTGCCCAGGCCCTGCGAAGCAAGGGCTTAGAGGGGGTACGCGAAGGAATTCGCGACCTACGGGGTGCTCGGTCGTAGGTCGGCAATCCCTTGCCGACAAAGACGCTCGGCCGGGCCGTGACGTCGGGAAGGGATTCCCGACCTACAGGGCGCACGGTCGTAGGTCGGTAATCCCTTGCCGACGCAGACGCTCGGTCGGGCCGTGACGTCGGGAAGGGATTCCCGACCTACCAGGCGCACAGTCGTAGGTCGGTAATCCCTTGCCGACGAAAGCTGCGCACTAGCTTTCCACTCATCCGCTTACAGAATAGGAGAAACGTGATGGCAAGGTTCCTTATCGCGGCAACGGCCGTACCCGGCCACGTCTTGCCTTTGCTGGCCGTGAGCCGCCATCTCCGCAGCCGAGGTCACGAGGTCCTGGTGCACACGGGCAGCCTCTTCCGTGAGAGGGCCGAGGCAACCGGCGCCGCCTTCGTCCCTTTTCGCCGCGAGATCGATCTCGACTATCGGCGGATCGACGAGTATTTCCCGGAGCGCGCCAAGATCCCGCCCGGCCCGGCACGGATGTTCTTCGGACTGAAGCATCTTTTCGCCGATGCGATACCTCATCAGCATGCCGGGATCCGCGCCATTCTCCACGACTTCCCCGCCGATGCGATCATCGTCGACACGATGTTCTGCGGCACCTTTCCGCTTCTGCTCGGACCTCGAGAGGCCCGGCCGCCGGTCGTCTCCCTCGGGATCACGGCCCTGGCCTTGTCCAGCATGGATACCGCGCCTTTCGGGCTGGTCATGCCGCCGTCCTCCACGCCCGAGGGCCGCAAGCGCAATGAGGCCCTGAACCGCCAAGTGCAGCAGACGGTTTTCGGCCCCGTGCAACAATACTTCAACGGCATTCTCGCCAAAGGCGGTTCATCGCCCCTGCCCGCCTTCCTGTTCGACAGCATGATCACGCTGCCCGACCTCTATCTGCAACTGACTGCCGAGGCATTCGAATATCCGCGCAGCGACCTGCCCCGCAATGTCCGCTTCGTCGGTCCGCTGCTCCCGCCGCCCGGCACCGATTTCACGCCGCCGGCCTGGTGGGACGATCTCGACAGGCAGCGCCCGGTGATACTCGTCACCCAGGGCACCCTCGCGAATGACGATCTCGGCCAACTCCTCGCACCCACCCTGACCGCGCTGGCAGAGGACGAGGTGACGGTCGTCGCCACGACCGGCGGCCCCCCGATCGAGGCGATACCGGTCGCGCTGCCGGCCAATGCGAGAGCGGTGACCTTCCTGCCTTTTGACCGGTTGCTGCCGAAAGTCGACGTCTTGGTGACCAACGGCGGCTATGGCGCGGTCAATCATGCCCTCAGCATGGGCGTCCCGCTCGTGGTCGCCGGAGATAGCGAGGAGAAACCGGAGATTGCCGCCCGAGTCGCATGGACGGGCGCGGGGATCAATCTTCGAACCGGACGCCCCGCGGCGAAGCAGATCCGCGACGCTGTCCACGCGATACTCACTCAGCCGCAGTTCCGTCACCGGGCGCAAGCCCTACGGGCCGACTTTGCCCGTCACAACGCACTCGAGGAAATCGCGACGCTGGTCGAGGCGCTTGCCGCGGGCGGCGACGCCCTGGACGGAATGCGGTGAAGAGGTGCGGCAGCCGACCGCTGATTTGCATAGAAACGCCGCATGGATTCGTCCATTCCCACCATCAGTGTCACCGCTTGGGTGAAGCCGCAACGCACTCGATTGCGCGGCCGGCGGACAAATGGGCGGCGTTGCGCCTTCTTGCGCGAGACGAGCCGGCCGCCCCGTCCGCCGCATGCTCGAGCATGTCCGACAGTCGGCTCTACGGTAACCCGCCTGCCGTCGTGATCATCAGTCTCCATTTGTCCCTTCGCCGATCACCGACTACATTAATTCTAGGTTTCCCAGCGGGTCGTATTCGGCGTGCAGCGGCCGGAAGGATGGGCGGTCCCGCTTCGCCCGCTCGGTTCAAGATGCCATGCGAGTGCACGGAACCTGCCAGGGGTCAATCAAGGAATATCAAACGATTGATAGTTTCACCATTCAATGCCAACGGAAAATGAGCGGTAACATTATTCCCGACCTGGACGACTACACGGTGCTGAACCACCGGATCGAGCCCCTGTGCGGTCCGCAGCCATCCCAAACCGACCGTAGGCTCGCGGAGCATTTTTCCCTTTGCGGCACGGTCGGCACGGGCGGAGTGGGCCGGGTACTGCTCGGATTCGACGAGCGCATCGGACGCCAGGTCGCCATCAAGGAAATGCTCGCGTCGAACGAAGCCCTCGATCCCAGCATCCGCCTGCGTTTCCTGCGCGAGGCCCAGATCACGGGACGCCTGGAGCATCCGGGCATCGTTCCGGTCTACGACATCGGAACAACCCCGGAAGGTTCGCCTTATTACGTCATGCGTTTCGTGCGCGGACAAACATTGGCCGAAGCGCTTGCCGCGTGCGATTCGGAGACACCCGAGAAGGGTTTGGCCAAACGTCTGCAATTGCTCGACCGGCTGATCGACGTCTGCGAAGCCATGGCTTACGCCCATTCCAAGGGCGTGGTGCACCGAGATCTTAAACCGGGCAACATCGTGCTGGGACATTTCGGCGAAACCATCATTCTGGACTGGGGACTCGCCAAGATCGGCACCCAGGGCGACCTCTTCGGCCCGGCCGTATCGGGGACATCCGCAGTACCCGAATCCGACGATCTTACGCAAGTCGGGGAAATCCTCGGAACCCCCACGTACATGGCGCCCGAACAAGTGGATAGCCGCTACGGCGAGGTAGACGCGCGCACCGACGTATTCGCCCTCGGCTGCGTGCTCTATCACATCCTGGTCGGACGAGCTCCGCTCAAGGGCACTTTGTCATCCATCGTCGAACGGCTCAAATCCGAGGCTCCGATGCCCTCCTCCCGGAAGGGGCCGGTTCCCGCCCCACCGGAGCTCACCGCCATTTGCGACAAGGCTCTGGCAAAAGACAAGCTTCGCCGCTTCCGCGATGCCGCGGACCTGACCGATGAGTTGCGCGCCTACCGCGATGGACGCCTGGTAAGCACTTATGCCTATTCGCGCGGCGAATTACTGCGCCGCTTCGTCGCTCGCAACAAGGCGGCGCTGTCCGCCGGACTCGCAATGATCTTGGCCATCGCCATCGGCGCCGGACTCGCGCTCGATTTTGCCCTGGATGCACGGGAAGCGAGGGAACTGGCCATAGCCGAGCGCGGGATAGCGGTTCACGCCCGTCAGCGCGCCGAGACCGCGCTTTCCGATGTTACCCGCATATCCAACGAAAACCTGACAGCCGCGGTTCAGATCGCGGAAGACATCGCCGAGGCGGTGGCTTCCATACGGAACGGCATGGCGCAGCTCGGAGGCTCGAACCCCGATTTCGGCGCCGACGAAAGCGCGGCAGCATCTCTGTCGGCCCGGCATCCCGAGGTAGAGCTTTTCGCCGCCGCGTCCGGTCCCGGAAACATCACCGTCCTGGCGCCGGCCGAGCGCAGGGAGACCAATCCCGCCGGCGCCTTCCGCTTCGAATACGAACAACTCGCCGAGGAATCGGCCGAGCCCATGCTGAGCCGCGTGTACGACACACCCGAAGGTTTCGACGCCCTAACCCTGGCGATACCCCTAAAAGGCGGAAGAAATGTACCGCTGGTCGTTCTGGCACGCCTGAAGCCCGCAGAATTCCTGGGACGATTGTTGCCCGCCGGACTCCAGACGCACGAAAGAGCCGTATGGATCATCCAGGACGACGGTTTCATCCTGTACGACACCGATGCGGCCGAAATCGGGGAAAACCTGTTCCGCGAACAACGCTTGGACAAAATCCCGGAGTTGCGTCACCTGGCAAGACAGATCGCCGACCAGGAAGCCGGCATCGGCTATTACCACGGACCGGCCCACGCCGGCGGCCGAGAACCCAGTCACATTGCCGCCTGGCAAACGGTGTGGCCCACCAAGAATCGCGCGTGGAAGGTGGTGGTGCTCGAGCATTGGCGATAAGCGCGCCATAGCGGCACGGCCGACCCGGAATTCAAGGCTCGATTTCCAGATAGCACGGCCGGAATCACCGGCACCCGTCGCGACTCGTCGCCTTGACCGCAGCCCGGACCCGCCCGCCTCCGCGAGCGGAATGCCGTCAAGTGTCCGCCTCCCGCCTTACGCAAATTTTCGAGGCATCGTCCGGGCGGCCGGCACGCTTCGGTTTCAGAATCGGGGTTTATCGGCCACCTTCATCACCATCTTGTGCTCGGCGACCTGCCGCGAATTCAGAAAATCGCGCATCGCCAGGGCTACCGTACGGATGAGTTCTTCTTTTTGCGGATAGTGATCGATCTGATCCCGGACCCACTCGTCCAGTGCAGTTTCGAGAGTAGATTCCTGAAATACCCATACTTTGTTCATCGACTTCGATTCCGATTCGGCACCAAGCCGGCACGCCACTAAAGTATTGATCGGCAGTAGCGCCCGAGATGGCCGACGTTCATAATTCTTAAATCACAGCATTCTAATCG
Source organism: Methylocaldum marinum (assembly GCF_003584645.1). GTDB lineage: Bacteria > Pseudomonadota > Gammaproteobacteria > Methylococcales > Methylococcaceae > Methylocaldum > Methylocaldum marinum. The sequence continues at coordinate 1,840,649 of NZ_AP017928.1, forward strand.
GAGCGGCACATCGTGTTGACCCATCGGACCTCCGAAATTCAAAACCGGCTCCACAAATTCATCTTCGGATCGCTCGACCAACTGATGGACGAGCGCAGCGCCATGGACGCCGAAGCCGCCGTGCTGGACCTTTTCCACCGCACGGCGAGAAGCGTGCCGGCTTACCGGGCATTTCTGGCGGCCCGTAAGCTGGTGCCGGAACGCGTCGAATCCTTCGACACATTCCGCCGACTTCCGCTGGTCGATAAATCCAATTACATGCACGTTCATGCCCTGGCGGAGCGCTGCCGCGACGGCCGCCTGGTTGAATGCGACCGGGTGGCGGTTTCCTCGGGCTCGACCGGGAAACCCACCTTATGGCCCAGATCGATCCTGGACGAACTGGATATCGCGCTCCGCTTCGAGCAGATTTTCCGCGACAGCTTCAGGGTACATGAACGCAGTACGCTGGCCGTGGTTTGTTTCGCCCTCGGAAATTGGGTTGGCGGTCTGTACACCACGTCCTGCGCCTGGCATCTTGCGGCCAAGGGATATCCGCTAATGGTGGCGACCCCCGGCAATAAAAAGGAAGAAATCTTCCGGGTGATCCGGGAACTCGCACCGTGTTTCGAGCAAACGGTTCTCTTGGGTTATCCGCCGTTCATCAAGGATGTGGTCGACGCCGGCCTTGCCGACGGCATTGAATGGGGGCGCTACTCAGTGAAAATGGTCTTCGCCGGCGAGGTGTTCTCCGAGGAATGGCGAAGCCTGGTCGGCCGGCGGATCGGTTCGAACGCGCCGTGCTACGATTCGGCCTCGCTCTACGGCACGGCGGACGCCGGGGTATTGGGCAACGAAACACCCGTAAGCATCGCGATCCGCCGGTTTCTGGCGGATTGCCCCAAGGCGGCCAGGGAACTGTTCGGCGAATCGCGCCTGCCGACCCTGGTCCAGTACGATCCGATCAGCCGGTTTTTCGAGGTTCACGAGGAAACCCTGGTGGTTTCCGGCGATAACGGGGTACCGCTGATTCGCTACCATATCGCCGACAAGGGCGGGATCGTCGGCTACCGCGAGATGCGCGACTTTCTGAACGACTGGAACGCGGGTCCGTTGGCCGATTACGGCCTGGACGAAACCACGCCCTGCCGCTCCCTGCCTTTCGTTTATGTCTTCGGGCGCGCGGATTTCACCGTGTCGTTCTACGGCGCCAATATCTACCCGGAAAACGTGACGGTCGGCCTGGAGCAGCCGGAGATCATGGCCTGGGCGACGGGAAAGTTCGTGCTTGAAATCATCGAATCGGCGGACGGGGACAAATACCTCGGCGTGACCGCCGAACTTCTGCCCGGCGCCACGGCGGACGACGGGAAATGCCGGACGCTCGCGGAATCGGTCAAGGCACAGTTGTTGCGCCTCAACAGCGAATTCGCCAACTATATCCCGGTGGAAAAACAGCTTCCCAAGGTTACGCTGCGTCCGTTCGAAGACCCCGAATATTTTCCGGCGGGCGTCAAACACCGGTATACCCGGCGATGATGCCGGATTCGCCGGCCGGACCTTGCCCGGAGATTGTTGCTGATCAGCCAATCCACCAAGAACGCCGGGTAGTTCAGTCCGCGCGGGGCAATCCACAAACCGCCCTGGCCGGTATCGTTGGGGACACCGGTGCCGGCAGGCCAGGCGTGGCCCACATCGTGTACGACCAGGAGCGATAGCCGAGAGTCGTTCCCTTTCTTCGCCACCTGGAGCGTACCCAGACCGTTCTGCACCGATTCCTCGGGACCTAGCGCGCCGGTGCCGTAAATCTCCTGCAGGACTTTCGCATTATCCTCACTCCAGCGGGTGCTCACCAGCTTGTATTGCCCGGCGTGCTCCGTATCGGTCGGAGACGGAGCGAACATCGCCTTGGGACCATCCAGGTCCATGTCGCCATACGCTATGTTCGCGATTTGCGTGGCAAAGTGGGACGCTTTATTAGCGGCCAGCGAGCGACACGTGCGTATGGCATCGCACACGTTGGTCCGGGGAATTGCAGCACCCGGGCTCAATGCCATGCACTGCGAGCTGCCGACCGAGGGACCGGCTACAGCCCCGACGCCCGCAAACACATCCGGCGCCTTGCACGAGACCGCCAGCGCCATGGCGGCTCCCGAACTCAGGCCGGCGATATAGACATGCCGGGGATCGACGTTGAGCGCGGTTCGTGCCTTTAGCGTGTCTGCGAGCCGCACCAGTTCTGCGATATGGTGCCTATTATCACGGGCTTCATGGTAATCCCAGCATTGTTGCAGTGGCGTACCGAAAAACTCGAGTCCAACAAAGGGAACAGCCAATACCACACCGTTGGCTTCGGCTGCATTCGCAAGGTTTCCGAACGTTTTGAGCTGAGTATGAGTCTGTGCGCAACCGTGCAACACGATCAGCAGGGGATGCTTGCCGTTCGGCAGGGCATGAGTCGGCGTATAAATCCAGGTTGGATGGCCCTCGATATCTTCCTCCTCTGTATTCCAGCCCGCTATGGCTGACAGGGCTGAGACAGCCATGCCGAGGGCAACGAGCAAAACACGCATCTGCCGGGCGAACGGCGACGGCCACGAATTCGGCTTGGAAAAATTCGTAGGGAATGGGGATCTCATGCCAGTGCTCTCCTTAGCCTGGACCAGCCTGATGACCGTTTTTCCGGCCGACCTGCTGATAACCGGCAACGTCCTAATAGCGAAACAGCCGGTTTTTTGGACCGGCGGGCGCAGACCTTTCCCCATTCGACACCATTCTGGTGTGAGCGTTCCGATCTCCGAACCGACCATCACGGTCTGGAAAAAACTCACCAATGAAGGACGAGGGACTGCAAAAGCCGTTTCAGTTAGTGGGCTTCTGCATGTACGAAATCACCGCAATTGCTTTCGCCATGGTGGTAAATATGTCGTCTGAACTTCACCTATTTGCATTCAGTCAAATGTAGTCTATAGGCCCGTATACAAAGGCTCGAAGCGGTTGAACGTTTACTGCAGCTTGATTCGAGGCTGAAGCGTGGAAGACCGGAAACGCACCACGGAGGCTCGAATTTTGAGTCATTTTCCCGAGGTCAGAACGAAGGTACTCGCGTCCCCGGAGTTTGCCGCATGGCTCAGTAGCCTGACGGCGCTGGATGTGGACGGCGAAACGCTTTATCTGCGCGGGGGCGACATGCTGCGCGACAAGGACCAGGTGATCTTCGAATGGGCGCGGCAACACGGTTTGCTCACGGACGCTGCAATTTCCCGGGCGATGAAAGCGGAAGACGAATAAGACCTCAAGGAGGAGCCTGAGGAACTGGGCTTCAAGTTGTCAACGACCGGAAACTGCCGGCGTTGAATCCTTGGATCAGGAGGTAAGTTATGAACCGTGGAACGGATGAACCGGTGCAATCCCTTTTCGATAGACTCTATGAAAAAGCGAAGCGTATCGAAGTCGATGGCGAGACTTTGTGGCGCGTCGAAGGCGATGTGCTTCTCGATGAGGACCAACTCCGCCGTTACGCGCGCCAGCAGGAGGCGCTCAGAGAGATGCGGTTTACGATGCGCGAGGCCGGAATGCCCGCGATGGTCAGTGCCGAATTGGTCGGCATGACCGAGGATGACAAAATCTTGCGCTGGGCCCCGGGTTTAATGCTCACCTACGCCGTGTTGCGCCGGACATTCACGATCGGCGGCGAGTCCGGTTACCGGCTGGTGGTGGAGAGTATGGAGCGGGCAACGGCCGATTGGGCAGAGACCTGTGGTATCAGTTTTTCCCACAAGCCGGAGCTGGACGACAGCGACAGTCTCAGGCCCGAAGGTGCACGCTTTGTCGTACGCGAATTCGATGCCGGCGGCGAGTTCATTGCCTCCGCCTTTTTTCCCAACGACCCGGTTCATCGGCGACGCATATTGATTGATCCCTCGTTCTATTCTCCCGATTTGCGTTTCGACAAGGCCGGCGTGTTACGGCACGAGTTGGGGCACGTACTCGGCTTCCGGCACGAACAGATCCGATCGGAAGCGCCGCCCGGCTGCCCCGACGAAGACACCTATGGGACGATTAACCTGGGCGATTACGATCCGCGCTCGGTGATGCACTACTTCTGCGGTGGCGTCGGCTCGCAGTCCCTGGCCATTACGGAACTGGACAAGGCGGGCTCCCAGCGCGTCTATGGACTGCCGTTGTCCAGCTACCGATTCGTCATCGCCTAAGCGGCAATTCCCGGAATCACGCACCTTGTCCGGATGCGTATCGTGTTGCTCCGACTGATGCGGATTCGGCAGAGCGATTGAATTGGCCGAGACCGAAGCGAAACGCCGGAACCGGTAGCTGCTCGAACCAATGCGCCGCGTTCATTCGATCGACATCTTGGAATGCTATTAAGAAGGCCCTTAAATATGCGACGCCATGGTTTGGCGAGATCAATAAGTTAGCTGAATTTTGAGTCGGGCTATTTAAGGGCCGGATTAATAATGAAGCGGGGTTCACGTTGCGAACATGAGCCGGGCGTCTTGCCGGCGGCAAGGTTCGGCCGCACTGAATTCCACGCCGGAAGCGAGCGGGACCCGGAGCGCCCGGAGTCCGTACACCAATCAGAGATACGCCATGAATACCACGATCACCGAGCGATATCTGGAGACCATCGACAAGGTAGAAAAACGCTATGCCGAGAGGACACCCGAGAGGGAAGAAAAGACGGAGTTCATCAGGGAAGGAAAAATGATCGAAGCGAATCCGCCCGATCTCGTGCAACGCCGATTCGACCGCCTCGGGATTGATTTAGGGGCGGCAAAGGCGATGCTGTCCGGCGGTCTCAAGTTCGTGCCCAGCGATCCGGGGATATCCCCACAGGCGGTTCCGCGTACGCTGGAGCGCGTTCTCGGAACGAATGATTTGATCGGTTACGGCGTGTTTATCGATCGCTTGTTGCAAAGGGGCAAGGCCGTTGCTCGAATTCAAATCAAAACGCCGCAAAATGGATTGGCGGGCTACGGTACCGGCTTCATGATTTCTCCGCGGCTCTTGGTAACCAATAATCACGTCTTCGAAAAGCCGGAAGATACCGTAGCCAGCGTGGCGGAGTTCAACTTTCAATCCGACGCCGATGGGCAGTTGCTGACCTCGCGCACGTTCGGCTTTGCCCCCGGAGATTTTTTCCTGACGGATCCGACCCGGGATTTCACCGTTGTGGCTCTACAGCCGGACAGCGGTCTCGAAGAGTTCGGCTGGATTCCGCTCATCGGCAAAATCGGCAAGCTGATGGTGGGAGAGAGGGTCAACATCATCCAGCACCCCAACGGCGAACCCAAACAGCTCGCCATCAGGCAAAACCTGGTCGTGGACGAACTCGAGCTCTTCCTGCACTATAAGACCGACACGGCGCCGGGGTCGTCCGGCTCGCCGGTATTCAACGACCAGTGGGAACTCGTGGCGCTGCATCATTCGGGAGTTCCCGAGCGGGACGAGCATGGGCACATTCTGACGACGGACGGACGCCGCTGGCAGTCGTGGATGGGCGAACACCGCATCGCCTGGAAGGCTAACGAGGGCTTGCGGGTAAGCCGATTGGTAGCCCATCTCCAGGAAGCGAAGGGACAGTTGGATAGCGCGAAAGCGCGATTGCTAACGGACGTGTTGGAAGGATCTTCTCGTAATGGCCCGGATGGGCCATCCGCCTCAGCGAACAGCTTGCCGACCTATGTCGGCAGATCCGGCGGCGGCGACGAAGCCAGTCCGGAAATCGGCGTAGCCGCCGTGGCCGCTCCGGTAACGTGGACGATTCCGCTCAAGATAAGCGTAAGCCTGGGCCAATTCGCGACACCGCCGGTCAGCACCGCGGTTCCAACGCCGGAACCGGCTGTTTCGCCGGCGCCGATGTCCGGCCCGAGGGTACAGCCGGGTGAACCCGAAGCGCTCCGCGAAGCCCTGGAAGAACTGACGGTCTCGGCCACGCGGACCTATTACGACGCCGCGGCGGATGCCCAGGCGGCAACCGCGTACTATTCAGAGATTCCGGCCCATACCACGGGACGCCCTTTGTTCAAGGCGCTTAGCCAACGGGTGAAATCTTCGCATACCCATGCGCCACGCTATCGGCCGGCTCGCGAACTCTATCCTTGGATAGACCTTCATCCCGACCGAAAACTTCGCAGCATTTACTCGGGCCAAGAGTTCGAGCCCGAGGTCTTGATCCGCGAGGACTTCAAGATTGGACAGGAACGTGCCGAGAAAACCAGAGAATTGATGCTGCGCGAAGCGGATATACTGCCGGAGCGCCTGCAATACGAACTGGACCTGATCGAGCGCAGCCTGCCTTACAATTGCGAGCATGTGATTCCACAGTCTTGGTTCAACTCTAGGGAACCGATGCGCGGCGATCTACACCATTTGTTCGCCTGTGAGGCGCGCTGCAACAGTTTTCGCAGCAACACGCCCTACTACGATTTTCCGGACTTCGAAGAAGCCGTCATGGATCAGTGCGGCAAAAGCACCGAAGGCAAGTTCGAGCCCCAAAGGGGAAAAGGCGCGATAGCCAGGGCGGTTTTGTACTTCCTGATTCGCTACCCGGGCCAGGTGGGAGACGAGGGACGCGAAATGCAGCAGGACCGGCTGCCCATCATCCTGAACTGGCACGATACGGAACCGCCGGACGAGTACGAACGGCATAGAAACCAAGCGATCTTCGAAAAGCAGGGGAACCGTAATCCGTTTATCGATCATCCGGAATGGGCAGCCGTCATCGACTTCGGCTTAGGCTTGGGCTGAATCAATGTGGAGTCGTCAGCGCATGGCCGGTCCTCGAAAAGCAATCCCCCCGAGTTTCGGATTTCGGAACCTCGATGCCCTGCTGTTGCCGGCCAGGAACTACCGGTACTTTCAGAACTGGGGACGGTTTCCCTTCGATGCCGCGGCACGCGAACATTCGCCGGTCAATGCCTGGTGGCTCGCGGACTGCGCGCTTTTGGTCTACGAAGACCCGGAAAACATTCGATCCGTCCTTGGGTCGGTCAATTGTTTCGCTCCCGCCTCATTCCGCTTGTTTGAAAACCCCAGGACGGGCTTGTGCGGCTTCGCGGTCCAAGGTGAGGATTTTGCCGTCCTTTCCTTGCGTGGGACAGAGTTTTACAGACCTGCCGACATCGTGCGGGATTTGGATAAACTGGCCTCGATGGGGACCGATATCCGCCAGGATATGAAACTCCGGATGGGTCCCTTCGACGGTCCGCCGAAATTTCAAGTCCCGGTCGTTCAAGGCTTTTGTCAGCCCCTGCGAAGCATCTGGACGGACCTGGAGAATTGGATCAGTTCGCTACCACGGTCGTCCAATCTCTGGCTCACCGGCCACAGCCTCGGAGCCGCCATGGCCGCGATGATCGCGTTCCAGTTTCCGGATCAGGTAGCCGGACTTTATACCTACGGTTGTCCTTGCCCGGGAGGGCAAGAATTCGCCGATGCCTTCGGGCACCTGGGGCTAGACCAACGAAGCTTCCGCTACGTGCACGGCAACGACCTGGTGGCCAAGGGGCTGGAGTTTCCGGGCACTCCATACCGGCACGTCGGTACTTTGGTGGCAATCGATACGGAATCGCGGAAGAACCTGCTGGAACGGGCCTGGTCGGGTGGTACGCCGGGACATGACGGACCATGCCCCGCTGTATTATGCCTTGCAGACCTGGAACCTGATCCCCGGCTGAGACACGGAGAATCGGGAAGCAATCAGAGCGTTTTCATCTCGCGCATACGGCATCACGGGTTGGACGGAAGTTCTTGGCGCCGTCGACACGCGTAAATCGACTCAAGCATTGGTAGGTCGGCAATCCTTTGCCGACGAAGACGCTGGACCCGGCGCATGACGTCGGGAAGGGCGGCTCCGGCGCTCCCGGAGGCACCGTTTGCGATTGGAAGGGATTCCCGACCTACAGGGTGGCACGATCGTAGGTCGGCAATCCCTTGCCGACGAAGACGTTCGATCGGTGCATGGCGTCGGAAAAGGATTTCCGACCTACGGGGTGGCACGATTGTCGGCAATCCTTTGCCGACGAACCCCTTGGCCCTACGGTGACTACTCGCGAGTTCCCGTACAGTAGATATGAAAATGCTTTAGCCCGCGATTCGGAACCCGACCGGAGGCTTAAAAGCCCGCTCCCTCACAGTCCGCCCGAACCCGAGATCAATCCCAGCTCAGAACGCCGCCGGTCTGATACTCCGTCACCCGGGTCTCAAAGAAATTCTTCTCCTTTTTGAGATCGAGGATTTCGCTCATCCAGGGGAACGGATTTCCGGCGCCCGGATACTGTTCGGGCAAACCGATCTGGGCGCAGCGCCGGTTGGCGATGAATTCCAGATAATCCTTGAACATCCCGGCATTCAGCCCCAGCACGCCGCGCGGCATGGTGTCGTAGGCATATTGAATCTCTATGTCCACCGCTTCGCGGATCATGCGGATGATTTCATCCTGGAAGTCTTTCCGCCAAAGATGCGGATTCTCGATCTTGATCTGGTTGATGACGTCGATGCCGAAGTTCATGTGCATCGATTCGTCCCGCAAAATGTACTGAAACTGTTCGGCGGTGCCGGTCATCTTGTTGCGCCGGCCCATGGAAAGGATCTGAGTAAAGCCGACGTAGAAGAAAATGCCTTCGAAGATCACGTAGAAGGCGATGAGATCGCGAAGCAGCCGCTGGTCGTCTTGCGGCGTTCCGGTCCGGAATGCGGGGTCGCCCAGCGACTGGGTAAACGGCAGCGCCCATTCCGCTTTGCGCGCCACCGCCGGCAATTCGCGGTACATATTGAACACTTCGCCCTCGTCCATGCCGAGAGACTCGACGACGTACTGGTAGGCGTGGGTGTGCAGCGCTTCTTCGAAGGCCTGCCGGAGCAGATATTGGCGGCATTCCGGATTGGTGATGTGCCGGTAAACGGCCAGCACCAGGTTGTTGGCTACCAGGGAATCGGCCGTGGAAAAGAATCCCAGATTCCGTTTGATGATGGTGCGCTCGTCTTCGGTCAGTCCGTCGATGCTCTTCCAGAGCGCGATGTCCGCGTTCATGTTGATCTCTTGCGGCATCCAATGATTGGCGCAGGCATCCAGATATTTCTGCCAGGCCCACCGGTATTTGAACGGTACCAGCTGATTCAGATCGGCGCGGCAGTTGATGATCCGTTTATCATCGACTTGAATACGCCGGGCTCCCATCTCGATGCTCTCGAGGCCGGTTGCTCCGGTACAAAAATCATTCGCCCCTGCAACCCCCTGGTCCGCTTCGTGTCGCGCATGTGCCGGATAATCCTGAAATTCAGGCCTGACTTCGTCCACCGCCGCCAAATTCCCTCCCAGCGCGGCTAGCCTGGGTACATTCGGATTGGGTTCAGCCTTGGCGGACTTGCCGGTCACTTCGGCGAGGGGATCTTCCCAGTTCAACATGCTCTTTCCTCTTTTCGGCCCGTGGGTGTTCAGGAGAAGTGTCTATACGACTCGCGATCGTTGGCGGCCGCCAACGCTAAGTCGCTACATATTGTGCACAAAAAAACTATAGACACAACATGTAGAACAGAACTTTTGCCGATAAATCAGCCTCCCGCGCTTTTCGGGCCGAGCCGCCCTACCACTGCACGGTAAAGGACATGGTGTTGATGTTTTTCTTGAACACTTCCAGCGCGAAAGGCTGCGCCAGTTTGTACAGGTCCAGAATGGAGTAATCGAGCCCCGGACGGGCTCCACTCTTGAACAGCGATTCTTCGATGTTCTTGGCCATGATCAGCATCAAATCGTCCAGATTCTCCGGAGAAACCGGTTTAATGTCGCGCAACAGTTTTTCGGCCATGATCAGAGCTCCTTAGATTACAGCGTCTCGATTGTCCGATACTCGTTCGGGCACAAGCCCGCTCCATATAGGCTTGCATTCATTCTACTCCTTAGACACTTGAGATGAAGTTGCTTCCCGCACCGAAGACGAACGATGGAAGGGCGGACCGCTGAACCGGCCTCGTGAACCGACAACAAACGTGCTGAAATTCCGGCATTGGGGTAATCCGAGAACAAGGGCAAGGGCTGGATACGGAGAGAAAAAAGACCGCTTCTCCCGGAGAGCGACGGCTCGCGCCGCGTTCCATCCAACATCAGCGGTCCGTAACGTCGGCGTGACGCCATACCAAGGTTTTCCGGCGTTTGGCCGGAGTGAATCCGGCCAAAAATTCGGTCGTAGCCTCCCTCCCCCCGATCAGACAAGGGGGTAAAAGTCAGGTTACCGCATTGACTCTAACGTTTTCTCGGTCGCCTCTCGTCTGGCCTTCTTTTTTACGGCGTTCATAGTATTCCCTGCCGATTTGGGTGCGTTTTTGACTTGACCTTTGATCGCTTCGGCCTGCGCCAATCCTTTCTCGGCGGTCTCGGCGCCCTTCTTGGCCTGATCGGGGACCGCTCCCTTTAACTGCCGCTCGGCAGATTCTTCAGCGGAATCCAGAACTTGCTCTTCCAATGCAGCAGACGCTCTATCGATACTTTCCCTGAGATTCTTGGCTTTTTCTATACTTTCGGCTGCCACGTGAACTTGTTTGCGCGCAGCACGCTGAGCCGCCGGTTTGGCAGTGTCTTTCAGGAACTGCTTGGTGGTACTGTCGATACTCGCCTCGGTAGCCGTCGTCGTGCCACTCTCCCCTAAAAGCATCACCAGCAAGCCCAGTGTTATTGTTTTCATAGGAGTCTCCTCATGTCTAAACCCGGACGCCAAAGCTCATCCGCCGGCTAATAGTATGCAGACCAGCCGGCCGTGTATAGCACGGATTACATTCATCGCTCGCAATTTTTGAACTTCGTCGCATGAAAACCGAATATCGTGCCGGCGGCAGGCCGGCTCTGCTTCTCGGCATCACCGTACTGGCATGCATCGGCATGTTTTGGGTTCCCGCCATTCCGCAGGATCCGGCCTACCACGACTTCGCTGACAGGAGCCGCTGGTTCGGCGTGCCTAATTTCTGGAATGTCGTGACCAATGTCGGCTTCCTCCTGGTCGGCTTCGCTGCGCTTCGGCAACTCGTCCGCGGCATGTCGGACAGTACGCTCCCGGAACTCCGCACTAGCTACTTCGCTTTTTTCGTCGGTATCGCAATGATCGCCCCCGGCTCGGCGTATTACCATCTCGCTCCCAACAATGCGACCCTGGTCTGGGACCGACTGCCGATGACCGTCGCCTTCATGGCTTTCGTCTCCATCATCGTGGGCGAATACATTTCCTGTCAGTTTGGAAAAACGCTACTGTGGCCGCTAATTCTTCTCGGCATCGCTTCGATCCTCTATTGGCATACAACCGAGCAATCCGGACAAGGCGACCTGCGCCCCTACGGTCTGGTTCAGTTTCTGCCCATGGTGCTGATACCCCTGATATTGCTTTTGTTCTCTCCTTCGTTTACGGCTACCGGGTATATCTGGGCATTGCTGGGTTTTTATGGCCTCGCCAAATTTGCGGAACTGCTCGATGAACCGATTTTCCGGGCGTTGTACCCGATCAGCGGGCATGCACTCAAACATGTCTTGGCGGCCTTAGGGGCTTATTGTTTTCTGCTGGGACTCAGGCGAAGAAAACCGATCCACGTGAAGGAGCGCTAACTGAGCAATCCCCCACGATCAAAACCCCATAACGTACTTTGCGATCAGAAAATATAAGACTAGGCCAAAGGTATCGACCAGTGTCGTCACTACCGGAGCGCTCACTACCGCCGGATCGATTCCCAAACGTCGAGCCAGCATCGGCATTCCGGAACCTACCAGATTCGCCAGGACACAGATGGCGATCAGCGTTAGGGAGACCGTCACCGCCAGCCCCGGCGTGAACAGCAGTAACACGGGAACATGGGCGAGCACGGCGACCGCGCTGCCGAGCAGAATACCGACGCGGGTCTCGCGGAGAATGACCCGCGCAATTCCCACGCCATTGATGTCGCCGGTGGCCATGGCCCGAATCACGGTGGTCGCCGATTGGGCTCCACAGTTGCCGCCAATCCCGATGAGAAGGGGGATGAACACCGAAAGGCTGATCGCCTGCTCCAGGAGCGATTCGAAAGTGGTGATTACGTTGACCGTCATGGTGCCGGCCAAGGCGAGCAGCAACAGCCAGACCAAGCGAGCCCGGGCGAGATCCAACAAGGTGATCGAAAAATAGGGACGATCCACCGGCTCGCTACCACCGGCCCGAGCAAAGTCCTCCTCCTGTTCGAGCTGAACGACGTCCATGGCATCGTCCACCGTAATCAAGCCGAGCAAATGCCGAGCATCGTCGACTACCGGCAGCGCCAACAGATCCGCCGCCTGAATCAGACTGGCCACCTGCTCCTGGTCTGTCTCAGGCGCTACCGTGGGTACCGGCGCCAGCATGACGTCCTCCACCTGCTGGCCCGGGTCGGCCAGCACCAGAGCACTAAGCATTGCCAATCCCACCAGCCGCTCGCCGCTGTCGAGGACCGGCAGCACGTTCACGGTACTGACCGCACGGCCCTCGCGGTGGATTAAGGTCAACGCGTCCCGTACCAAAAACTCCGGCCGAAGCGGCAAATACTCCGGATTCATGATGCGGCCCGCGCTCTCCGCGGGGAAGGCGAGCAATTTGTGGGTCAGGCGCCTTTCGCGGGGACTGAGGCGGGCCAGCAGAGCCTGGCCTACCGGCTCAGGCAAGGTATCCAGCAGGCGGACTCGGTCATCCGGATCGAGATCCTCGAGCAATCGATTGACTTGATGATCGCGCAGAAACGCCAGCACCTCCTTCTGCAGCGGCGCTTCGAACTGTTCAAAAACAGCCCGCGCCACTTCCGGCGGATAATGCGACAGTGCCTCCGCCCGCTGCGGCGGTTCCAGCCGCCGTAGCGCCTTGACGGCATCGAGCGTATTTTCCGGCATTTCACCGTCTTGATGACTCATTACGTCCTGGATCGTTGGGTGCTGAAGGCATTTCGGCACGACCATGTGCCAAACTCGAGAATCTCGTATGTTACGCTGTTCTTTGCAGGGTATTCCATGCGCCTAATTCTTTGGACAATCGGCATGGCCGGTATCGTTCAGAGCTCTTCCGTAATATGGTATTTATCTTTTTCGAGTTCGAACGAATAAGGTTTCGCTGCCGCGACGGGTTTATGAGTGCGGGTTCTCGGACCCATAGTCAAATGAACCCTCGCGAAGCGAAACCTTTTATTCGGTGGGTTACGGCCGAAGGCCTAACCCACCCTACCATACCGCCGAGTGGACGCATCCCTGCGTCCACCCTTCGGGCCATTCCCGCCCACGCCAGCGATGCTCGGCTGCGTCGACGGACAAATCATCTTCATTCGTAAACAATCTATCCAACGTGATGCCCGCATTTTGCAGACGCATTGCTGACTATGAGACTCATCAGCGTCAATTATTCCGGATTCCGGTCAGTGAAATAATGCGATCTTTAAAATCCTCATAGTCCTCAGATCGACCATTTATAAGCGTCGAAAGCCGATAAAACCGATTTGTAGAAGGAGACTCACGCTTTGCCATATCAAGATCAATGCGGTCGACATTCACGACAGTCCAGCATTCCACATAACCGGAAGCTTTTGCCTTTTGATGATTTTTTTCAGCTTCTCCGATACGGTTGTGAATGTTGGAAAAATCGGTACCCCCTTTAACTTCGACGGCGATAATGTTCCGAAATTTACCTTTCGTCATTTCTTCACGTATGACAATGTCGGGATCGGGCGCAAATGCGATAGACACCTTGCGCCCTGCGGCGTTTTCGATCTCTATTTTTCCCGAACTCGATGAAGTAGCGGCATGTTGGACGATAAGATGAATCGCCTCAAACACGCGAACAATGCCTTCCGCCCCTTTCTTCACATTCGCTCCGCCACGGAGTTGCGGACCAACCGTCAGCAAGGCCAAGTCGTCCAGTAACTCGCGACTGAGCCGATCTGCGCCGATACCCTCCACCAAGGCGCAAGCGCTATCGATCAAAGCTTTGCACAGCGCGGACAGAGAGGCCTTTTGTCCCTCGTTCAAACGCCCGAACTCTTCCATTGCTTTGAAACCCGAAACACCAAACTCCGCGCTATAAAAAGCTTTCTGATTGAAGCCGAACAAAAGCCGGTAATACCCTAATAATCGCGGATTCTTTTCAAATAAGCACGGAACAGGAAACACCAACTCGCCACGCAGCCCTCGGGCAGCCAAGGCTTTAAGACAATAGAGTTGTTTCAGATGCTAAACAATTGTAAATCAACAGATTTTGTAGTTCCAAAGCCCGGCGGAAAGTGAGAAAAAATAATCCACGAAGTGACCCAGATGATTTCTAATCCGATGCATCATGCAGTGGAAGAACTTCATGCCACCGATGGCATGCTCAACGATGACCCGCGTGGCGGCTTGTTTTCTGTTCTGTTTCTTCTGCTCAGGCGTCAATGTCGGATTAGGGTTTTTCTTGGATTTTCTAGGTTTCTTGTGGGGTAGATATATTTGGGTACTTTGATAATCTTTGTCCGCGTCCAGAAATCCTAAGTCAAGCCATAAATTGACCTTCTCGAACCACGCTGAACCCGGCGTGAAGACATCTTTCATGAGTGTGTAGTCATGTACGCTGCCTGCCACAATGCAACACAAAAACAATATCCTTCGATTAAAGTCGGAGATTACGAGGGATTTGAGCGTATGTCTTTTTTTTCCACTGTAATGCTTTTCCTGTTCAGTTTCATCTTGGGGTCGAACGCAAGCGACCTCCACGCCTTCGATCGCTATGTTCTTATATTGATCAATGAGTTGAGAGAATTCTTCTGGGGTTGTTAGCGTGCGCTCCGGCATGACGTTGAGGCTTGTCAACGCTCGCACTAAAACCGGCAGCAAGCGGTCGATGTGGGCATGGGCATGTCCGCCACTGAAACCGAAATGAAAGCCCAGAACGTCAAAAGTAGGATAGGTTTTCAAATAGTACAAAACGAAAAACAGCTTTTTCTCGTAAGAATCAAGATAACCTTTAGGGCCGCCCTGTTTGACGTGTTTTATTTCGCCCTTTTCGACACGCTCTCGATCGATGGCTTGAGCGGCCGACTCGAATACTTTGACGAGGGCTGTGAACTTCGCCTTGGGCATTCCAATCAACGATTCCACGATGCGGTCATCGGTTATTTGGCTAAATTTGTCGTAGATCATTGAAGGTTTTTATATTCGAATTTGTTTGAGAAACAAGTGGGCTATCAAGACCATGCATTAGCATCAGGTACAACTCTAATGTTCGGGAACGTATTCGGATAACTGGGTATTCAGCAGGGCAAGATCGGTCTTCTCTACCGTCGAACCAAGCGCATCCTGCATGTACAAAGTACGCATCTGACCGAGTGCAAATGAAAAATCGATTTGCAATTCGGGTGCGGGAATTCGGAAGGCAGCCATTATGCAGCTACCTTAATGACACTCGGTTCGAAAATACCCAATCTTTGAACCGCCATTCGGACATATTCCGAATGAAGTTCTATACCAACATACCGGCGTCCATGGCTTAAACAAACAAGTCCTACGGTACCTGAACCGAAAAAAAAATCGAGCACGAAATCGTTCGGCTTCGTGGAAGCGAGTATGCAAGGCTCGATTAAAGCGGGCGGAAACGTGGCAAAATGCGCACCCGGAAATGCTTGGGTATTAATACCCAGCCCTTTAAAGGTGGAATCAAAAACGCAAGTATGTCTGCCCTGATTCCTGATTTATTTTCTCCCCGCCTATAACCTCAAATACCCCACTCGTTATGATTGAACTGCTCTGCCTGAAAATGGCTCTCCCATATTTTCCGTGGTAAACACTACATGCAGTATGCCAAGGAATGGATAGCGAAATGTCAGCGGCTTTGATATTTTGCTGGAAGCCATGATTTTCTTTTAAGCTCAAATGACTCAACCGCAGATACAGATACCCTTAGACCTGCCCAATGTTCAGGTAGAACATTGCGAACAAACACCTCAAGGTTTGGTGATTACGGTGGTCAGCACTAGCCAAACTGCCGTGTGTCGTCGGTGCGGGCGCACGATTGATAAGTTTCACGGCTACGATAAAGAGATTACCTTGCGGCATCTGCCGATTTTTGACCGGCCGGTTTGGATTCGGATCAAGCCCAAACGTTTTCAATGCCCCCATTGCCACAAAGGCCCGACCACGACCCAGCGTTGTGAGTGGTATGACCCGAAGAGTCCCCATACCAAGGCTTACGAGCATTGGATTCTGCGGGAATTGGTCAACAGTACATTGAGTGATGTCAGTTTGAAACGCGACCTCACGGTGGCGTGCATCGAAGGCATCATCGACCGCCATGTTCAGCGGCAAGTCGATTGGTCAACGGTGCCAAACTTGGAATTGCTTGGGATTGACGAAATTGCGCTGAAGAAAGGGCATAAAGACTTTGTGGTGATTATTTCGGGTGTTACGGTTAAGCGGGAGAAGTTTATTCTGGCGGTGTTGCCGGACAGGAAAAAAGAGACGGTCAAATCCTTTTTGGAGACATTACCACCGGATCAACGCGAGCAGGTCCGCCAAGTCTGTATCGACATGAATGAAGGTTACCGCAATGCGGTTCAAGAACCCCTACCCAACGTGCCAATAGTGGTTGATCGTTTTCACGTGGCCAAGCATGACCGCGATTGCGCCGATAAAGCTCGCAAAGCCGAAATGAAGCGCTTGAAAACGACATTGTCCGAGCATGACTATGCGCAGTTGAAAGGGGCGATGTGGGCGTTTCGTAAACCCTGGATAGCCTTAAGCGAGAATCCACACTCAATTCAACCCGTCGCGGCAGCGACACCTTAAAAGCGAAACCTTATTCGGTGGGTTACGGCTGCGCCTAACCCACCCTACGACTACGACAGATAAGGTATCTCAACGACGATCATCCGGTTCCTTCGCAACGCCTTTAAAGGGTTTGCCATCAGTCTTTTGATCCATAAAACGGCCAGTTGAAGCATCACGCTTTGTCCAATTTCCATTTTTGGGATTTTGGGTCTGCGACCGATTATCGATAGATCCACGGCGAAAACCGTTACCTGTATTTCTTGCCATAACGTTCTCCCACAATTTATGGGTTAAGCGATAAATTTCCTTCCCTCACCCTAACCCCGTCCCAGAGGGAGAGGGAGAGGGAGAGGGAACTGAAAGGTCCCACAGTAGAGAGGAAGCAAATCACTGACATGCCTCACATTCCGGATCATCAATCGAACACATCTTCACCCCCGAAGCCGCCGCCTCGGCATAGGCAGCTTCCGCCGGATGATGCTTCGTTCCCGGAATCGCATCGTCGATGGGGTCGGTCTTCACGGCGTTGAGCTTACCGTCGAAGGCGGTGCTCTTCTCCACGTGGGTGGCGCCCATGGTGCGGAGATAGTAGGTGGTCTTGAGGCCGCGGATCCAGGCCAGCTTGTACAGGTTGTCGAGCTTCTTCCCGGAAGGCTCGGCCATGTAAAGGTTGAGGGACTGTGCCTGGTCGATCCACTTCTGCCGGCGCGAGGCGGCTTCCACCAGCCAGCGCGGGTCAACTTCGAAGGCGGTGGCGTAGATCTGTTTGAGCTGGTCCGGTATGCGCTCGATCTTTTGCAGGCTGCCGTCGTAGTACTTGAGGTCATTGATCATGACCGCATCCCACAGGTCGAGCTTCTTGAGATCGTTCACCAGATACGGATTGACCACGGTGAACTCGCCGGAGAGGTTCGATTTGACGAACAGGTTCTGATAGGTCGGCTCGATCGACTGCGACACTCCGCAAATGTTGGAGATGGTCGCCGTCGGAGCGATCGCCATGGTGTTGCTGTTGCGCATGCCGACCGCTTTCACCCGATCGCGGAGCGCGTCCCAGTCCAGGGCGAAGCTGCGATCTTGCTGGAGATAACCGCCCCTGCCCTGTTCGACCAGCGCCATGGAATCGTAGGGCAGAATGCCCTGGCTCCACAGCGAGCCTTCGAAGCTGGAATAGCGGCCCCGTTCTTCGGCGAGATCGGTGGACGCCTTGATGGCGTAGTAGCTCACCAGTTCCATGCTCTTATCGGCGAAGCTTACGGCTTCATCGGACGCATAGGGGATGCGCAGCTTGTACAGCGTGTCCTGGAAACCCATGATGCCGAGCCCGACCGGGCGGTGGCGCAGGTTCGAGCGACGCGCCTGGGGAACGCTGTAGTAGTTGATATCGATGACATTGTCCAGCATGCGCATGGCGGTGGAAATGGTCTTCTCCAGCTTGTACGCGTCGAGAACGCCGTCCTTGGTGACGTGGTTCGACAGGTTCACGCTGCCCAGGTTGCACACGGCGATCTCGTTGTCGTTGGTGTGCAGGGTGATCTCGGTGCACAGATTGGAGCTGTGGACCACGCCCATGTGCCGGTTGGTATAGCGCAGGTTGCAGGGGTCCTTGAAGGTAATCCAGGGGTGCCCAGTTTCGAACAGCATGGACAGCATCTTGCGCCAAAGCTGCGTCGCCGGAAGCCGCTTGTATAGCGTGATTTCGCCGCGATCCACCTTGGCTTCATATTCCAGGTAGCGTTTCTCGAAGGCTTCGCCGGTGAGATCGTGCAGGTCCGACGTTTCGCTGGGCGTGAACAGTGTCCAATCGCCCTCTTCCGCCACCCGCTTCATGAATAGATCGGGCACCCAGTTGGCAGTGTTCATGTCATGAGTGCGGCGGCGATCGTCGCCGGTGTTCTTGCGGAGCTCCAGGAACTCTTCGATATCCAGATGCCAGGTTTCCAGATAGGCGCACATGGCACCCTTGCGCTTCCCGCCCTGGTTGACGGCAACTGCGGTGTCGTTGGCCACCTTGAGGAACGGAACCACGCCCTGGGACTTGCCGTTGGTACCCTTGATATGGGAACCCATGGCACGAACCCGGGTCCAATCGTTCCCCAGGCCGCCGGCATATTTGGATAGCAAGGCGTCGTCCTTGATGGCGCCGAAAATGCCGTCCAGATCATCCGGAACGGTGGCGAGATAACATGAAGAAAGCTGTGGGCGCAGCGTGCCGGAGTTGAACAAGGTCGGCGTGGAACTCATGAAATCGAAGCTGGAAAGCAGGTCGTAGAACTCGACGGCTTTCGCTTCGCGATCGATTTCGTTGATGGCGAGTCCCATGGCCACACGCATGAAGAACGCCTGGGGCAGCTCGAAACGGATACTCTTGGCGTGAATGAAATAACGATCGTAGAGCGTTTGCAGCCCCAGGTAAGTGAACTGAAGATCCCGTTCCGGCTTGAGCGCAGCGCCCAGGCGCTGCAGATCGAACCGGGTCAGCTCCGGCGACAGGAGTTCAAGTTCCGCGCCGCGCTTCACGTAATCCGCGAAATACTCCGCGTAGCGCTCCGCCATTTCGTCCTGAGTGGCTTCGACGAAGCCGTGGCCGAGGAAGCTCAGCGCCTCGCAGCGCAGGCTATCCAGTAGCAGCCTGGCGGCCACGTACGAGTAATTCGGCTCCTGTTCGATACGTGCACGCGCCGCCATCATGAGCGCCGGGGCCACATCTTTCTCGGGCACGCCGTCGAACAGATTGCGCTGTGTTTCTTCGAGAATCCAGGTCCCGTCCACGTCGGCGAGATCGCGGCAGGCTTCCTCGACGATTTTCTGCAGACGAGTCATGTCCAAGGGTTTTTGGGAACCGTCGGGCAGGGTCACGTGAATGGCGGGTTGCCGCGTTTCCTGCTGCTCGGCGGCTTTTTGCGCGCGAGCCCGAGCCCTGTCCTCGCGATACAGCACGTAAGCGCGGGCGATCTTGTGGTGGCCGCCGCGCATCAGGGCCAATTCGACCTGGTCCTGAATGTCTTCGATGTGAATGGTTCCACCGGAAGGATTGCGCCGGAACAAGGCGCTGGCGACCTGTCGGGTCAGCTCTTCGACGGTCTCGTGGATACGCCGGCTGGCGGCCGCGGTATTGCCTTCGACCGCCAAAAACGCTTTGGTAATGGCGACGCTGATTTTGCCGACGTCGAATAGCGTCACTTTGCCGTTGCGCCGGATGACGCGCATCTCGCCGGGAGCGGTCGCGCGCAGATCTGCCGAAACAGCCGGTCGATCCGGGGGAATCGAGGTCGGCTGACTGGTACGGGCTACGGATTCGGTTTCCATAGGTGCGGGTCCTCAGAAGATGTCTGGATGTATGTCGCTATACACTATAGAATGTGGTCGATGACGACGTCAAGCACAATATAATGTGTTTTAGTCTGTTAAGGACTTGTGGATAAGCTGTGTAAAAAAAGCTGTAAATTGCATTGAAATCAAGGCACTTGGCGAACGTCCATTATTCGGCCAGCGGGTTTGTTGTAACATGTCTCAGCCGATTTATAACAACTGATAACAAGGGCAAACTTTCACCATGCAAAGTGTGCGCGAATGGTTGAGCGACTGGGTCAAGCGAGTGCTGCCCAATTCTCAGGCCGTGTCTTTCGCAATTTTATTGATTGTCGGTTTCGTGCTGGTGATCAGCTTGGGGCAGATGCTCATGCCGGTATTCGCAGCCGGCGTCATTGCCTATCTGCTGGAAGGGATAGTCGCGCTCGGCGTGCGGAAAAAGCTGCCCCGCCTCGCTGCCGTCATCATCGTCTACGTACTTTTTCTCGCCTTTCTATTGTTTTTGTTCGTCGCTCTCCTGCCGCTCCTTTATCAGCAGACCGTGCAACTCATCGATCAACTGCCGACCTGGATGAACCGGGGGCAGATGTTGGTGATGCAGCTGCCGGAGCAGTATCCGAACTTCATTACCGAGGAACAAATCTACGAATTGACGGCAGTGGTGCGGAGAGAACTCCTTGCCTGGGGCCAATCCATGCTGACTTATTCGTACGCGTCCCTGGTCAGCGTCATCACCTTGATCGTCTACCTGATCCTGGTGCCGCTGCTGGTGTTTTTCTTCCTTAAGGACAAGGACTACATTCTCGGCTGGTTCAGCCAATACATGCCCCGCGACCGCAATCTTTCGACCCGTGTATGGCGGGAGGTGGACATACAAATCGGGAACTACGTACGCGGCAAGGTTTTCGAGGTCACCGTGCTGCTCGCCGTGAGCTACGTGACCTTTTCCTTGATGGGGCTCAATTATTCTCTGCTGCTCGCAGTCCTGATGGGGCTCTCGGTGATCATTCCATACGTCGGCGCAACCCTGGTAACGTTCCCTGTGATGATCGTGGCTTTCTTCCAGTGGGGACTGACCGACGACTTTTGGTATCTGCTTCTGGCTTACGGCATCATTCAGGCACTCGATGGCGTCGTCCTGGTACCGCTGCTGTTTTCGGAAGTGGTCAACCTGCATCCCGTGGCCATCATTGTGGCCATTTTGTTCTTCGGCGGATTTTGGGGATTTTGGGGCGTATTTTTCGCGATTCCACTGGCGACCCTGGTCAAGGCGGTGCTGGCGGCTTGGCCGCGATTGGGGGAAGACAATTTACCGCCCCAGGACACTGCTCCGGCCCAGCTGGCAAAACCTTCTAAATCCCTATCCTTGGGCAGCGAGGAGGTTTAGCCCACGGGTTTTCTCGACCTTCCCACGAGATAGACTTCGGGACTGCGATCGCGCGACGCTTTGGGCTTGCGCACCGAGACCTTTGCGAACATTTGACGCGCTTTCCGCACGAAATCGTCGAAATCGGGTCCCTGAAACAGTTTGGCCACGAAGCTCCCGCCGGGCTTCGCCAGTTGTTCCGCGGCATCCAGGGCAAGTTCCGCAAGATACATGGCGCGGGCCTGATCCACGACGCGCGCGCCGCTCATATTGGGCGCCATATCGGAGAGGATCAGGTCCACCGGTCTGCCTTCCAGCTCGGCTTGTAATTGCTCGAGTACGGAATTCTCCCGAAAATCGCCTTGAATCGCGGTTACGCCCGGAATCGCTTCCATGGGTAGGAGGTCAAGCGCTATAATTTTCCCGCTTTTCCCAACCCGCTCCGCTGCGTACTGGGACCAGCCGCCCGGCGCGGCCCCCAGGTCCAGCACGACCATGCCAGGCTTGAACAAACGCTCTCGTTCGTCCAGTTCTTTCAGTTTAAACACCGCCCGCGAGCGGTAACCCAGCGCTTGAGCTTGTTTTACGTATTCATCGGAGAAGTGTTCGGCCAGCCATCGGCGGCTGCTTCGACTGCGCGGCATGATCTGATAATGAGTTGAAAGAAATCCCAGTTCCCGAGGAAATCCGAGTTGAAATCCGATTTTAAGAAATTCCTGCGTACCAAGGCTCATTCCCTTAAACCCGTGGTCATCACAGGCCAGGCGGGAATTACACCCGCCCTCCTGAATGAGATTGGTCTAGCCTTGGACCATCATGAATTGATCAAGGTGCGGGTAAACGCCCCAGACCGTGAAGAACGGCGCGAGATGACCGCCCAGATCTGCGGAGAACTGGGCGCCGAATTGATTCAATCCATCGGCCACGTCATCACGCTCTATCGTAAGAACCCGGAAAAAAGTCATTAGAGATATTTGACCGAGCAAACTTCGAACTCCTTCACGCCGCCGGGAGCCTGCACCGTCGCGACATCACCCTCCCGCTTGCCGATCAAGGCGCGGGCAATGGGTGAAGTGATGGAGATGAGTCCTTCCTTGATATTCGCTTCATCTTCGCCGACGATCTGGTAAGTCACCGAATCGCCGCTCCCCATGTCTTCGAGTTCAACCGTAGCGCCGAAAACGACTTTTCCTCCGGCATTGAGCGTCGTGACGTCGATGATTTGCGCATGCGCCAACTTGGCCTCGATCTCGTTGATCCGGCCTTCGGTAAATCCCTGTTGCTCGCGAGCCGCGTGATATTCCGCGTTTTCCTTTAAATCGCCGTGCGCCCGCGCCTCGGCTATGGCCGCAATGATCTTCGGACGCATGACGGTCTTAAGGTGGTTGAGCTCTTCACGCAGCTTTTCTGCCCCACGGGCGGTTAGCGGTACCTTGTTCATAATTGCGTTTCCTCAAAAAGTTCAGACTTTGCCGAGTTCCTGGTGCAAATCCTGTAACCGGTTGATGTCGCCTGCGTCCAGCTCGCTCAAGGCGGAACAGGTCGCCCGGGCACCGGAGATGGTGGTGGTATAGGTAATCTGATGTTGCAGCGCCTCGCGCCGAATGGTGAACGAGTCGGCGATGGCCTTCTTGCCTTCGGTCGTGTTGATGATGAATTGGAGCTCGCCGTTCTTGATCATGTCCACGATATGCGGCCTCCCCTCGTAAACCTTGTTTACGGTAACGCACGGTATACCGGCGTCTTCAAGCACTCTCGCCGATCCCCGCGTAGCCACCAGCCGAAAACCTTTGGCCAAGAGATCTCGGGCAATCGGGATGGCTTTCGATTTATCGCTCTCCCGGACACTGACCAGGACGTTGCCGTTGCGGGCCAGCTTCACGCTGGCGGCGCGCTGCGCTTTTGCGTAGGCCTCGCCGAAGGTGGCTCCGACACCCATCACTTCGCCGGTCGACTTCATTTCCGGACCGAGCAGCGGGTCCACGCCGGGGAATTTGATGAAAGGGAACACCGCCTCTTTGACCGAAAAATAATCCGGAACCCGTTCTTCCATGATGCCTTGTTCGTCCAGGCTCTTGCCGACCATGCAGCGGGCCGCGATTTTGGCCAGCGGATAACCGGTGGCCTTGGATACGAACGGAACGGTGCGGGAAGCGCGCGGATTGACTTCCAGAATGAAAATTTCCTCGCCCTTGATGGCAAACTGGGTGTTCATGAGCCCCACAACGCCCAGGGCCTCGGCAAGCTGGCGAACCTGTTCGCGCACCCGCGCCTGAAGCTCGGGGCTCAAGTCATACGGCGGAATCGAACACGCCGAATCGCCGGAATGCACGCCCGCCTGCTCGATATGCTGCATCAAGCCGCCGATCAATACTCGTTTTCCATCACAAATGGCGTCGACATCCATCTCGATGGCGTCGTCCAGAAAACGATCCAACAGCACCGGAGACTCGTTGGAAACGCTTACCGCCTCGCGCATATACCGGTTCAGATCCTCGTCGTTGAACACGATTTCCATGGCCCGCCCGCCCAATACGTAAGAAGGCCGGACGACCAGCGGATAACCGATCTCGTTCGCGCAACGGATTGCCTCGTCCAGAGAGCGCGCTGTCCGGTTGGGCGGTTGCTTGAGATTCAGGCGATCGACCAGCTTCTGGAAACGTTCCCGGTCTTCCGCCAGGTCGATGGAATCGGGCGAGGTGCCGATAATGGGCGCGTCGGCCGCCTCCAAGGCTCTCGCCAGCTTCAGCGGGGTTTGTCCGCCATATTGGACGATTACCCCGGCGGGTTTTTCGAGATGAATGATCTCCAGCACGTCCTCCAGCGTGAGCGGTTCGAAATAAAGCCGGTCGGACGTATCGAAGTCGGTGGAAACCGTTTCGGGATTGCAGTTGATCATGATGGTTTCGTAACCATCCTCCCGCAGCGCCGTTGCGGCATGCACGCAACAGTAGTCGAATTCGATACCCTGGCCGATGCGATTGGGCCCGCCGCCCAGAACGATGATTTTCTTCCGCTCGGTCGGATTGGCCTCGCATTCTTCCTCATAAGTGGAATAAAGGTAAGCCGTTGCCGTTGCGAACTCCGCCGCACAGGAATCGATACGCTTGTAAACCGGGCGGATGCCGTGCTTGTGGCGGACCGCCCGCACTTCCGACTCGGCGCTGCCCAACAGTGCCGCAAGTCGCGAATCCGAGAACCCTTTGCGCTTCAAGGCGAACAGTTCTTCCGAAGACAGCGTGGCCAAGGTGCGCTTCGCCAGGCCCATCTCTTCCTGCACCAGGTCTTCGATCTGGGCCAGGAACCAAGGATCCACGCGGCAATGGGCATGTACCTCGTCCAGCATCCAGCCGGCCCGAAAGGCATCTGCGATATAGAAAATACGCTCCGGCCCCGGATGACGAAGCTCCCGAAGCAGAACATTGCCGGCTTCCTCGGCGGTAACGTCGAGTTTCCCGACCAGCCCGTCCACGCCGGTTTCCAGGCTCCGCAGCGCTTTTTGCAGGGATTCCTGGAAGGTACGGCCTATGGCCATGGCCTCGCCGACCGATTTCATCTGGGTTGTGAGACGATCGTCCGCCTGCGGGAATTTTTCGAACGCGAACCGGGGCACCTTGGTGACCACGTAATCGATGCTCGGCTCGAAAGAGGCCGGCGTCGCACCTCCCGTGATCTCGTTCTTGAGTTCGTCCAGCGTGTAGCCGACGGCAAGCTTGGCGGCAACCTTGGCGATCGGGAATCCGGTCGCCTTGGACGCCAGGGCCGAGGAACGGCTCACGCGGGGATTCATTTCGATGACGATCATGCGCCCATCCTTGGGATTAATCGCGAACTGTACATTGGACCCGCCGGTGTCGACTCCGATCTCGCGCAGCACCGCGATAGAAGCGTCGCGCATGATCTGGTATTCCTTGTCCGTCAGTGTCTGGGCCGGGGCGACGGTGATGGAATCGCCGGTATGCACGCCCATGGGGTCCAGATTCTCGATGGAACAGATGATGATGCAGTTATCCTTGCGGTCGCGCACCACTTCCATCTCAAACTCTTTCCAGCCCAGCACCGATTCTTCGATGAGAAGCTCATGGGTGGGCGAAAGTTCCAGGCCACGTTCGCAAATTTCGACGAATTCCTGCCGGTTGTAGGCAATGCCGCCACCCGAGCCGCCGAGCGTGAACGAAGGACGGATGATGGCCGGAAAGCCGATCTCTTCCAGACAGGCAAGCGCTTCTTCCAGGCTGTGGGCGACGCCGGAACGGGCCGACCCCAGGCCGATCCTGGTCATGGCCTGCTTGAACTTCTCCCGGTCCTCGGCCTTATCGATGGCTTCCTTGGACGCCCCGATCAGCTGTACGCCGAATTTCTCCAGCACCCCGTTACGGTCGAGGTCGAGGGCGCAATTGAGCGCGGTCTGTCCGCCCATGGTCGGCAACAGGGCGTCCGGCCGCTCTTTCTCGATGATCCTGGCGACGGTCTGCCAGTCTATCGGTTCGATGTAGGTGGCATCGGCCATCTCGGGATCGGTCATGATGGTGGCCGGGTTGGAGTTGACCAGGATCACCCGGTAGCCCTCTTCCTTTAATGCCTTGCACGCCTGTGCGCCGGAGTAGTCGAACTCGCAGGCCTGCCCGATGACAATGGGGCCGGCGCCGAGCAGAAGGATTGACTGAAGGTCGGTTCTTTTAGGCATGAAGCGTTGTAGCGTTGAGCGATATCTGGGCGAAAGTCATTCGGGACGGCCGCGGCAAATTCAGCCCGCCGGCATGGCTCCGGCCGAGCGGCCGTCATGCCGGCAGACCATGCTATTGATGAAGCGGTCGAACAATGGCGTCAAATCGTGTGGACCGGGACTTGCCTCGGGATGGCCCTGGAATCCGAAGGCCGGCCGATCGGCCAATTCGATTCCTTGCAGACTGCCGTCGAAGAGCGAACGATAAGTCGGTCGGACATTCTCCGGGAGGCTGGCTTCGTCCACGGCAAAGCCATGGTTTTGGCTAGTGATCAACACTCTTCCGGAATCAAGCTCCTGTACGGGGTGGTTGGCACCGTGATGGCCGAACTTCATTTTCATCGTTCTTGCGCCGCTCGCCAAAGCCAACAACTGATGGCCCAGGCATATACCGAACACCGGAATCCGGATTTCCAGAAATTCGCGGATCGCCCGGATGGCATAATCGCAGGGTTCCGGATCGCCCGGTCCGTTCGACAAAAAGACGCCGTCCGGCTTCAACGCCATCACCTCACGGGCCGATGTGACGGCTGAAACAACCGTCAGCCGGCAGCCCCGATCGGCCAATAAGCGAAGAATATTGCGCTTGACGCCGAAATCGTAGGCCACGACGTGGAGTCGATTGGTCTCGCGTTCGCCGCATCCCTGTCCGAGACGCCAGGAGGTTTCCGACCAGGCATAGCTCTCGGGCGCTGTGACCTCCCTGGCCAGGTCCATGCCTTGCAATCCCGGAAATTCCCGAGCTTTGGCGATAGCGAAATCCGGGTCGATCTCTTTTCCGGCTATCAGACAACCGCGCAGGGCGCCTTTATCTCGAAGGATACGGGTCAATTTGCGGGTGTCTATTCCGGCGATGCCCACCACATTTCTCTCTTTCAGAAATTCCGAGAGACTGTTCTCGGCACGCCAATTGCTGAAGCGAGCGGGCACGTCGCGCACCACCAGGCCGCTGGCATACACGCCCGCAGACTCGAGGTCCTCGTGGTTAATACCGACATTACCGATATGCGGATAGGTAAGTGTCACGATCTGACGTGCGTACGACGGGTCCGTCAGGATTTCCTGGTAGCCGGTCATGGATGTATTGAAGACTACTTCACCGATGGAGCAATCTTCCGCCCCGATGGACATACCCCGAAAAACGGTTCCGTCTTCCAAGGCCAACAATGCGCGCGTGTTCAATTTGTGTCACCGTAGACATGCAAAACGGGAGGAACCGTATGGTCCGTCCCGTTGCTGTTAATCGTGGATATCTTTAATTTGACGGAAATTTTACGAAAAATCGCCATCTGCTGTCTACGCGGCTCCATCACCCGCACGATTGAGAATCCACGTTCGGAACGCGTTACAATTTAGCGTGGGCACCGTCGCACATCGGCTGTTTTTCGGTATGCTTGCAACCACAGAGCCAGACCTTCTTCGCCTCGGTCAATTCGAAGGCGACCGGCGAAAACTCCGTACCCTGATGGGAACCATCGCAAAACGGCTGCTTGACTGACCGACCGCAGGAACACCACCAGTATTTGCCCGGCTCCAGATCCAAAGCGTAGGGAGCCTTTTGCGCGATTGTCGGTTCGGACATAGTGATCTCCAGTCTTCGTTCTAGTGAAAAATACACGTAACCACCGATCGAGGTTCCGCGTCGAGCCAGGTCAGATTCTCAGCCCCAGCGGATTATCCGGATCAACATGATCCATGAACGGTTTTCGGCGGTCTTGGTCGGTGACCTGGTATATACATCCCAGCCAGTTGTTGAACACTGCCTTCGCCGTATCCCGCCAGGTGTTGTCCAGATGTCTGATGACCTCGGCTTCCGGAAACTCCGGAGACGCCTTGCCGAGGCGCCTGGCGCTTCGGAGAAGCTGACCGTACTCGTTTAGCAAGGCGCCCACGTCGAGATTGAAATAATGTTCCGGAAACGGCGGATAATCCTCTCGCTCGCCGTAATAATGACGCATCGCTTCGCGCTTGTACTCTTTCAACAAACTGATCGTGTCGTACTCCGGATGCCCCTGGAAATACACGACGCGCAAAAAGTCCGGACTAACCGCCAGATGTACGCCGGCTTCCTCGCTTTCCACCAGGACCTTAAGCCCAGCCGTCTCCATATCCTCCCGAAAAATTTCGTTGTAGCGGGAATGAGGCACGTCGAAACGGGTGTTGATATCGGCGACCAGCGGATGGCGACGCTCGACCACCCGATGGGAATACACGCCCCAACGCTTGAAGCCCAAATGGGTGCGCTCCACCCCGTAGCTGTACTGAAACAGCGCGTGCGTAGCCAGACAGGAGCACAATACCGATGTTACGCTTTGTGCCGCCCAGTCGAACACTTCGGTCAAAGGCTTCCAGAACGCTTCGTCCTGAAGATGGGCCCGAGTTACGTTGGCGCCGCTCACGATCAGGCCGTCCAGCCCGTCACGCCTGATCTGCTCGAAAGTTTCGTAGTAGCGTTCGATATGGTTTTGCGCCTGTTCGCTTCGCTGTATACCGCCGATCGTAAACGGATGCATGTGAAACTGGACGATCGGATTGGCAGCGCCCACCAGGCGGAAAAATTGCCGCTCGGTCGCCTCCAGCGCGGAATCCGGCATCATATTGAGAAGCCCGATATGCATTTCGCGGATATCCTGATGGCGAGCACGCTCGACCGAAAGTATCTCCTGTCCCTCGTCCCTTAAGCGCCTGAACGTGGGCAAGTCGGTGTGGGCTACCAAAGGCATGTCTTTAAGCTCTCCGAAACAGGTTTAACGCGCTCGGGACGCCAACGCGTCCATGACGAGGCGAATGAAATCGCTCTCGCCCCGCACATTGGCAACGGCATTGGCATCGACGGTGTAGCCGTATTCGTCGGCAATAGCCTGATAATTGGGCAACCGCGAGCGGAATAGCCGGGGAAACACCCAAGAAACGAATTCGTCCGGCGGAATCTTCTCGATGGCCGAATAATTTTTGTCCGCCATGAATTCGGCGAGGTGCTGATCCAAGAACTCCTCCCGATAGTACAAGGGCTTGGGATCCCGCTGAGCACGCTCGATCAAAAGATGCTCCAACTCGGGAGTAGTCCTGATATACAGAATAATCGTGTGCTCGGCAAGAATCCTGATCGTATCCGGATCTTCCAGCTCGCTGACACTGCCGCCGGCGTCATTGATGAAATGCTTGTAGCCGTATATGGAGTCGGCTTTTTCTATAAATGCAGGTACGTCGCGCATCGCGGCGATCTCGGCCTTCCGGTGCAAGGCCTGGCGACGTTTGAACTCGGCCAACGTTAGTCCGCCCCTGGTCGGATCGCCGATCTTGCCGAGGAACGTCGAAACCGGTGTCAAGTTGTCCACGGTAATGTTGCTGCGGATGTAAATCGAATCCGAGCGCAACAAATCGCGCAAAAACGGCACCTCCATGGCCTGTCGCTTGATATTGTCCAGAATCGGCTCGTCCAGGTAACGAGTGCCGATCCGATAATCGCCCGAGTAATGGAACCAGGTTTTTTTCGGTAGGCTATCGGCCAGCGTCGTTTTACCTACGCCGGACATGCCCAGAAGGGTGATGCGTTTGGTCTCCCATTCATCGAAGTCCTTGGGGCTCATTCTCATGATGTTTTTCGCGTAAAGTGTGATGAGCGGTTATTCAGCCCGATTAATCATATGGATTCGCCGTTTGCTCAAACGCTCGAGCAAGGAACTCGCGCACAGGGGGCCAGGACCATATCGCCGAGAGCCTTTTCCATACAGATCAATTATTGGTCTCGCGCCTTCGCGCCGCTGAAAAATGCCGCATGCGAAGGCACGGATAGCCGACTGCGTCCTGACTAAGATCCCCGCCGGCCGAGTCCGCTGGGTTAATCACCCCCATGTCGCGCGCTTCCGGCACCCTATCCGTGTGCCCGTAAAATCTTTCCACCGACTCCCGGATAGTGCCGCCCCTGCCGACTGGCCGATGTTGTGTCGTTATATCAGGAACAATCATCTGAATTCCGAGATGTCGTAAACCGCACAAATTTTAACAGGTTCGGCTTCCGAACGGTCCAACTCGAACATGCAGACTCCCCAACATCGGATGATATGTTTAATATAAAAAAGACGGGCGAATTACCTTCGCGCGGTGACGAAGGACGCATTAACTGGTCGACGCCTTGACGCAAGGCCGCCGGCTCGCGATTATGAACCGGGTACGGAGCGCATCACGCCGCCCCAATTACAGACCTAAGCATCCGACTTCGACTTAATTACCAATCCGCCAAGACTGCAAACGGTTTATTCCGGCCGATCATTTATCCAATCCAACTCGTGACTGATACACCTTCGCGCAATCTTAAAACAAAGCTGCAGGTTACCTGTCAGAACTGCAGTCTGACTTCATTATGCATCCCCCGGGGACTAGCCCGGGAGGATATTGAACGCATAAGCCGCATCGTCTCCCGCAAGAAAACTCTTCAGCGAGGCGAGCATCTTTTCCACGAAGGCGATAAATTTCGCGGCGTGCTCGCGATCAAGGGAGGAACGGCAAAAACCGTCATATACGATACCCAAGGCTATGAATTCATCACGGGCTATCTATTACCGGGGGAACTGCTTGGGTTCGATGCAGTGGCCACCAATCATCACAAATGCTCCGCCATTGCTCTCGAAACTTTGAGCTACTGCGAACTCCCCGCCGATCAGCTCGACCAATTGTGTCATGAAGTACCGAATTTGCTGCGGGAAATGTTCCGCCATGCGAGCGCCAAGCTGGACGAGGAAACGGACCAGGTGATCATCAATAAGCGCGCGGCGGAAGACCGGGTTGCGATGTTTATCCTGAATCTTTCCGACCGCCTACGGAAACGAGGTTTTTCGCCGACGGAGTTCAATCTCACGTTGACTCGGCAGGAAATAGGCAATTTTCTGGGGCTAGCTCTCGAAACAGTCAGCCGCACCTTGCGCAATCTTGAAGATGCGGGGCTAATCAGGGTACACAACAAACGCATTCATATACTGGACCTGGAGGCACTCAGAGCCACATATGCCCATCGTTAATGTCACCCCAAACAAGCTTTCGACCTGCCCGAGAAAGGGTAGCTTTAAATATTCGCTTGCGTGCAAAAAGGTATATATCCGGATATCTGCAAGCAATCCAATATCCCGAAATCCATCGACAAAGCCATAATAAAACAAGGCGTGCCGAGAAAAAACTCGACACGCCCTTGAATAGAAACCGGACGGTAAATATTATTTACCGGATTCTTTGAATTTTTTCAGAAGGCCTTTTGCGGGCTTCGCTTCTTTAACGGACTCAGCAACCTCAAGGTATTTCGCCACCGTAGCGTCAAGGTCGGCCGGCTCGCCCACTACCATAACGGCGCCCATACGAGCACCCCAGTGCGGCGGGCACTTGAACACGTACACGCCTTCTTTCTCGACAGCATAATCGTAGTCCGCACCCATTGCGGACAACATTTTCGGAGCCCCTTCCGGCCACATGCCTTCTACGCTCTCCACGAAATGGGTCGCCATATTGCGGAACGAAATTACATCTCCAACCTTTGCATGAATAACTTCAGGCGCAAATTTTACACCCTGGCCTTTTACTTCGATCGTTTCTGCGTTGACGACGGCCGATGCCAACATCGCCACGCCCGCTGCTGCGAGCATCGCTTTCTTAGCAAAAATCATTACATAACCTCCAACACTACTGTTTTTCGTTATCACGGATGCCAGGCAAATCGAACAACGGTCCCTGTTTTGCCAAAGCCGCTTTCCTGAGCCGGCCCGATATTTCACCTCACACCGCGGGCGCCGATAATACACCAAATTAGCTTAACAAGCCATGAACGACATTAGCGCGCTCTGAGCCCGCAACCGCACCCCACGGCTCTCAAACGCCGCTTCCAGGACTCCCAACGGAAGGTCTCGGCTAAAGAAACCAGACCTTCAATGGACTTGCTTCCGATGCCACGCAATTGTCTTGCTTCAGCCCAAAAGCGTGACGGAAAGAGACAAGAAGCCATCCACGAAGCGATCCAAATGTCTTCAAAAGCCGCCTGGACGGCGCTTTTCATGGCGTTGGGAGAATTCGGACGGCTTTAGTAGTCACACATTCCGGCATGCCGACCAGAAGGTTTAGCGAGCGGCGTGAATTTCTCCCCCGGCATTCCCGTTACCGAGGCGACGATACGGTCATCGGTGAGTTTCACGAAGTTTTCTTTAATCCAAAATAGACGAGTTTGAGTCTGACTTGGCTGGAGTATAAGTTACCCTTTCAATACCCTACATTGATATCGGGCACAAATCTAATCGTTAACCTGGTGAGCGTTGAAGTTCAGTTTAGGTTCAAGTAATCAGCCACGAGGGCTCGAATACTGGAGCAACGATTATGGGCAGGCTGACTCATGACTATGCGTCGCGCGCAATTCCAAAAGGGTTTGTCGCTGGTCGATCTCTCGCCGCAGTACGGTTGCGAAGCCCCTGGGGCAAAAACAATGTAGAGCAATATGAAGACAGCTATTTCCGGCACCTTTCACGCATTCAAATTCGAGAAATACGCCTATTGGCGTCGGGCCGAATTCAAAAATGTCGACGATGACGCCGATTTTTCCGAGCCGGGCACTCCAGTCCGATTCAGCGTTCTGCAATTACCTCCGAGAAGATGCCAATTCCGCTCTACTTTGAGGTGCGGCCTGAAATGCATTCTATATGCTTGGACTTGAGCGCCTTGCAAGCTGCAGTCGCATCTTTTTTGGCCATCCCGTTAAAAATGGACAGATAAAGCTTTTTCCCGCCCTGCCTACGTACGGTAACAGCTGCACGCGCATGACGGAGCGGATATGGAGCGAGCTTTAATGCCTGCGTGAGCCGCCGCTTCGCGGCCTTCTCGACGGAAAATGCACCTACCTGAACATGCCACGCCTGACTTGCGCGAGCGGCGCCCGCCTTCTCGCGCCCATCGCCTTCATCGGCTGAGCGGGCTTTCCTGCCGGCCAATTTAAGGCGTTTTTTGTCACTCGGCCTCTCGACCGAGCGTTCGGGCAACTGCGGACGCGAGAGTAAGACAGGGGGTTCCGGTTGATCGAAAGAGGCGGTTTGGACCTCATGCTCGAACCCTTCGAGCTGGGCAAATCCGTGGTCGAGTATGTCCCGCATATGGGCATCCCTGGCTGCGGCGCTAGATCCTCCGAAAACCACGCCGATCAGCCGGTTTCCGCCACGCCGAGCAGACGCCGCCAGGTTAAAACCGGATGCATTGACAAATCCCGTCTTGATCCCGTCCGCTCCCGGGTAGCTGTTTAGAAGGTGATTGTGGTTATGATAGCTGCGACCGTCGAACTGGAAGCGGGTCGTAGAGAAGTAGCGATAGAATTGAGGAAAATCCTTGTACAAGGACTTGCTCAGCCTGAACACATCCCAAGCCGTGGTGACCTGGTTGGGATCGGGCAAGCCCGAGGCATTTCTGTAAACGGTACGGCTCATTCCCAGTTGCCGCGCTTTCGCGGTCATCAACTGCGCAAACGCAGACTCCGAACCGGCCATTCCCTCGGCAATTACGGCGGCCGCATCATTTGCGGACCGCGTCACCAAAGCCAATATGCCCTGTTCGACCGTAATTGAATCGCCTGCCTTCAACCCTAACCGCGAGGGCGGGCGCAGAACGGCATACTTCGAAGCCTTGAACACGGTGTCACGGGTAATACGGCCATTCGCCAGGGCTTCGAAGACCAGATACAGCGTCATCATCTTGGTTAGCGATGCCGGATACCTCAATTCGTCGGCATTCCGTTCGAACAAGGAACGCTCGCTTTCGACTTCCACCACGAGAGCGGCATAAGGAGCGGCCTCAACCCGGGGAGCGAGAAAAATTCCGCATGCCAAGACCAAGATTGCCAAAACGAAGAGGTGATTGTACTCAAGCCAATGCATCGCTGTGTCAATTCTTCAAATTGCGTGAAGTGTTGCCAAACCGGCACAAAGAGGCAGTCAAAACCCGAATCTCGGCTGTTGCGCCAGAAAACCGGACAGCAACACACCCTGTGAAGCGGCGGGATCTCAGCGCTGTTTCATGATGCGCTGCTTTTCCCGCTGCCAATCCCTTTCTTTTTCACTGGCGCGCTTGTCATGCTGCTTTTTGCCTCTCACCAAACCGATTTCAAGTTTGGCACGCCCACTTTTCCAATACAACGCGAGCGGGATCAGCGTATATCCTTTGCGCTCCACATGGCCAATCAGCTTGCTCAGTTCTCGACGATGCAAAAGCAGCTTACGAGTGCGGATGGGATCCGGCATGACATGAGTGGAGGCGGAAGCCAGGGGGGAAACATGTGCTCCGAGCAGCCAGGCTTCGCCGTTTTTCAGTGTGACATAACTTTCTTTGAGTTGAGCTCTTCCCGCACGCAGGCTCTTGATCTCCCATCCCTGCAAGACCAATCCCGCCTCGAAGCGCTCCTCGATGAAATAATCATGCGTGGCTTGCCGATTAAGGGCGATGGTGCCGGTTCCGGCGGTATCCTTGTTTTTCTTTGCGGCCATGTATTTGAAACTAAACTGCCTGACTCTACGTAAAAATCTTGTTATTTTAACCCATCCCAGGGTCGTCCGGACCTTCGATTGGCTCAGAACAATAATTCGGAGAACACATGACCGATCAACGTTTCCTGCACAACCAATGGTCCTCACGCTTGGCGTTCATTCTGGCTGCAAGCGGTTCGGCCATAGGTCTCGGGAATATCTGGAAGTTTCCCTATCTGGCCGGCGAAAACGGAGGCGGCGCGTTCGTCGCTGTCTACTTGCTGTGCGTCATCGCCATCGGCATTCCGCTGATGATTGCGGAAACCATGCTGGGGCGCCGCGGCCGACAAAATCCCATCAACACCATGTTGACGCTGACCCGGGAAGCGAAGGCGAGTCCGGCCTGGCACTATGCCGGCTGGCTCGGCGTATTGTCGGGCTTTTTGATTCTGTCTTATTACTCGGTCATCGCCGGCTGGTCGATGGTCTACATGTTCAAGATGAACAGCGGCTTCATGAACAATGTCAGCGCCGAGAGCGCTAGCCGGATCTTCGGGGATCTCAAGAGCTCCCCGGAAATTCAGTTCATTTGGCACACGATCTTCATGACCATAACGATGACCATCGTCAGCCGCGGTGTCAGCGGTGGACTTGAACGCGCGACGCGCTTCATGATGCCGGGGCTGCTCGTGATGCTCCTGCTCCTGGACGGTTATGCCATGAGTTCCGATGGTTTCGGCGAAGGAATATCGTTCCTGTTCAAACCGGACTTCAGCCGCTTGAGCGGAGAAAGCGTACTGGTAGCGCTGGGACAGGCATTCTTTTCTCTGGGGTTAGGCATGGGCGCGATCATGATTTATGGCTCCTATTTGCCTAGCCATGTTTCGATTCCGCGATCCACGACGTTCGTCGCCTTTATGGACACCCTGGTAGCCTTGCTGGCGGGGGTTGCCATTTTTCCGATCGTATTCGCAAATCAGCTGGAACCAACCATGGGTCCAGGTTTGATCTTTCAAACCTTGCCGATCGCCTTCGGGCAAATGCCAGGCGGTTCGTTCTTCGGACTCCTGTTTTTCGTCCTCTTGTTCCTTGCGGCAATCACTTCCGCCATCGCCTTGATCGAACCTGCCGTGGCCTGGCTCTCGGAAAACCGGGACATGACCCGAGAGGCGGCATCGCTCTGGAGCGGAGTGACTTGCTGGCTGTTGGGACTCGGTACTGTGTTCTCCTTCAATGTCTGGTCCGAAAACACCTGGTTCGGGAAAAACTTCTTCGAGATCGTGGATTTCCTCACCGCAAACTTCATGCTACCTCTCGGGGGCATCCTGGTTGCACTATTTGCCGGCTGGATCGTGATGCGTGAAGTTTCCGAAGCCGAACTCGAAATGGGTGCGGCCTATAAATACTGGCAATTCGCGATCCGTTACATTTCGCCTTTAGCTGTTGCCCTTGTCGCGCTCAGCGCGATTGATGTCGTCTGATTCGGTAAAATTCCGACGCTTAAAGCAATGAAAGTCGAAGTCGCTTACGCGAAACCCGAACGCCAGATTATTCTCGCCGTGGACGTGCCGGAAAATGCAACCGCGGAAACCGCCATCGTGGCTTCCGGCATCTTGGACCGTTTTCCGGAGATCGATATGGCCAAGAACAAGATCGGAATTTTCAGCAAGATCTGCTCGCTTGATCAACCGATCAGGCCGGGAGACCGCGTTGAGATTTATCGCCCCTTGATCGCCGACCCGAAGGAGGCGAGACGCGCGCGCGCAGCAAAGAGATAGATCGAAAACCGCGGCGTTTCCCCAAACCGCTAATCGTTTTTTCCGAACAGGCCCTTAATCTTTTCCCAAAGGCTTTTTTCGCGTTCGATTTTTGGAATATCGATCGTTACATCATCCGGATCGATTTCGGGAAGGTTGCCGGGCCTGAAATCCCCTTGCAGCCCCATCAACTCATCCCCATCGAAAACCAGAGTAATACGCTTCTGCATCCGGGGCTTGCCGCCCGGCTCGTTGGAGTAGAGGTAATCCCAGCGGTTATCGTGAAAAGGATCGACAATCAGCGGCGATCCCATGATGAAAGCCACTTGCCGCTTGGTCATCCCGGGCCGAAGCTGGTCCACCATCTGCTGGGAAACGATATTGCCCTGATGGATGTCGAGGCGGTATACGCCAGGTAGAGATTCTTTAAGCTTTTCCGTGGAACAGCCGGCAAAAAACAGACAGAGACAGTAGGTTATTACGGTGAGGCTCTTCGGCATGATATGATTGCGGCGTATCGGACTGAACGTCCAATCATACTCGATCAAAAGACTTAAAACACTGCGTAGGTTACCGCTTTGGAAAGTCAAGACATACGAAACGCCGGACTCAAAGTCACTCTCCCGCGCGTCAAGATTCTGGAAATGCTGGAGAACCGGAGCGGATCGGATCGACACCTGACTGCGGAAGAAGTCTATAAATCACTACTCAGCGATGGCGAAGAAATCGGTCTGGCGACGGTTTATCGGGTCTTGACCCAATTCGAGGCTGCAGGACTGGTTAAACGTCATCATTTCGAGGGAGGCAATTCGATTTTCGAGCTGAATCGCGGCGAGCACCATGATCACATCGTCTGTGTCAAATGCGGCCGAGTCGAAGAATTCAGCGATGAAGTCATCGAAAAGCGCCAGAATGAAATTGCACAAGAAAAAAGTTTCAAGCTGACCGATCACTCTCTCTGTCTCTACGGCATCTGTATAGATTGCCAGAAAGGCCACTCGCCTCTCTGAATTTCCCGACAACCATCTTTTTGTTTGCCCATGAAGCTCACTGTCTGCGGAGCGCGGTCGATATCGGCCCATGTTTAAGCCACTGATCCTGTTCATCGGTCTGCGCTACACGCGGGCTAAACGCCGTACGCGCTTCATTTCGTTCATCACCTTTACCTCCGTTTTAGGCATAGCCCTGGGCGTGACAGCCTTGATAACGGTTCTATCGGTGATGAATGGGTTCGAGGCGGAACTTCGCGAGCGCATTTTGGGCATGACGTCGCACGCCTCCATCTCGGGTTTGAACGGACAACTCCGCGACTGGCGCGCGCTCGAATCCCCACTGGAACGGGACGCGCGCGTTCTCGGCTGGGCTCCTTATATCGAGGGGCAGGCCATGCTCAACTCGGATCGCCGGGTGAGCGGCGTGATGCTGCGCGGCATCATGACTGATTATGAGCCGCGCGTGTCCGAGGTCGCCAACCGGATAGTGGAAGGACATCTCGAAGCGCTCGGCCCCGGGGAATACGGCATCATTCTCGGAGCCGAGCTGGCCGATTATTTGGGCGTCTTCACCGGCGACAAAATAACCGTCATCACGCCGCAACTCACGGCCACGCCCGCCGGCATTCTGCCACGGCTCAAACGTTTCACCGTGGTCGGAATTTTCCGGGTCGGAATGTACGAGTACGATCGAAATCTGGCTCTGATTCAGCTGGAAGACGCCGCAAAATTGTTTCGATTCGACGACGCCGTTTCAGGGCTGAGGCTCAAACTGGACGACGTCTTCTATGCTCAACATGTGGCGCGTGATCTGGGCTCCAAACTCGAAGGGCGTTATCAGATTGCCGATTGGACGCAGTCGCACAGCAATTTCTTCAAAGCCATACAAACCGAAAAGCGGGTAATGTTCATCATCCTGCTGCTCATCGTCGCGGTCGCCGCGTTCAATATCGTCTCCACGCTGGTGATGGTGGTTACCGACAAGCGCTCGGATATTGCGATCTTGAGAACTCAAGGCATGACCCCGCTCGAAGTCATGGGAATATTCATCGTACTGGGCACGATCATCGGTGCGTTCGGCACCTTGTTGGGCAGCGTCGGTGGGGTCTTGCTGGCCTGGAACGTCGAAACCATCGTGCCGGCCATCGAGCGATTGTTCGGCGTCCACTTCCTGTCGGCCGACGTTTACTACATCAGCGAACTGCCATCCAAGCTGATCTGGTCGGACGTGTACCGGATTACCTCGATGGCCTTCCTGCTTTCCATCCTGGCCACGATCTATCCGGCCTGGCAGGCGTCCCGAATCAAGCCCGCCGAGGAGCTCCGTTATGAATGAGCCGGTCATCCGGTGTCGCGATCTACACAAACGTTACGCGCAGGGCAATCTGAGCGTCGACGTATTACAGGGTATCTCGCTTTCCGTAGAACCGGGACAGCAGGTGGCCATTATGGGTGCATCCGGCTCGGGCAAGAGTACGCTTTTGCATGTACTCGGGGGACTCGATGGCCCCACGCGGGGACAAGTTCAATTGGACGGTGTGGATCTAGGAACACTGAACGAACGGAGGCTCGCTCAACTCAGAAACCGGGTACTGGGGTTCGTCTATCAATTTCACCACCTGCTGGGCGAATTCACGGTCCTGGAAAACGTCGCCATGCCGCTTTTGATTGCGAGGCTGTCGATACCCGAAGCGAAAAAGCGCGCGACCGCGATGCTGGAGCGGGTCGGATTGGGCAAACGCCTGGAACATAAGCCCGGAGAGTTATCGGGCGGCGAGCGTCAGCGCGCGGCGGTCGCACGAGCGCTCGTAACAAAACCGAAGTGCGTTCTGGCCGACGAGCCGACCGGAAATCTCGATCGAAAAACCGCGGAACAGGTGTATCAGCTCATGCTCGAGCTGAACCGCGAAAACGGAGTGAGTTTCCTCGTCGTTACCCACGATCCGTCCTTGGCTCAGCGCATGGACACGATACTGCACCTGGAAGACGGACGGATCGTCACGCCATAAAGTTCGTGCGAATTGCGTCCGTATCTGGACGAAATCGCCGCTAACCCCGCCCCTTCGCCGTATTTTTTGTAGCCAGTCCGGCCGAACCGGCTTTCTCGTGCTTGAGACGGTGTGCCAGAAACTTCTTGTACGACGCGTAGCTTTCCCGAACCATGAACGCCGTACTCAATGGCGAATTGCGAAACCGCCTCAATTCCAATTGGTGAAGCACGGATCGTCGCCATACGAAGCGAATCCCGAAATAGCCCAATAAGGCGCCGACATGCATCAGAATGGCGCAGCCGATCAATAGCGGCGTTCCAAGCTCCAAGGCTTTTTCTATCGTGAACAGCTCGGAGAACTGATCGAAGCTGAAGGCCGCCTGCCCCATCACTAGCGCACCGACTTTGTAGGCAAAGTAATACATGGGCGCCCAGGTCAAAGGATTGGTAATCCAGACTAAGGCTACGGCTATGGGCAGATTGGCATTGAAATAGATCGCCAGGACGGCGGCGATGATTTGTTGCCAAGGCAATGGTGGCGTATACATGGCCCATAGCCCTATAGCGAAAGCCCGAGACACCGAGCGACGGTTGAGATGCCACAGATTCGGCGAGTGAAGCTTGTCGCCCAAAAAATCCAAGGCTTTTATTTCCTTTATTTTTTTTGAATCCGGCAGGTAACGTTTGAAAAACTTTTTAGGCATAACCCTGAACTGGGATGATTGTGAACTATTTTTTTAGGTAAAAGGCGCGCTATTGTACGGATTTGAAATTCAAAGTTGAATGAAATTCTCGATCCCCCAAAACCGTTACCCAGCGGTAGTTTCGGTAGCCATCGCCCTTGTCTGCGGGGCCAGTTGCGTCCAACTGCTTCCATTTTTACCCGGCGCCTGGGCCTTCGCTCTCGTAGGCGTCGTTCTAAGTGTAGCGGCCTATTTTCGGCTGCACATTCCCGCTGCGTTTCTGTGCGGCATACTTTGGGCGCTTGCTGTCGCCGGAACTCGTCTCGACCCGAGCCTTCCGAATTCGTCCGAAAGACAGACAGCCACCATCGAAGGCGTCATTCTTACCATTCCCCAGGCGTTTGATCACGGCTTCCGATTCGACTTCGACATCCAACGAACCATCGAACCGGCCGAACTGATCTTACCGTCGCGCGTTCGGCTAAGCTGGTATGACCACAGGACCTCGCTAAAGGCGGGCGAGCGCTGGCAGCTCAGGGTAAAACTCAAACCGCCGCATGGAATGCTGAATCCCGGTGGCCTCGATTACGAACGATGGCTCTTTGCCCAGGGAATCCGTGCGGTCGGTTATGTTACCGAATCGCCGGACAATCGGCGTCTCAATGTGCCAGATCTCCCTTATTCATTCGAAGTCTGGAGACAAGCCCTTTACGACCGGCTATCGGCAACGCTCGACGGTGAACCCTTGGCCGGTATCGTGAAAGCTCTGATCATGGGAGCAGCTGACGACATCTCGCCCGCTCAGTGGGATGTACTGAGGCGAACGGGCACGACGCACCTGGTTGTGATTTCCGGCTCGCATATCGGTTTGGTGGCGGGATTCGTCTTTTTCCTGATACGCCGGGCGTGGTCGAGTCTGGCCACGATGCGCTGGTCGCCGCCGACCGTCGCGGCCGTTGCGGCTTTCACCGCCGCCCTTCTCTACTCGGCCCTGGCGGACTTCGCGATCCCCACACAACGCGCCGTGATCATGATCGGCATCGTCATGGGCGCCGTCATCGCTCAACGCCACCTCAGCGGTTTCCGCGTCCTGGCCACCGCACTGTTGGCCGTTGTGCTTTACGATCCATTGGCGGTCCTGGCGCCGGGGTTCTGGCTTTCCTTCGCAGCAGTCGCACTGATCCTTTTCGTGGTTTCTTATCGACGGGGCAAACTCCGCGGCTGGCGAGCCATGCTGCGGGTGAACTGGGCCACTTCGCTGGGCCTGGCGCCCTTGCTGATGTTATTTTTTCAGCAGGTTTCGCTCATCTCCCCGATTGCCAACCTGTTCGCCGTTCCCTTGATCGGCCTGCTGCTGATCCCGCTCTGCCTGACAGGCGCATTGCTGCTACCGATACTGCCGTTGGCGGGAGAAGCGCTGTTGATCCTCGCGTCTCGCTTGCTCGAATGGACATGGCCCATTCTTCTATGGCTTGCCGAGTTGCCGGCAGCTCAGTGGATTCATGCGGAACCACCGCTTTGGACCATTCCACTGGCATTGGCCGGCTTCGTGCTGCTACTGGCCCCCAGGGGAATTCCCGCCCGCTGGCTCGGCCTCGTACTGGCGGTTCCGGCGCTGACCGCGCAGCCGGCAAGCCCCCCTCAGGCCGGCTTCCGGCTTACCGTGCTCGACGTCGGCCAGGGGCTGGGCGTTGCCGTTGAGACTCGCGAACACCTCATGATCTTCGACACCGGCGCCAGGTACGGAAGCCGCTTCGATATCGGCTCGGCCGTAATCGAGCCTTATCTTCGCCATCGCGGCATCGAGCGTATCGACGCTTTGATCGTGAGTCACGGAGACAACGACCACATCGGCGGTGCTCCGTCGCTGCTCAAGCGATTTACAGTGGGACGCACTTATACCAGCGTGCCGGAAAAGTTGGCGGAGTTCCCGACGGAAACATGCAAAGCGGAACAATTCTGGGAATGGGACGGCGTCAAATTCGAGATGCTGGGGCCTATCGAGAAAAGCCCGCATGAAAACGATAACTCCTGCGTACTGAAAATCAGCGGAGCCGGCGGAAGCGCTCTTCTAACGGGCGACATCGAAAAAACCGGGGAGCGCCTGCTGGTCGAACGTTATGGGCGTGGCTTGACCAGCGACATTCTGGTCGTCCCCCATCATGGCAGCAAAACTTCTTCGAGTCTCGACTTCCTGACGCTCGTGAAACCTCGTTTCGCACTGATTCCCGCAGGCTATCTCAATCGATACGGATTTCCTCATCGGCCGGTGCTGAAGCGCTATCGGGATCTGGCCATTCCGGTTCTAAATACCGCCGAAGCCGGTGCGCTAAGCATACTCATCGGCGATGGGCGGAAGGATCTGAAAGTGGAGAGTTATCGCAAAGAAAGCGGCCGGTATTGGAACGCCCATCCCAAAACGACGACGGAATGAGCTATGGCAGCGAGTAGAAGACAAACATCAGAACGCCAGGACCTGGGTTTCCCTTAATAGCGCAAGCACGGCGTCTGCATTCATTTCATCAGCCGATACGTGAAGCGCCGCCAAGCCATCGTCACCGGGCCTCGTTTCGCAAGGGCAGATGCAGATCAATCCGGCGTGGTTGATCTGCGCTGCGACTATCCTA
This sequence comes from Methylocaldum marinum, assembly GCF_003584645.1. Classification (GTDB taxonomy): domain Bacteria; phylum Pseudomonadota; class Gammaproteobacteria; order Methylococcales; family Methylococcaceae; genus Methylocaldum; species Methylocaldum marinum. The sequence continues at coordinate 1,883,344 of NZ_AP017928.1, forward strand.
AACTGCTCGCCCAGTTCCGAATCGTCCAGCACGGTGCTGGCGTGTCCAACATCGAAGAGTTTCCGCTCGAGCTCGTAAGCCAGATCCTGCCGACGTTCGCCCGTAATCCATAGCGTCACTGCCTTCTGCCCGAAACGCGCGCCGCGCTCCTCGGCCGTTACACTCCGCAAACCGGACTCGCCGTCCGCCTGCGCCACGATCATGCCGGCACCGACTGTGACGTTGGTCAAACGATCAATGATAATGAAGGAGCCGGTGCTCTTGCTGCCCTTGTAAGGATCGAACGCTATCGGCGCGTTCAGGGCGACCTCGCACAATCCGATTTCGTTCAGCTTGAGCTGATCAGCCGGAAGCTGCTCCAAGGTATTGATGTCGATTCGGTGATGGATCTGAGAGACCGAACCGTTCACGATCTTGGCCGTCTGCTTCAGATAATACTGGCGGCCGGGAACCAGGGGCGCCTCGGTCATCCAGACGATATGCGCCTTGAAACGGGTTCCGAGCATGGGCAAATCGCCGGAACGAACCAGCATGTCGCCGCGGCTCACGTCGATTTCGTCCGCAAGCGTAATCGTGACGGCTTGTGGCGGAAAAGCTTCTTCCAGTTCTCCGTCGTAGGTCACGATGGACTTGATACAGCTGGTCTTCCTGGACGGCAAGACGGTAATCGCGTCGCCCTTGCGAAAAACGCCTGCCGCCACGGTACCGCTGTAGCCGCGGAAATCCAAGTTCGGACGATTGACGTACTGCACGGGAAAACGCGGATTCGTGAAGTTCTGGTCCTTGGCGATCTCGATGGTGTCCAAGAGTTCCATCAGCGCCTGCCCCTGATACCAGGGCATTTCCCCGCTGCGGCTGACGACGTTGTCCCCCATCAGGGCGGATAACGGAATAAAACGCACATCGTGGATATCCAGCTTTTCGATGAATGCCAGGTAATCGCTGCGAATGCGCTCGAATACATCCGAGCTGTAGCCGACCAGGTCCATCTTGTTGATCGCTACGACCACGTGTTTGATGCCCAAAAGAGACACGATAAAGCTGTGGCGCTTGGTTTGCGTCATCACGCCGTGGCGGGCATCGACCAGGATGATGGCCAGATCGCAGGTGGACGCCCCGGTGGCCATGTTGCGGGTATACTGCTCGTGGCCCGGCGTGTCGGCAATGATGTATTTCCGCTTCGCAGTGGAAAAATACCGGTAGGCGACATCAATGGTGATGCCCTGCTCCCGCTCGGCCTGAAGTCCGTCGACCAACAACGCCAGATCGATATCGCCGCCGGTGGTGCCCGATTTGACGCTGTCCTTCTTGATCGCGGCCAGCTGGTCCTCGTAAATCATTTTGGAATCGTGCAATAGGCGCCCTATCAGGGTGCTCTTGCCGTCGTCGACGTTGCCGCAGGTCAGGAAGCGCAGTAATTCCTTGCGCTCGTGCTGAGCGAGATAGGCGTGGATATCGGAACTGATGAGCTCGGACTGATGAGACATAGACTACTTCGCTGAATGAATGGGTCAGACGCTATCGTTGAAAGTGCGCACGACGCTTCCAAAGGACAAACTAGAAATAGCCCTCTTTCTTCTTTTCTTCCATGGAGCCCGCCTGATCGTGATCGATGACACGCCCTTGGCGCTCCGACGTCTTCGTCAACAGCATTTCCTGGATGATATCGGGCAAGGTGGCCGCACTCGATTCGACGGCGCCGGTCAAGGGATAACAACCCAGGGTACGGAAGCGGACCATCCTCATCATCGGCTTTTCATCCGGAGTCAGCGGCATGCGATGATCGTCCACCATGATCCATATTCCGTCACGCTCCACCACGGGCCTCTCTTTGGCGAAATAAAGCGGGACAATCGGTATGTTCTCCAAATAGATGTACTGCCAAACATCCAGCTCGGTCCAGTTTGAAAGCGGAAATACGCGGATACTCTCGCCCTTGTTGATCTTGCCGTTATAAAGATTCCACAATTCCGGCCGCTGGTTCTTCGGGTCCCAACGATGGTTTTCGTCACGGAAGGAATAAACCCGTTCTTTCGCCCTCGATTTTTCCTCGTCGCGACGCGCCCCGCCGAATGCCGCATCGAACCGGTATTTGCTCAGAGCTTGCTTCAGCGCTTCGGTTTTCATGACATCCGTATGCTTCTTACTGCCGTGGCTGAACGGACCGATACCCTGCTCCACGCCGTCCATATTGACATGCACGATGAGCTCGAGACCCAGGTCCCGGACACGCCGATCACGAAACTCGATCATTTCCCGAAACTTCCAGGTCGTATCGACATGCATAAGCGGAAACGGCGGCTTGCCCGGGAAAAACGCCTTCATCGCAAGATGCAGCATTACCGCGGAGTCCTTGCCAATGGAATAGAGCATCACGGGGCGCTCAAATTCGGCAGCCACTTCGCGAATAATGTGGATGCTTTCGGCTTCCAGCTGCTTGAGGTGGGTAAGTGAATGGTCTTTCATGGAGATGCGTGTTGATCCCGAAACCTGGACAGAGATTCATCCCAAACTTTAGGGACTAAATACTAACACAAATGCCGGCAGCCGCTTCGCCGGAACAAACGCTGGCATCCTTGAATGATAGTGATTATCATTACCTCATGCTTTTTCGATCGACTTCCTGCTCCGGGTTAACACCGTGAAACAGCTCCAAATCGTCCTTCTGCACCTCACCCTGGCATTGTTCTCCGAGGCTGTGGCAGCCAACTCCACGCGAACCTACTACATCGCCGCCGAAGAGGTATTATGGGACTATGCCCCCTCCTATCCCGTCAATCCCATGCACAACGCGGAATTCAACGAGGAGGAGAAAGTCTTCGTAGGGGGCAACAATACGGATCTCATCGGCAGACAGTATTACAAGGCACGTTACATCGAGTACACCGACGCGAGCTTCAGCAAGGTAAAAGAACGTCCGCCGGAGTGGCGGCATTTGGGAATTCTGGGACCGGTCATTCGCGCCAACGTCGGCGACACCATCAAGGTGGTCCTAAGGAACAAAATCGAGAACATGCCGATATCGCTCCATCCGCACGGAGTGCTTTACCGCAAGGACAGCGAAGGCACCCATTATGCGGACGGCACATCCGGAGACGACCGGAAGGACGATCTGGTCGAGCCGGGCGAAACCCACACCTACCTCTGGCAGGTGCCCGAACGTTCCGGTCCCGGTCCCCAGGATCCGAGCTCGATCATTTGGCTTTACCACTCGCACGTCAATGAGGTAGTCGACACCAATACCGGCCTCATAGGCCCCATCATCATCTCCCGCCGGGGCGTACTGCAGAAAAACGGGAAACTGAAAGGCATCGATCGAGAATTCGTCGTACTTTTCACCGTATTGGACGAAAACAAGAGCTTCTTCCTCGACAAGAACATCGACTCATTCGCACCGGCCGCTTCAGACAAAAAAGAGGACGAAGACTTCGTCGAAAGTAACTTGATGCACAGTATGAATGGCTACGTGTATCACAACTTGCCGAACGTAACGATGAAACAAGGGGAAACGGTACGCTGGTACCAACTGTCCCTCGGTACGGAAGTCGACCTCCATACCCCCCATTGGCACGGCAATACGCTCACCGAGAACGGCCACCGCGTCGATGTCGTAAACCTGCTTCCGGCAACCCATGTGACGCTGGACATGAAACCGGACAATCCCGGGATATGGATGTATCACTGCCATGTCAATGATCATATCGACGCAGGCATGATGGCTAGTTATGAGGTCAAGCCTCGTCAGCGATAGACCGGCCGTAGCGATCTAAAGTTACGACAATCCTTGAACCAGACCACAGGTAGACTGCGGAACATCCGAGCGAACGCGTTACGTCACTCTTGCCTTGTGTTGACAAAAGAGCGATGCTTCGAAACGCTCAAACCAGCCGAATAACACTTTCGGAGTACCCTATGGAACAGCAGATGCATAACTTCGAGCAAGTTAAAGATGTGCTCGACTACGGTATTCAACTACATGGCCAACTGACAGACCTTTACGATTCACTGAACCAGCAGAACGACCAGGCGCGCGTAAAAATGCTCCTGGAATACCTGAGTCGCCACGAGAGAAATCGGGAACAGGCGATGCAACGCTTCGAAAATGGATCGCGCAAAGGCATCCTCAATTTCTGGCTTCAATATTCACCGGGCTCGAACGTCGACCAGTTGCTGAAAAAATGCTCCGTTAGGCCGGACATGTCCGTAGACGACGTCATTAAAATCGCCATGGACTTCGACAACGCACTGATCGAGCTCTATAAAGGAGCGGCGATAATTGTCGACGACCCGCGTGCGAAAGAGATCTTCGCGAATCTTGCAGAGATGGAGGAACAAGAAAAGCATCGCTTCATCCGCGACGCGGAATGGATGGACGATCTCTGAAAAACCGAGAATAAGTGAACCGATCAGTTCGCTGACTCACCAAACACCAACAAAATTCTCGCACCCACCCTCTCTCCGCCGGGAGAGGGTGGATGAATGCCTCCCTGCGTTTCATACGGCTTCAACGCGGACGTTCGATCCGCTCAATCAATTTTTCACATGAAGCGTGTCCACGCAAAATGCAGATTGCTCGAAACTATTTTGCGGCTATACTGTCTATCTTTCAGACCTAGGGGGCGACTTGGCTTCGACGAGGATCGCAAAACCTAAGGTGCATGCCGAGGTGCAGATACCCTCGTAAATCAATCTGCAACCAATATAGTTGCCAACGACGACAACTACGCTCTGGCCGCTTAATCCGGCCGGCCTCTGATCCGAAGCCCGCTTACAGGCGTCGGGCTTCAGGGGTAACCCAATTGTAAGCTCGCGATGAGGTCTGTCCGGGACCGATTCGCTAAAACCTAACGGAACCGCCGGCCGTCTTCCCTGCCGCTCGGGTAGCGACCGGTTAAATCAATAGAGTCGGATAAGCATGTAGAGCCGAAGGCGGAGGATTCGCGGACGCGGGTTCAATTCCCGCCGCCTCCACCAATACCAATGCCCAACTGTGTATGCAGTTGGGCATTTTTCTTGAACTCCCGCGTACCTGCGCGGGTTCCTGCGGATTCCTGCGGACTTCGCGCCGGCGCCTGGACGCGTGAAAACTCCCGTTTTCACTCTCTCCGAGCAATTCCTCGCTCCGGCCTCGCTCTTCTGAAGGGGCCGGAAGTCCGCAAAGGTCGCGATTCAGGGTATTACGAATCAACAGGTTACGCGCGGACGAATCAAGCGGTTGATTTTCAGCATCGGTAGGCGGAGGAACCCGCCCCGATTTGGAGAATGGAGAATGCGGCTTTCGCCGGAGAAAAATGCAACTGTGCGCAACCCACCATACGATCACCGGGGCGGTGGTTTCGGACATCCACTTCGGGCGTAGCCTATGGACCGCCTGACCCTCGAACGCCGCCAGGTCTGGATCTACCTGGCCGCCATCGTTGGCGGCCTGTCGTTGAGCACACTTGCACCCGGCGTCGGGCCGCGCTTCGAGGCCTTGCTGTGGCCGGTGCTGGCTGTGCTGCTCTATACCACCTTCGTACAGGTACCACTGCTGCACGTGCGCGATGCATTCCGCGATGGCCGCTTCGTGCTCACCATCCTGCTCGGCAACTTCGTCTTCATCCCGCTGCTCGTGTGGCTGGCGCTTCCGTGGCTACCTGACGATCCGGCCCTGCGACTGGGCGTCCTGCTGGTTTTGCTGGTGCCATGCACCGACTGGTTCATCACCTTCGCCCAGCTTGGGCGCGGCAACACCGCGCGGGCGATCGCGGTCACGCCGCTCAACCTGCTATCGCAACTTGCGCTGCTGCCGGTCTACCTATGGCTGATGCTGCCGGCTGCCGACTTCCGCGCGGCGCTGAAAACCGAGGAGATGCTTCCCGCCGCACTCTTGTTGGTCGGATTTCCTCTGGTCACGGCTGCGTTCACCGAGCGCTGGATCGAGGCGCGGACAGAACGGGCCATCTGGCGTGAACGACTGGGCTGGTGGCCAGTGCCACTGCTGGCAGTGGTGGTGCTCCTGATCGCTGGCGCGCAGGTCGGCACGGTGCTCGATGCCGGGCCGATCCTGCTGTCGGTGCTGCCGGTATTCGTCGGCTTCCTATTGATCGCCGCGCTGCTGGCGCGGGGGCTCACCAGCTGGCTGCGACTGCCCCTCGACGCGGGCCGCACGCTGGCCTTCAGTTTCGGCACCCGCAATTCGTTCGTCGTGCTGCCCTTCGCGCTGGCCTTGCCAGCGGGCTGGGAGACGACCGTGGTCGTGATCGTTTTCCAGTCGCTGGTGGAGTTGTTCGGGATGGTGCTCTATCTCTGGTGGGTGCCCGGCCATTTGTTCCGGCAACCGATGAAAGCCGAGGCTTGAGGCTGCATTGATTCGTAGGAACCCGCATCCTTCCGCAGGAACCCGCATCCTTCCGAACGAGACCTCATATTCCCCTTCGGCCACCAATATCAAAACCCCAACCGTTCTCGGTTGGGGTTTTTTCTTGCCTGATCGCGCCGGTTCCCGCGTGTTCTTGGGGGTTCCTGCGGAAGCCTGCGGACTTCGCCGGTCAGCCCGTCAGCCAGTTTCGCGCCGCATTCCACTCTCTCCTGGCCATTCCTCGCTCCGACCTCGCTCCCTGAAACCGGCCCGAAGTCCGCAAGGGCCACAAGTCAGTGCCATACAGATCAAAGGGTTACGCGCGGACGAATCAAGCGGTTGGATTGCAGCATCGGGTGGCGAAGGAAACGCTCCCGTTGCGTTTCGTCGGTAGTTATCGAGCACTACCGACACATTGCCGCGCGGAAGTACGTGCCTAGATGGTGGCCAGAACAAGAAACAACTTGTCAGGACAACGTCCGGACGACTACAATAAGGACATCTAAGATCAGTCCGGAGGGGCACCATGAGCAGCCTGAATCTTTCCAAGACCGAGCGCATTGACGTTCGTGCCAGCACGCCGGTCAAACAACTGCTGCAGGAAGCCGCACGCGCCTGCCACAAGAACGTCAGCGAGTTCCTGCTCGACGCGGGCGTGACGGCGGCTGCGCAGACTTTGGCGGATCGTCGCCAGTTCGTGCTGGACGACACGCAGTGGCAGGCCTTCCAGGAAGCGCTAGATCGGCCGGTGCAGAGCAAGCCGCGTCTGAAGAAGTTGCTGCGTGAACCTGGGGTGCTGGGTTGAGCAATGACTACTCACCCGTTCGCAAGCTCGCTGCTACGGATCAGGTCGATGCGTTCGACTGCGGCCAGGCCGCGCTGAACCAGTTCCTGCAGCGCTACGCGCTCGTCAACCAGAAGGCCAACAGCGCGCAGACCTATGTCTGCTGCCAGGGTGACGTGGTGGTCGGCTTCTACAGCCTGGCCGTTGGTAGCGTCGATCCGGAAGCCGCGCCGTCGAGAGTGATGAAGGGGTTGGCACGCCACCCGGTGCCGGTCATGATCCTGGCCCGGCTCGCCGTGGACAAGGAGCATCAGCGCAAGGGTCTGGGCCAGGCCTTGCTCAAGGACGCCCTGCTGCGTACCGCACAGGCCGCCGACATCGCCGGCATTCGCTGCCTGTTGGTTCATGCCAAAGACGATGCCGCCCGTCAGTGGTACGAATCCTGGGAATTCGAGCCCAGCCCGACTGATCCGTACCATCTGCTCCTGATGCTCAAGGATCTCAAAGGCATGTTGAGCTGAGGTGGTGTCTCCACATCAGAGCCTGACTCGCTCCCGCTGCTCATCCCACAGCGCTGGCGGATCAACCGCCAGATCAAACAGCGTGATGTGATTCGGCAGTGCGTCGTCGAGGATGGCCGCCACGATGTCGGGTGCCAGCGTGGTCAGGTTGACCATTCGGCTGACGTAGCTGTTGTCGATGTTCTCCCGCGTGGCGATCTCCTTCAAGGACTTCGCCTCTCCTGATTCCAGCATCGCCAGCCAGCGGTGGCCACTGGCCAGCGCCAGTTGGATGGAGGTCGGTGCTACGTCCCACGGTCTGACCGGCGCGGTTTCGCCGTTTGGCAAGGTGACCAACTTGCGGCCACTGCGGCGCTTGATCTGGATCGGCACGGACAGGGTCAGCCTACCGTCGCTGGTCTGCAGGATGTCCGGCTCGCCGGTCTTCTGGATGCGGATGTCGCTCATGCCAGCGCCTCAGCTTGTTGCTCGACCGGCTCGGGACGCAGTTCCAGCACCAGGCGCTCGATGCCGTTGGCGCGCAGTCGCACCTCGAGGTCATTTGGCGACACGATCACCTTCTCCACCAGCAGCTTGACGATCCGGGTCTGCTCCGCTGGGAACAGTTGATCCCAAATCGCGTCGAGCCGGGTCATGGCCACGGTGATCTTGGCTTCGTCCAGGGTTGGGTCCAGCTTGATCGCTTGCGGCAGCATATCGCCGAGCAGATTCGGGGCACGCAAAATCGCGCGCAGTTGATCGAGTACCGCCGACTCCAGTTCTGCGGCGGGCAGTCGCGGCAGACCCGAGGCACCGGCGTGTTCCTTGGCGTCGCGCTGGGGCACGTAGTAACGGTAGCGCCGGCCATTCTTCTTGGTGGTGTGCCACGGCGACAGCGCACGGCCGTCGTTGCCGAACACGATGCCCTTGAGTAAATAGGGAACCTTGGCCCGCGTCGTGTTGCCCCGCACCCGGCCATTCGTCTCCAGGATCGCGTGGACGCTGTCCCACAGTTCGCGGCTGATGATGGGCGGATGCTTGGCCTGGTACCACTGGTCCTTGTGACGTAACTCGCCAAGGTAGGTCCGGTTGCTGAGTAGCTTGTAGATGTGGCCCTTGTCGATCGGTCTGCCCTCGCGGGTTTTGCCGTCTTGCGTAGTCCACGCCTTCGACGTTACGCCATCCAGTTTCAGCTCCTTGACCAACGCCGTACTGGAGCCGAGTTCAACGAAGCGCTGAAAGATGTGCCGGATCAGTTTGGCCTCGCGTTCGTTGGGCACCAGCCGGCGGTTCTCGACGTCGTAGCCCAGCGGTGGCACGCCGCCCATCCACATGCCCTTGCGCTTGCTGGCCGCGATCTTGTCGCGGATGCGCTCGCCGGTGACCTCGCGCTCGAACTGGGCGAAGGACAGCAGGATGTTCAGCATCAAGCGGCCCATCGAGGTCGTCGTGTTGAATTGCTGGGTGACCGACACGAACGACACGCCGTAGCGCTCGAACACCTCGACCATCTTGGAGAAGTCCGCCAGGCTGCGTGTCAAGCGGTCGATCTTGTAGATGACGACCACGTCATCTTGCCGGCCTCGATGTCCGCCATCATGCGGCGCAGCGCCGGACGTTCCATGTTGCCACCGGAGAAGGCCGGATCGTCGTAGTCGTCGGCTACTGGAATCCAGCCCTCGGCGCGCTGGCTGGCGATGTAGGCGTGACCGGCGTCGCGCTGGGCGTCGATGGAGTTGTATTCCTGGTCGAGTCCTTCGTCGGTGGACTTGCGCGTATAGACTGCGCAGCGCATGCGGCACTTCAGGACTTCGTTCATCGTCCACCTCGCTTCTTAGTGGACGGCTTGGTCTTGGCATTGGATGGCGGCCTGAGACCAAAGAACAACGGCCCCGACCAGCGCATGCCAGTGATCTCGCGGGCAATCATCATCAACCAGCTCAACCATTGGGGCTTTCATAAGTGGCTCGGCCTAGGCGATTCGGCCGACCTGTTCTCCACGTCGCGCCACTTGGTGCAGACCACCTCCCTCCTGCGCTATCCGGTATTCGTCAAGGACGACGATTACCGTGGTTCCCCAGATATGACCAAGCATCCGCTGCTGCGGAAGTACCTGCTGGAGAACTTCGCGGCGGAAGTCGAAGAACTGAAGGATGCTGTGTTCGTTGGCCTGGGGCCGCAGAAGGTGCTGGATCGTCTGATCCAGGAGCGAATCTTGAAACCCGACCGGGTGATTGGCGGCATGCTGCACCCATCCGGCAACTGCACCTACCGGATCAACTACCTCATCGGCGACAGAAGCGCGCCAGTCCCGCACGCCACCAACCCGGGGCCTTACGACCAAGGCCGGCGAGCGTTTCGAGAGAGGTTCGTCACCGCCTGATCGGACGTTGGGTGAGTGGATGCGGACTCGGGTTCAATTCCGCCAATGGGAATCGAACTGGCGTCCCGTCTGATGCGCTCGGTTGGTGACCCGGCCGGGCAGAACTGGTAGGATTGTTGGCAGTTGGGGCTGGATTCCGCACCTTTCCGCAGGAGTTCGCAGCGGTTCTAAGGCGCTGAGTTACATAGGTTTGGCGCAGGGTTCCACCCCACCCATACCCCGCAGGAGTTCGAATCTTTCCGCACGAACCCGCAGGAACCCTCACCAGCCCGCACAGCCTGATGCTAGGCCTTTGATTTTCAACAAACCGCTTGATCGGTCCGCGCTTGCGGACTGCGGACTTTCAATGGGCCGGAAATCTGGCTCCTCCAGACGGCCGCCGGTGCCGCAGCGTTGCAAATCGTCGGTACTTGTCGATAACTGCCGACAAAACGGAACATCTCAGCCAGCACTGACCTGCGTCGCGGCCGTCTTGGTCGACGTTGCCAGGCACGACTCCTCGTAGGCCTCGATGTCCACCTGCCGGTAGAGCACCCGGCCGCAGAGCTTCAGGAACTTGGGCCCGATCCCATCGCTGCGCCAGCGTTCCAGGGTGGCTTCGCTGATACTCCAGCGGGCGGCCAGTTGTTTTTGATTGAGGTGAGCGACTTCCATTTTGGTCTCCTTCCGAATGAGTTGGCAGGAGTCCATGAAGGCGCTGTTCCGCCCGCGAGCCAAGGCCATTCCAAAGACGTCAACTACTCCGGCAGATCGTTCAGCTCGTAGCTGGTGCTACGCCCGCCCGCATCCGACTTGCGCAGGACGCCACGCATCAGCAGATCGTTGATGTCGCGCAGTGCTGTGTCCGGCGAGCACTTGGCGATGGCCGCCCATTTGCTGCTGGTGAGCTTGCCTTCGAAGCCGTCCAGCAGCCGATTGAGCAGCTTCACCTGTCGCTCGTTCAAGGGCGTGGTTGCCCAACGCTGCCAGAATCGCGCCTTGGTCAGTACGGCATCGAGGGTGTGCTGCGCCTGGTCGACAGCGCGATGGAGCGTTTCGAGGAACCACATGAGCCACTCGGTGACGTCCATCGACCGCTTCTGGGTTCGTTCCAAGATGTCGTAGTAAGCCTTGCGTTCGCGCTGGATCTGCGCCGACAAACTATAGAAGCGCTGCGGGCTGCCATCGGAGCGAGCCAGTAGCAGGTCGCCGATGGCCCGGGCGATACGACCATTGCCATCGTCGAACGGGTGCAGAGTGACGAACCACAGATGGCCGAGGCCGGCCTTGAGCAGCGGCGGTTCGTTCGAGGCGCCATTCAACCAGTCGAGGAAGCGGCTGGTTTCGGCCTCGAGGCGATCGGCCGGCGGTGCTTCGAAATGCACCCGCTGGCGGCCAATGGGGCCGGACACCACCTGCATCGGGCCAGTGGCATCGTCGCGCCAGCCGCCGACCTTGATCTTGGAGAGGCCTGAGTAGCCGGTGGGAAACAGTGCGGCATGCCAGCCGAACAGACGTTCCCGCGTTACAGGTGCCTGGCAGTTGGCCGTGGCATCCAGCACCATCTCGACCACGCCCTCGACGTGGCGATCGACCGGAGCGAGCGCGCCGATGTCCACGCCCAGCCTGCGGGCGATGGAGGAACGCACGGATTCAACATTGAGCTGCTCACCCTCGATCTCACTGGTCTTGACCACGTCCTCGGTCAGCGCCGCCAAGCTCGTTTGGTCACGCAAGGCCATGCCGACGTCAGCCAGACGCCCCATTAGGAGTCCCTGGGCACGACTGACCTCGGCCATGGGTCCAGCCAGTGCCGCCAGGTCGAAGCGCCAAGTCGGCCAGTCGCTGGCCTGCCAGATGTATTTGTAATCGCCGCTATTCATGCGGAGATTATGGCCTGCAATCTCCGCATGCGCAAGTCAATCACCGCACGTTTTGCGGTGAATGTGGGCATCATTCGCCGCATGGCGGATCGCCTTGCCCAGGAATGGGTGTAAATGGGTGTGTTATTGGTTGTGGCAACGGACGCGGGTTCGATTCCCGTTTCGGGAATTGAACTGGCCCCGAAAAGCAGACGAGGTTGAGGCCGCTTATCGGCAACCAATCAGAGCGAAAAACCTGTCTGATTGTCCGCAGCCGACCGGCGTACCGACAGGCTTTTCGATCCTGTTCGCACCGGTTCGCAGCAGCCCGCAGTGCTTCGATTCCGTACTTTCAATAGTCGTTTGATGCGGGGTACCATCCCACCACCAATATCAAAACCCCAACCGTTCTCGGTTGGGGTTTTTTCTTGTCTGATCGCGCCGACTCCCTCGTGTTGTTGGGGGTTCCTGCGGAAGCCTGCGGACTTCGCCAGCCACCCGAATTGGCCGTTCCCGGCCATATTCCACTCTCTCCTGACCATTCCTCGCTCCGACCTCGCTCCCCGAAAATGGCCCGAAGTCCGCAAAGCCCACAGCCGTCCCCATTACAGATCTACGGGTTACGCGCGGACGAATCAAGCGGTTGGATTGCCGCATTGGCTACCGGAGGGAACACGAGCATCTCCCTGGGAGTCATCGCACTTGCAGTTTGTCAGAAACTCGCATATATTTTCGTACATGAACACGACGACCAAGACCGCCGAGCTGATTCGCCAGCGCATCGAGGCGATGCCGATTGGGGAGCCTTTCACCCCGACGGCATTCCTGGAGTGCGGCACGCGTGCGTCCGTCGATCAGACCCTCTCCCGCCTCGTCAAGGCAGGGTCGATCGAGCGTGTGACGCGCGGCGTCTTTGTGCGTCCCGAGGTCAGCCGTTTCGTTGGCAAGGTGATGCCCGAGCCTTTTAAGGTGGCCGAGACCGTTGCAAAGACCACGGGTGCCGTCGTCCAGGTTCACGGTGCCGAAGCGGCGCGTCGGCTCGAACTGACCACGCAGGTCCCGACCCAGTCTGTATTCGTGACATCCGGCCCGTCGAAGCGCATCCGCGTGGGGAAGATGGAGATCCGTCTGCAGCACGTCTGCCAACGCAAGTTGGCCCTGGCAGGACGACCCGCCGGGCTCGCGCTTGCGGCGATGTGGTATCTCGGCAAGAAGGAAGTGACGCCGGCTCTCGTCGAGAAGATTCGGCGCAAGCTGGGATCGAGCGAATTCGAGGTGCTGAAATCAGCCACCAGATCAATGCCCGCGTGGATGAGCGACGCCATCTTCCGCAACGAGCGGACGGCCGTTCATGCCTGAGTCCTTCGTGCACCTGAATGCTCAAGAGCAGTCCCAAATATATCGGGCACTGGCCCCGCAGCTTGCCCGCACGCCCGTCGTACTGGAAAAGGATGTCTGGGTCTGCTGGGTGCTGCAGACCCTGTTCACCATGCCCGACCGACTGCCGATGGCCTTCAAGGGCGGCACCTCACTCTCCAAGGTGTTCGGCGCCATTGCGCGCTTCTCCGAGGACGTGGACATCACGCTCGACTACCGTGGCTTGGACGGCTCCTTCGACCCGTTTGCCGAAGGCGTCTCACGCAATCGGCTGAAGAAATTCAGCGAGGATCTCAAGTCCTTCGTGCGCGACCATGCCCACGGTGTCGTGGCGCCGCACTTCCAGAGGATGCTGGCGGACGAGTTCGATGCCGATGCGTTCCAGCTTGAAGTCAGTGATGACGGCGAGCAGATGCGGATGCACTACCCGAGCGTGCTGGAGGCACCGGGAGACTATGTGGGCAACAGCGTCCTGATCGAGTTCGGTGGCCGTAACATCACCGAGCCGAATGAGGAGCATGAGGTGCAGCCCGACATCGCGGAACATGTCGCTGAACTCGATTTCCCTCGGTCGACGGTCAGTGTGCTGTCTCCGGCACGTACCTTCTGGGAAAAAGCGACGCTGATGCACGTCGAGTGTCAGCGCGACGAGTTCCGCACAGACGCCGAACGCCTGTCACGCCACTGGTACGACCTGGCCATGCTGGCCGATCTTGCCCATGGGCAGGCCGCTGTGGCCGATCGCGCTCTGCTCGCCGATGTCGTCAAGCACAAGAAGGCCTTCTACAACGCGAGCTACGCCAACTACGACGCATGCTTGGCCGGGCAGCTCAGACTCATTCCGGAAGATGCCGCACTGGCCGCGCTGCGCGATGACTTCCAGCGCATGATTGGTGCCGGCATGTTCATCGGCGAGCCTCCCGCCTTCGATGCCATCGTCGATCGCCTGCGCGCGCTGGAAACAGCAATCAATCAGTGACCTCACGCTGGCGATGACCCAGCAATTCTCGCCCGCTGCTCATCCCACAGCGCCGGCGGATCAACCGCCAGATCAAACAGCGTGATGTGATTCGGCAGTGCGTCGTCGAGGATGGCCGCCACGATGTCGGGTGCCAGCGTGGTCAGGTTGACCATTCGGCTGACGTAGCTGTTGTCGATGTTCTCCCGCGTGGCGATCTCCTTCAAGGACTTCGCCTCTCCTGATTCCAGCATCGCCAGCCAGCGGTGGCCACTGGCCAGCGCCAGTTGGATGGAGGTCGGTGCTACGTCCCACGGTCTGACCGGCGCGGTTTCGCCGTTTGGCAAGGTGACCAACTTGCGGCCACTGCGGCGCTTGATCTGGATCGGCACGGACAGGGTCAGCCTACCGTCGCTGGTCTGCAGGATGTCCGGCTCGCCGGTCTTCTGGATGCGGATGTCGCTCATGCCAGCGCCTCAGCTTGTTGCTCGACCGGCTCGGGACGCAGTTCCAGCACCAGGCGCTCGATGCCGTTGGCGCGCAGTCGCACCTCGAGGTCATTTGGCGACACGATCACCTTCTCCACCAGCAGCTTGACGATCCGGGTCTGCTCCGCTGGGAACAGTTGATCCCAAATCGCGTCGAGCCGGGTCATGGCCACGGTGATCTTGGCTTCGTCCAGGGTTGGGTCCAGCTTGATCGCTTGCGGCAGCATATCGCCGAGCAGATTCGGGGCACGCAAAATCGCGCGCAGTTGATCGAGTACCGCCGACTCCAGTTCTGCGGCGGGCAGTCGCGGCAGACCCGAGGCACCGGCGTGTTCCTTGGCGTCGCGCTGGGGCACGTAGTAACGGTAGCGCCGGCCATTCTTCTTGGTGGTGTGCCACGGCGACAGCGCACGGCCGTCGTTGCCGAACACGATGCCCTTGAGTAAATAGGGAACCTTGGCCCGCGTCGTGTTGCCCCGCACCCGGCCATTCGTCTCCAGGATCGCGTGGACGCTGTCCCACAGTTCGCGGCTGATGATGGGCGGATGCTTGGCCTGGTACCACTGGTCCTTGTGACGTAACTCGCCAAGGTAGGTCCGGTTGCTGAGTAGCTTGTAGATGTGGCCCTTGTCGATCGGTCTGCCCTCGCGGGTTTTGCCGTCTTGCGTAGTCCACGCCTTCGACGTTACGCCATCCAGTTTCAGCTCCTTGACCAACGCCGTACTGGAGCCGAGTTCAACGAAGCGCTGAAAGATGTGCCGGATCAGTTTGGCCTCGCGTTCGTTGGGCACCAGCCGGCGGTTCTCGACGTCGTAGCCCAGCGGTGGCACGCCGCCCATCCACATGCCCTTGCGCTTGCTGGCCGCGATCTTGTCGCGGATGCGCTCGCCGGTGACCTCGCGCTCGAACTGGGCGAAGGACAGCAGGATGTTCAGCATCAAGCGGCCCATCGAGGTCGTCGTGTTGAATTGCTGGGTGACCGACACGAACGACACGCCGTAGCGCTCGAACACCTCGACCATCTTGGAGAAGTCCGCCAGGCTGCGTGTCAAGCGGTCGATCTTGTAGATGACGACCACGTCATCTTGCCGGCCTCGATGTCCGCCATCATGCGGCGCAGCGCCGGACGTTCCATGTTGCCACCGGAGAAGGCCGGATCGTCGTAGTCGTCGGCTACTGGAATCCAGCCCTCGGCGCGCTGGCTGGCGATGTAGGCGTGACCGGCGTCGCGCTGGGCATCGATGGAGTTGTATTCCTGGTCGAGTCCTTCGTCGGTGGACTTGCGCGTATAGACTGCGCAGCGCATGCGGCACTTCAAGACTTCGTTCATCGTCCACCTCCCTTCTTGGTGGACGGCTTGGTCTTGGCATTGGATGGCGGCCTGAGCCCAAAGAACAGAGGCCCCGACCATCGCATGCCAGTGATCTCGCGGGCGATCATCGAAAGGCTCGGGTACATCCGGCCTTCAAAGTCGTACTGGCCATCGGCGGTCGCGATCACCCGGTACTCGACGCCCTTGTATTTCCGGACCAACACGGTACCGGCGGCTGGACGCTCGGCGAAAGCGGCTGGGGCGCCGGCATGGATGCCAACCTGAAGCGGCTGGGCGCCGTCGTCAGCCTGTCGGTCAAAGACCGCGATCTGGCCACACCACCTGCCAGCCCGGTTAACGGCGACCGTTACCTCATTCCCGCTGGCGCAACCGGCGTCTGGAGCGGCAAGACCGATCAGATCGCGGCGCGCATCGCGGGCGTCTGGGAATACCACATCCCTAAAGTCGGTTGGCTCTGCTTCATCGAGGACGAGGCAGTGCTCTCGGCCTACAAGGCCACCGGCTGGAGTCCCGGCATCGCCATCTGATCGCTTTCCCCTGAACCCCGAAAACCCGCCCGAGTGGCGGGTTTTGCATTTCTGGAGCCCGCCCTATGACTGACCCACAAAAACCCGCACTGGTCGACAGCATGCTCCTCCTGCGCAAGGAGGACTTCGAAGACCTTCTGGATCGCGCCGCCGAACGCGGCGCCAAACGTGCCCTGGCCGATGTTGGCTTGGACGGTGACGACGCCGCCCACGACATCCGCGAACTGCGCGGCCTGCTCGATGCCTTCAACACCGCCAAGCACACCGCGTGGCAGACCGTCATCAAGATGATCACTACCGGATTCCTGCTGGCGTTGGTGGCGGGCGCCCTCATCAAGTTCAAGGTGTTCGGAGGTGGCCAATGATCGAGACCCTTCTCGGTGGCTTGCTCGGCGGCGCCTTCCGCCTGGCGCCCGAACTCCTAAAGTGGCTCGACCGCAAGGGAGAACGTGGCCACGAACTGGCAATGCAGGACAAGGCGCTCGAATTCGAGAAGCTACGCGGTGCTCAGCGCATCGAAGGCGGTGCCGACTGGGGTGTCGCGATCCTCCACGCATGGACCGAAGCTGATCAGGCACTGTGGGCAGGCGTGCTGAACTTCTGGTTCCTCGGGCGCGTGTTTGATCGGGTGAGGCCATGAGCCAGATTCCCCAGGCAGCCATCGCCCTGGCGAAGCGCTTCTAGGGATTCCATCGTATTCCGAGGTCAGATCCTCTGCGCCGGGCCCATCCCTATATCTGCCCGGCCGGCTACTGGACGATCGGCTACGGGCGTCTATGCAAGCCGGACCATCCACCGATCAACGAGGAAGAGGGCGAGACCTACTTGCGTCAGGATCTGCGCACGGCTCTCGCCGCCACGCTGCGCTACTGCCCGGTGCTGGCCGCCGAGCCAGAGGCGCGACTCGCGGCCATCGTCGACTTCACCTTCAACCTCGGCGCAGGGCGGCTTCAGACATCGACCCTGAGGCGACGGATCAATCAGCGGGACTGGATCGCTGCAGGGCAGGAACTGCGGCGATGGATTTATGGCGGCGGAAAAGTGCTGCCAGGGCTGGTAACGCGACGAGAGGCTGAGGTCGCCTTGCTACTTCGCAACGCTTGAGCCGAAAGCGCGCAGAAGAGCTTGGCTTTACCGCCGCACAGCGCGTTCATGTCATTCCCGCAACGGAGAAATGCCGATGACTAACAGATACAAGAAGGCCGTGATCGAGGACACCGTTTCTCACGGCATCGACGAAGACGAACAATCCAACCTGCTCGATCTGTTCGAGTACGCCATGAAGTCCACCGCGACGACCCTGGCTCGCGAAGCCAGATTCGACACCAGCGACTTTGCGACGGCGAAAGAGCGCAACTGTGAGGGCTTTCAGCTGACGCTACAGCGTCTGACCATTGACGGCCGAGACTTCTGGCACGGGCGGTTCAGCAGAGCCGAACAGCAACTCACCGTGACTGGGTCTCTCGAATAGCCTCGCGGCTACTCGGCCTCTTTTGTCACGTCCCAGTCGGCCAGCCGTGCTTCGCCGGTCTGGTAGAACTGCTTCACCAACTTCACGTAGTCGAGAAAATCCCGATTCTCCGTGGCTAGTCGGTTTGCCATATCCCAATCGATCTCATCCCGTTCCCGGGCTGGAATCAGCACCTGACTTTCCGCCGGGTTGTCGGCATCCAGCTTGATCAGGCCGATGCCGTGAGCCGCGAACAGCATTCGCAGCTCCTTCAATGTGTCCTGCCCCTCGATCTCGGCGGCCACCAGGTAGCCAAAGTTGGACCACGAGGAGTTCGAGACGGACTGGAAGAAGCACTCTCGGACATTTGACCGGTTGATTAGCAGCTTGACCTCGAACGACCACAGCTTGGTGCGCTTGTCCGAATACTGATTCACGCAGTCCCGCACCTCCTGGTGCCAATCGGCGCCCAGGTCCTCCATGCCCACCAGATCCGGGTAGAGCCAGCGGTTACCGTTCGGGCCGCGCTTGTTCGATGAACGTTTCTCGTCGATGCGCTTTGAGTACACCCCAAACTCTTCCCACAGATACAACGACAGCAGAGGGTACATCGCGTGCTCGCCGAGCTTGGTATCGTTCATGTCGGCCGTGGGCACGACGACCGCGCTCTCTGCTGCCGCCACCTCGGCACTGTCTGATTTTTCGGAGTAGTAATACTTCCGTGGGCGGCCCTCGGTCGTCTTGAGCTCTGGATGCTTCTTCTGCAAGCGCGGGCGCTGCGAGCTGATCTCCGCGACGAGCTGCTGCACCAGATCAGCATCCGACTTGATGTAGTTGCCCTGGCTTTTGGCCCGCTTTTCCTGACACTCCTCGGGGAAGGTTTCGAATAGCCACTCCGCAATCTGCCGCGCAGTGAATTTCTGCTCTGCACGATCTTTCAGGAAACCGACCACTGCCTGTCTTAGATTCAACGCCATGCTCTTCCTCCCGGCTTATCTCTTGGCCGCTTCCGTCAACAGGTCGCCAACTGAACGCGCGACCACATAGCGTGCCGGATTCTCGCCAACTGCCAGCGCGTGGAAATGCGCCTTGCCACATTCGATCTTGGCGCTCTCCTTGTCCCGCAGGTCATCGGTAAACAGGCTGCTCTTGGTTTCCACTACGAAGTAAAGACGCTGCGCGCCGTCTTCTTCCACCAGCACGGCCCAGTCGGGGTTATAGCTACCTAGCGGGGTTGGCACCTTGAACCAGCCTGGTAGCTTTGCATACAGCTTGATCGCGTCGTTTTTCTCCAGCGCGTCGGCAAAGTCTCGCTCCGTCGTCGAGTCGTACACCACATGCTCGTAGATCGACTTTCGGGTGTCCATCAGCATGTTCTTGAGATAGCCAGTGAGCTCTTCTTTGTCGAACAGCTCCTGCGCGTAGACGTGCTGGTCGCCCAACTTCTGGTACTTGATGCCGTCGACCAGGGCCATCCGTTTGCATCGATTGATGGTCTCGGCAGCCAGCTCGATGAACTGCTGCGGGTTACGCTTGAAGTCGTCCAGGCGCCCACTTCCGGTCAGGATGCTGGTGATCGTGCGGCGGGTCAGATGGGTTCGATCCTGCAGGTCCGTCAGCAAGTCCGGCAGCTCAATATCCGTTTCATCCAGCACCACCGTCGCTGCACCCGCTTTCTCGGTCGCTTGAACGCCCGCCTTGCCAATGGCGATATCGGCCTTCCGCCATTGCAGGCGCGCTTTGGCAATCACAGGTGCCTTTTGCAAGGCGCTGATGCAATCGGTGATCAGCTTGGCATTGTCAAATTGCACGCGATAGGTGGTCTGATGCTTGATGCGATCCCACAGCGCCTTGAACTCGCCACTCAGGTATATCGCCTTACCATCCTGGCCTTTGCGCAGTGGAACCTGTTTGCGCTCATCGGCATTCTTGATTTCCAGGCGACCCGACACCTTGCGTAGTACCTCGGCAATCTGGCCCTTCTGGGCATCAAACTCGGCGGGTAGCACCAGGGCGCCTTCCTTGAGGGCTTTTTTCAGTGAATCCTGCACCTTGCCCTTGGCGTCAATGTGGCCGGCGGCCTTCAGATGCTCCCATAACGCCTTGGATTGATCGACGCCTAAGGGGACGATCTTTCCGTCCGGTGCCGTCACGGCAATTGCGGCAAACTGGTGATGCTCGACAATGCCAAAACGTATGCCGGTATCCGCCTCGATCTCTTTCTGCAGGTTTTCGGCGAATTGCTCGTAGTTCTCCGTCGCCACTACGGTCAGGGTGTTGACCTCGAAGCCCCGCACACGCTCACCGTGCTGATTCACGCACAAACGCAATCCGCGGCCGATGGTCTGACGACGTTCGCGCTCGGTCTGGATGTCCCGGAGGGTGCAGATCTGGAACACATTCGGGTTGTCCCAGCCTTCCTTCAGGGCCGAATGGGAAAAAATGAACTTCAGCGGTGTAGCAAAGGACAGTAGCTTTTCCTTCTCCTTCATGATCAGGTTGTAGGCGCGCTCGGCATTCTCGCGGTTGCCCGCATTGTTCTCTGCGGTATCAGTCCAGCCGCCTTTCTTGTCGATGGAGAAATAGCCGTTGTGCACATCCTCTGCGGCGGCGTCCAGGTCGATCTCGGCGAAGAGGCTCTGGTAGGCCGGCAGCTTGGCGGCACGCCGATACTCCTCTTCAAAGATGCGCGCGTAGTCACCTTTGACCGGATTGCCGTCCGCGTCGTACTGGCGGTACCTGTCCACCGCATCGATGAAAAATAGCGACAGCACCTTGATGCCCAGCGGTCGCAGGCGCTTTTCCTTGTCCAGATGCTCGCGAATCGTGCGACGGATCATTTCGCGCTGCACGGCCAGCGCATCCACATCACCGTGGGCTTGACCCGGCTTCAAGAACACTTCTCCACCGGGGTAACGCAGCTCCATGAACTCGTCGCCCTTGGCCGTGTTGATCTCGCCGACGCGAAAATCGGCATAGATCGGACGCTTGGCAAGTTGCTCCAGGTCGTCGCCATCGGATACGGCAAGCTCCTGCCGCTTCACACCGCTGGCGGTGGCTACATCCAGTTCGACCCTGGCACTGATGGTCCCGCGCTTGTTGGCCACCGATATCAACCGCACGAAGGGCTTGTTGTGCGCATCCTCCACCGTCGCCGAGGCCACCTCGATCTGTTTGACCAGTTTTCGCTCGTAGGCATCGACTGCGTCGAGGCGAAACACCATGTGATGCTTGTTCACGTGGGTCGCGGAATAGCGCAGCGTGCAGAGTGGATTCATCGCATCCAGGGCCTCTTTGCCGCGCCCCTCGAGGCCACCATCCACACTTTGGGGTTCGTCCACGATGACGATGGGCCGGGTCGCCTTGATCAGGTCGATGGGCTTCTCGCCGCCGGTCTTCTCGCTGTCCTTGTAGAGGTTGTTGACGTCCTTCTTGTTGATGGCGCCCACTGTCACCACCATGATCTGGATGTTCGAGCTGGTGGCGAAGTTGCGCACCTGCCCGAGCTTGTTGGAGTCGTAGAGGAAGTAGTCGAAGGGCACCCCGGCGTAGAGCCCCTTGAAGTGATCCTCGGTGATCTGCAGGGTCTTGTAGACGCCTTCCTTGATCGCGACCGACGGCACCACGATGACGAACTTGCTGAAACCATAGCGTTTGTTCAGCTCGAAGATGCTGCGCAGATAGACGTAGGTCTTACCGGTGCCGGTTTCCATTTCCACGGTGAAGTCGCCGGACGCCAGCGCGCCGGATGGGGGCAGACCACCCCGCAATTGAATGTCCGCTAGATTCTTGTGCAGCTCATCGTCCAGCAGCGTCAGTCGGTTACCGACACCCAGATCCGACTCGGCCATGCCCAGCGTCATTTGCTCAGGCTGGGTCCCGGGAAACAGATCCGACCCCACCGGCATCGGCGCCTTCATCGTCACCGTGAACTCGGTGCGGCACACCTCCTGGCCACGGAACAGGTCGCACACGGCCTCAATGGCCTGCATCTGGTAGTCGAGGTTGGGCTCGAAGTGAAGTCTCATAGCGCCCCCCTCATAGACTGCGCACGTTCTGGATGCCGTGCTGCTCCAGAATGGCGGCGAGGTTGGTCTTGGCGACATCGTTTTCAAAGGCGCTGTCGCGGAACACGCAGGTCGTGTCACCGGCGGGCGCCAGTTCCTTGTGCCAGTCGATAATGCCTTGGGCCAGCGGCTCTACCTGCTCGCCGGTAATCTGCTCGGCCAGACAGGCCATCAAGACGCCGCCACCCACGGCATGCACCTCACGGCCCGCGATGGTGCGCTGCTCGATGGGCACGCACAGGTCGAGGCCTAGCTTGAGCAGCAGTTCGTAGAGCACGTCCGCCTCAGAGCGACCTTCGAGCAAATGATCCTGATGGTCGAACAACGAGGCTTCCAGATCGGCCGGATTGGGGTTCCAGGCGCGGATGTTGGAGTGGTCGAGCTTAAATACGCGGAAGCCGGTATCGCCAGCAAACAGCGGGTTGTCGGCTTTGATCTTGGCGGCGGCGCGGCGGATGCGCTCTTTCGTAAGCTCAGCGATATTGCGAGATACGCCCAGCTTGTCACAAAGCGCTGCTCCTCCCTTCTGCTTCTTTTCGGTTGGATCAAGTGGTTCGGGAAGTTGGACGCATATGCAGCGCCGAGACTGACCATCAATGGCGTTCTGATGCATGACCGCTTGCGCCATGGCGCCGGACCCGGAGAACAGATCGAGGATTATGTCGGAGCTACTTGCCCCCAACAGAACGCAGGTTCGCATGAACTCGATGGACTTCGGAAAGTCGAACGCATCACCGGGCAGTAGTTCTTTCAAAGCTCGCTTACCACTGTCGCTTGAAAACTCGCCCCCGAACCAAACAGACTTGGGCTTTGAGGTGCGCTCAATCGCGCCCTCATCATCCTCGTCCTCTTCTTCGATATCGTCATCAATGGCAATTGACGTATCGAGGTACAGGCGATGCTCTACGTCCAACCGTCCACTTCTATCCGAGCGCTTTGGGTGCATCCAGTCGAGGTGTTTACGAACTTTGTCGATACCCCATCGCCAGCGCCCTTCGGAACCATCACCCCTCAAAGGCACGATCTCGATGTCGGAGTCAGCCTGTCGTTCAAGATAGCAACGCCCCGATGCCTCATCCCAAAAAATAGGAAAGTACATGTTTGGGCGGTCTTCCCGCCGATCCGGGCCACCGCGTTTACGCAGATCACGTAGGGCGTACTTAAAGCCTTTCTCGTCGGTGTACTTGAACGCTGCTCGCTGCTCTTCGGTCAGCGGCAAGCCATTCGACTGGAAGGACGGCCCAGCGTAGATGACAACATACTCGTGACAGGCGGCGACATGCTTCTTATCATTCCGCCCCTTCATGTTATTGACGACGCTGACCGTGGCCACGAAATTTTCTTCGCCAAATATCTCGTTGGCTACAGTTCGCAGGTTGTTCAGTTCCCTATCGTCAATGGAAATGAACACTACTCCATCGCTCTTCAATAGAGCGCGTGCAAGTTTCAATCGCGGATACATCATATTCAGCCAGTCGGTATGAAACCGCCCGCTGGCCTCGCTATTGCTGCTAATCTTCTGTCCGCCTTCCACCTGCCCGGTCAGCTCCAGATAGTTCCTGATGTTGTCCTGGAAGTTATCCGGATACACAAAGTCCTTGCCGGTGTTGTACGGCGGGTCGATATAGATCAGCTTCACTTTGCCGGCATAGCTTTTCTGCAGCAGCTTGAGCACTTCGAGGTTGTCACCCTCGATCATCAGGTTCCGGGTGGTGTCCCAATCCACACTCTCATCCGGGCAGGGGCGCAGGGTGCCGGTGCTCGGTGTCAGCGCCAATTGCCGGGCGCGGCGCTTGCCGTGCCAGTTGAGGCCGTATTTTTCGTCGGCATCGGTAACGGTCTGGTCACCCACCAGCGCCTTGAGCACATCCACGTTCACCGCCGTTCCGTTCGGGCCTTCCGTAATGAGTTCCGGGAACAGGGCCTTGAGCTGCTCGATATTGCCCGCCACCAGGTCGGCGGACTGGGCCTCGGGACTGTTGATGTCGATTTTTTTCATGATGGTTCCTTAATCAGTCTGCCAAAAGGCGTCTGCCTGCCAGTTGTCCGGCAGGCCCATCGCCTGTTTGGGTGTTTCCGGGAATTCATTCAGTAGCTCGGCTAAACGCTGGTGCCAGCGGGTATGCGGGCTGGCCTGCTGCATCAGGTGGTGCAATATGGCCAGCACCACGGCAATGCGGGTGTGTTGGCTGCCCCGATGCAGGTAGCCCGGCCAAGGGAAGTTCGCCTGTTTTGGCTGCTCGGGCTTGATGCCCAGCTCACGGTTCCACAGCCGGGCATGGTGGGCGCAGATGTTACGCACCACGGTCAGGGTATGCAGCCAGGAATCCAGCAAGGGGGCTGGTGTTGCCAAACGATGGCCAATCGCCTTGCGGTCGCTATCCTTAGCCAGCCCCTGGTACAGATGAGACAGTTCACCCAGGCTCAACTCTTCGAGCATGGCCCAGCCGGGCATCAGGGCGGGTGTGTTATAGGTCAGGGCATAGTGACGGGCGTAGCTTTCTTGGGCACGCCGTTGCTTTAATGCCGTTTTACGCGCCGCGTCGGCAGGGGCGAGCCGGTCGATACGCTCCACCTCGCGCTGGTAGTCCTGCCGGGCTTTTTGTTGTGCGCTCTCGATCGTGCTCAATAAGCGGGGATAGTCGTAGTGGGTTTTAAACAGGTCACGCCGCAGATACCAGTGGGCGCCGTGCGCTGGCCCCATGTGGTTGGAAATAGCCGCTCTGGCCGCGACTTCAGCCCGTTCTATGGCATCCATCACCAACAGTCGCAGGCGGCGGTCGAAGTCGTACAATTGACTGAGCTGTCGAAAGCCGGTACCGGCCAGAAACGCATGATCTGGGTTATCCGCCACCTGAAATGGCCGCATGTAGGGGGTAAGACGGAAAAAGCTGACGGCCTCGAGAAAGTGTGCTGCTCGAACTTCATCGCGGATGATCAGGCCACGCGCTTTAAGCAGGGCCAGCTGTTCGGCAACGGTGGTGGCGGGTTTGGTGAATGGCTTCATCCCACCACCCGCTTTCTATAGGCAATAAAAAACCCGCACGATTTGAGCGTGTCTGCCGAGGCAGCCATAGGCTTGGCGGGTGTATTGATTGGAAGTATAGGCAATGCCTGCCTACAGCACAAGACCGGCCGGGCATAGATTTGCTGGCGTGGAGTCACAGATCCCCCCCTGCGGCCGCCAGTTCGGCCTGCACGCGCTTGAGCCTCAGGTTCAATTCGACCTGACGTGCCAGTTGTTTTTCTTTTGCCGCTTGCGCCCGAAGGCGGCTGACCTCGGCCTCAAGCCGTTCACAATTAGCCAGGGCCCGCCGACGCTTTGCGGCCTGTTCCGGGGTTGTCGGGACTTGGTAGCTGCCCGTCAGCCGAGCGGCGAGCAATGCCTGCACGCAATCTACCCAGCCTTGATAGAGGGCGTGCAGCGTAGCCTGGGGTTGGCGCGTGACTGACAGCGACTGGATGAACGCATTCTCCACATCGGCAACGGCCGTGGGATCGAGGTGAGAGGAACCGGAAACATGGCCATCGGACAGCGAGGTCGACGCTGTGTTTGATGTTGGCACCGCTACCGTTACTGATATTGGGCTGCCGTCGAGCACTACTTTGGCGGCCTCGTTCTGTGCCCAGCGTTTGTGGGCCAGCGACAGGGTCAACGATTGCCCTCCCATCTGTGGTGCTACCAGCAGCAGCACCGGATAAGGCACGGCTCGGTGTAACAGCTCGGCGAGCCGCGAGTGACTTGCAGGTTTAACGACACCCCGCACAGTCACTGCCAGCACAGCGATCTCCAGGTACTCACGCAGCGTATCCCGGTAGTCGGGCACACCGATGGTGTTGGGCTTGAGCGCAGCGATCCATTGGATCTCTTCGATGGCCTCCGTGATCAAGCGCTTGTCTGCCGCCGTGGCAGCACCATTCTCCAGCAGCAATTTCTTGGGGACGCGCTGATCCACCCGGCAACTCTCGGGCAAGCGCAAGGCGTGGATAAGGGTTTGCGCCGAAAGGGTTGATGCGGGGCTGACCGTCATGGCGTCTCGCTCTCCGGCAGGATCACCATAAACGCCACCACCTCGAAGTCATTGCTGCCGGCGAACTCACCTTTGATGGCGTGGGTGCCACCCGGCGTGAACAAGCTGGCGACGGCGCGTTCCTCGTTCTTGCCAGCGACCGAAGCGACCGCTGAGGCAAGCAGCTTCTGGGCATGACGCATGTCTTCCCCCTGCCTCGTCGCCTTGTCGAACCGGGCACAGGCGCCCGTGTCGGGAGCTTCGCGCCCGAGCGCCAGACGCTTGAGGCGATCGAGGATGTGCTTGGCCTG
Source organism: Methylocaldum marinum (assembly GCF_003584645.1). GTDB lineage: Bacteria > Pseudomonadota > Gammaproteobacteria > Methylococcales > Methylococcaceae > Methylocaldum > Methylocaldum marinum. The sequence continues at coordinate 1,909,713 of NZ_AP017928.1, forward strand.
GGGGTAAGGCAGCAATACGGCGCCGTCGTCACCGACATGAACGAGGTAATGCGGTGCCAAGGGGTAGTCAGACTCTTTGGCTTTGTTGGCCGCCGGACCACAGGCTTGCAGGCAAAAGATCGCGCCCGGCGGAATATCCGCATCCAGGGTGGTCGTGACGGCATAGGCGCCGAGCGGCTGGGTGTCGAGTTTGCCGGGGTGCGCCTTCAGGTACTGAGCCAGATCGATGCGGAAGTCGGTCAGGGTCAGGTCGGTAATCGACACCCCGGTGGACAGATCCTCCATGTCGATGACCGTGTCCTGCAATTTGAGCAGTTGCTTGCGCCGGTACTCGAGATCGTTCATCGGGTTGCCGGATTGCTGCTCGATGAGGTTCTCCTCACCCGTGGCGGAGATGTCGAGCAGCACCATGCGGCCGCTGACGCGCTGCTCCAGGTTGATGTATTCCTCCAGCTCCATGTTCGGCCAGAAGTTGACCAGCTGGATGCACTGGTTGGGTGAGCCAATACGGTCGATCCGGCCGAAGCGCTGGATGATGCGCACCGGGTTCCAGTGGATGTCGTAGTTGATCAGCCAGTCGCAGTCTTGCAGGTTCTGGCCTTCGGAAATGCAATCGGTGGCAATGAGCAAATCGATCTCGCCTTCAGCAGCGAGCTCTTCGGGGCGCTCCTTGGCACGCGGGGCGAACGCCGACAACACGCCGCTCATGCTCTTACGCAAGCCGGGCACGGTGGTCTGAATGCCGGCGCTGCCAGTTACTAGCGCGGCGTCAATGCCCAGCGTGCTTTTGGCCCAGGGAGCGAGCTGCTCGTAGAGATAGTGCGCAGTGTCCGAGAAGGCAGTGAAGACGATGATTTTCTGGTTGCTCTTGCCATCCAGTGTGTTGATGGGGTGGCGGCACTTGTCTTCGATCATCTGGCGCAGTGCGGCCAGTTTTGCGTCACGGGTGACATCGACTTGTTTCGCCGCCGCCAGCAGTGTGGCCAGCCGGTTGCGATCCTCGATCAAATCCTGCTTCCAGCGAATCAGGTCAACGTCACCGAGCAACACCTTGACCTTGCGCCCGACGAGCAGCGCCTCAAAAGCCGGATCGTCTATGTCTACATCGGCAATGTCGATTTCTTCGAGCTCGTGTGTGTGCGATTCAATATGGGCCAGCGTGGCTTCCACATCCCCGAGCTGCCTTTGGACCGTCAGCGCGAAGGAGGACACTGCGCTTTCCATGCGCTTGAGCACATTGACGCGAAGCAGGTGAATCAGGCTCTCTTCGCGGTCCACCTGGCGGAAGAAGCCCTCGCCGCCGCGGACCTGAGTGCTGTACTTGGCGTCATAAGCCGCCTGCTTGTGTGGCAGGACATAGCGCAGGGGCGCATAACTGGCCAGAGTGAGGCGGCGGATTTCCAGATTGATGTCGCGGATGGCGCGGAATTCGCCGGCGAGGTCAACATCCGCTTTGATGTTGATTGGCGGAAGCCGATTCGGGAAACGGCCAGTCTCACTGGTGCCATAGTATTTCTCGATGTGCCGCCGCGAGCGGGCAATGGTGAGGTGATCCAGCAGCGTGAAATAGTCGAAACCCAACATTTCAACCAGCTTCGAAGGCGTTTTTTCGGACTCATCCATCGCCAACCAGCGGTTGAACTGGGCCTGGGCTTTGCGGGTGGTCGACTCGATACTGGCGATGCCGTGCTCCAGCAAGGCCGTGTCATCGCCTTCGGTGACAAAGGCGATCTGATTGCGCAAGTCTGCAAGCCGGTTGTTGACCGGCGTGGCCGACAGCATGAGGACGCGGGTCTTGACCCCTTCCTTGATGATCCGACGCATGAGCCGGTCGTAGCGCGACTCCTTGCCCTTGTGTGTCGCCTTGTTGCGGAAGTTGTGCGACTCGTCGATCACCACCAGGTCGTAGTTGCCCCAGTTCACGTGCGACAGATCGATGTCGCCGGAGGTGCCGCCGTCCCGTGACAGATCGGTGTGGTTCAGGACATCGTAGTTGAAGCGGTCCGCCGCGAGAATGTTGCGCTTGTCGTTGGCCTTGTAGAGCGTCCAGTTGTCGCGCAGACGCTTGGGCGCCAGCACCAGAACACGATCGTTGCGCAGCTCGTGGTATTTGATGATCGCCAGGGCTTCGAAGGTCTTACCGAGGCCGACGCTGTCCGCGATGATGCAGCCACCGAAGCGGTTCAGCTTGTCGATGGCGCCCACTACGCCATCACGTTGGAACTTGAACAGCTTCTTCCACACCACGGTATTGCGGATGCCGGTAGCGGACTTGACGATTCGGTCCTCGTCCATCTCGTCACCGCTATCACGAAACAGGTGATGCAATATCAGTGTGTAGACGGTGAACGGATCGCGGTGCTCGCCAATGGCCTGCAAGGCGCTGATCAGTGCGTCTCGGCCGCTTGTTGATTCCCCCGACTGCCCTTGCAGGCTCGCCCACTGTTGATCGAACCACCGGGCGAGTTGGGCTGCCTCGTCGGCGGATTCAGATGCCTGGATCAGGCTCAATGGGTTACCGGGCGTTAGTCCAAGGCCGGCGGTACTGAAGGCAAGCGATCCAAGTACCACTTGCTCAGGTGTGGCGTCAGGCGTGCGCATGACCACAGCGCCTTGTGGCACCGGTCCCAGCGCCCGCCGAAGGTCCACCTTCCGACTTATCCAATTCGCACATTGATTGGCCAACCATCGCGCTTGCAAGCGATTGCGTGCGGCACGATCGCCCTCCGCGCCGAGGAACTCGAGCGCCCCGTCGTCAGGAGACAGGATCAACTGGACCCGATCAAGGACTGACAGCGCTTCGCGCATTTCAGCGAAGGCGTAGAGAGAAAACGAGGGCGTCACGCAGCCGAGCTGATTGCCGTGCTTGAGATGCGGCCGGATCAGATCGATGACTCGGTCTGCGCCGGTGTTGTGGATCAACTTCATGGTCGCTCCCGTTCAGTCATCTATCGACGCTTTTGCATTCGTCTGCGCAAAGCCCGGCGCCAAAACGGCGCTACGCACACCGTAAATAGCAAGGTGGTCTTTCAACCAAAGCCGGTATTCATGGCCGCGCAGGCTGTGGTCCGGGGAACAGTCCACACTCCATTTGCGCAGGATGTATCCGACAGTAGAAGCGCGCAGATTCATCCGCAGCACGCCGTCGCGCATGCCGTAATCCATCTCGGTGATCTCCGGCCGGGGTTGATCCGGGTGCGGCACCAGCTCCAGCTCGACGATCCGGGTCCACTGAATGTCCTGATCGCTCATCTCGTGGGGCGCCACTGGCTGCCCCTTGAGCACCACCGGGCGCTTGATCCGGGTGATGACGAAATCCCGGAACTCTTGGGATTTCCGGTCGAAGGCGCGAACGTGCCAACGGAGGCCGTTGTCGATCAGCGCGAACGGGACGATCTCCCGCTCGGTGCGGCCACTGGAGATGGAGTGGTACTCGATGCCGAGCGGACACTCCTGGTGGATCGCACGGGTCACGCTCGCCAGCACATCCAGATCCGGATGCGTGAGCCGTGACGGGCTCTCGCTGGCTACCCACGCCTTGAGCCGCATCGGCTCACCATCGCCAAAGCCCTGGGTCAGCCACGACAGCACCCGCTCTGGGGGAAAGTCGAATACGGGCCGGAAGTCCGGCCCCAGGACGTAGGACTTGCCCTTGGGGTCGTAGTTGATGTTGCCCGGGGCCAACTCCTTGTACAGCGCCAGATCCCTAGATGCGGCGGCGGACTGGATGCCAAACCGCGTGACCAAGTCCTGACGGCGTATCTCCCCAATGAAGCGCACGCGCAACTCCACAAACGCGAGCCGGTCGCGTTGTGGCTGGGTTAGATCTGCAAGCTGTTCGTTCGACATCCTGGCTGGCTCGTTCGGGTTAGCGAATGCTTGTACGGGTTATTGCGGAAAGTATATGGTCTGCCCTAGAATCTGTCCATGACTCTATTTTGATTTGTGTGTACGTCGTCTTGTGATAACCACATGGTAGTGACCCGCCACTTTGGAGCACGGGAGTGAAAGCAGACAAAGCCATCGCGACCTACCGGCGCATGCGGGCGCAACCGTTGTGGCGCCTGCTTGCCTCGAACACTGGACCTACCGTCATTGGCCTGCTCCAAGCCCATCTCTACGAGAGCGAGCGGAGCCTTCCTGCCTCCATTTTTCACGAACGAATCGCAAGGGATCTGGAAGAGCTGCGCGCACATGGCGAAGACTTTCCCCAAACCGCACAAGCGTATGTCGCCAGCTGGCTTGCCGATGGGTACTTGGAGCGACGCTTCCCGGCTGGGGCTTCAGAGGAGGAATATGAACTCTCCACGGCCTCCGTCGAAGCCATCCGATTTGTCTCTGGCCTGGAGCAGCCGCACTCAGCCGCGACCGAAAGCCGCCTGACGCTTGTTATCGAGGCGCTGGCCCGGCTTGCAGAGGACACCGACACCGATAAATTCCGCCGCATCGACCGGCTCATGGCAGAGCAAGCCCGAATCGACAAGGAGATAGACGCCATCCAGAAGGGGCAGATGCGCGTGCTGCCCCATGCAACGGCGTTGGAGCGTACGCGCGAAATCATCACGCTGGCCGACGATCTTGCGGGTGATTTCCGTCGTGTCCGCGACCAGTTCGATCAGCTAAATCGAGATCTCCGTGAACGCATCATGGACAACGATGGCAATCGGGGCGACGTGCTGGATTCGCTGTTTGCCGGAATCGACCTGATTTCAGAAAGCGACGCGGGAAGAACTTTCGCTGCTTTCTGGCGATTGCTAACGGACCCACAGCAGGCCGCCACACTTGATCAGGCTCTCGATAGCGTCATGTCGCGGGAGTTTGTAGGTCAGCTCGAAGCCAAGGAGCGCCGATTCCTACTTCGGCTGACACGAACCCTTCTTGAGCAGGGCGGCATGGTCCACGAAGTGCTCCAGACGTTTGCCCGCAGCCTGAAGCATTTCGTCCAGAGCCGTGAATACCTCGAGCAACGCCGACTCAATCACCTTCTGAAAGACGCTCAGCGAGCAGCACTCGCTCTGAAGGACGAAGTCAGGGCCACAGAAACCCTACAGTACACGCTTGAGCTCACGAGCAGCCGTTTGCGCTCCTTGTCTCAATGGGTGCTGTACGACCCATCCCTACAAGCCTTGCCCGGTCAAATGGCGGAAGGTGACGCCCCACCAATCGACCTGGAGTCTGTCAGCGAACTGGTCGCCCAATCCGAGATCGACTTCCGAACATTGAAGGCCAACGTCCTGGCTGTCCTGGAGCAACGGTCCCAGGCATCCATTGCTGAAGTGCTGGAGCAGTTCCCCGCTGCACAGGGTTTGGGCAGCGTCGTCGGCCTGCTTGCATTGGGCAGTCGGCATGGTTTCAAAGCCGACCATAGCGAAACCGTAGGCTGGGTTGGAGGCGACGACGAGCTTCGTAGCGCCCGAATTCCAAAGATCTTCTTTTTGAGGGAGCGGGCCAATGAACTGGTCTGAGAACGACGAAACGGCGATGCCAGCCGAAGCACAAGCACCAGATCCTGCGCAGGAATCTGCCGCCCATCTTTTCATGGGTGACAGCGGCGAGTTGGCGCTGGATACCCGGCGCGCCCTGGTGCAGCTACTTGCGGGACCTTCGCTCGACGGACGTCGACATCCAAAACTCTGGCCGATACTAGTGCGAGACGAAGCGGTGATACGTCGGCGCCTTGCCGAACTGTTTCTCGAACTAGTCATCGACCGGGACGTACAAGTTGCCTTCACCCGCCAGGCAGATACCGGCGACCTCGAAGTGCCACTTCTGCTGCGTCGCGCGCAGCTGACCTTCATTGACTCCATTCTGCTGCTCCACCTTCGCCAGCGATTGACCCAGGCAGACTCGCAGGGCGACCGTGCCGTGGTATCGACGGACGAGATGATGGAGTTTCTTACCCTCTATGAGCGAGCTTCCAACACCGACCGCGCGGGATTCGCGAAACGGGTTCATGCATCCATCGAGAAGATCAAGAAGCACAGCATCCTCCAGAAAATTCGCTCGAGTGAGGATCGCTTCGAGATTTCGCCCACGTTGAAGCTCCTCTTCTCAGCAGAGGAAATACAAGCTCTTACCCACTTGTATCAGCGCATGGCTGCCGGAGAGACGCCAGGGCAACTGGCTCAGACTGAGCCTGATGAGGAGGCCGACCAATGATCTCGGAACCCCAAACCGCCTCCTTGTTCGCCCGGGAACAGTTCCGGATGGCTCGCCTGCAGGTCTACAACTGGGGCACTTTTTCTGGCCTGCATGACGTACCGATCAGCGAACGAGGCTTTCTGTTTGTCGGTCGATCGGGGGCTGGGAAATCGACTCTTCTCGACGCTTTTTCGGCGTTGCTGGTGCCACCTCGCTGGATCGACTTCAACGCTGCCGCGCGCGAGGCTGACCGCAGCGGTCGTGACCGAAACCTCGTCTCCTACGTACGTGGTGCATGGGCCGAACAGAAGGATGGAGATTCAGGTGAGATCGCCACCCGTTACTTGCGCTCGGGGACAACGTGGTCAGCCTTGGCACTGACTTACCAGAACGCATTGGGCCAGTTTGTGGTGCTTGTTCAGGTGTTTTGGCTGCGTGGTAATGCAAATGGAAACACAGACGTCAAACGCCACTACCTTGTCCTGGAGCGGGCCTTTGACCTGCGCGAGTTGGAGGACTTCGGCCAATCCAACTTCGACATCCGAAAGCTCAAGCAGTCATTCCCCGAGGCGTTCGCCCGCGACGAGTTTCGTCCCTATTGCGAACGATTCTCCCGCTTGCTCGGTATCGAGAGCGAAATGGCGCTGCGTTTGCTGCACAAAACACAGTCGGCCAAAAATCTCGG